>SCTQ01000390.1 GCA_004322345.1 Aquabacterium sp. | reverse complement strand
CCGCCCCTCCATCCGTTGCGCGGCCGCCCCCCGGTGCCGGGCGGCCATACCCCGCCACCTACAATCCGCCCATGCCGATTTCCCCCATCCCCGAACTGGTCGCCGAGCTGGCGGCCGGGCGCATGGTCATCCTCGTCGATGAGGAGGACCGCGAGAACGAAGGTGACCTGGTCGTCGCTGCCGACCACGTCTCGGCCGAGACCATCAACTTCATGGCGAAGTACGGCCGCGGCCTGATCTGCCTGACGCTGACGCGCGAGCGCTGCGAGCTGCTGCAGCTGCCGCCCATGGTCACCCGCAACGGCACCCGCCACGGCACGGCCTTCACCGTTTCCATCGAGGCAGCCACCGGCGTGAGCACCGGCATCTCCGCCGCCGACCGCGCGCGTACGGTGCAGGCGGCCGTCGCCCGTGGCGCCCAGGCCGCGGACCTGGTCCAGCCCGGCCACATCTTCCCGCTGCAGGCCCAGGACGGCGGCGTGCTGATGCGCGCCGGCCATACCGAGGCCGGCTGCGACCTGGCGGCCATGGCCGGCCTGACACCCGCCTCCGTGATCTGCGAAATCATGAAGGACGACGGCACCATGGCCCGGCTGCCGGACCTGGAGGTCTTCGCCAAGGAACACAACATCAAGATCGGCACCATCGCGGCGCTGATCGAGTACCGCAGCCGCAACGAATCGCTGATCGTGCCGCTGGGCCAGCGCAGGCTGGAGACGCCCCAGGGTGCCTTCGACGCCCGGGCCTTCCGCGACCGCACCGGTCAGATTCACCTGGCGCTGACGCTGGGCAGCTGGGGGCAGAAGGACGAGGTCACCGTGCGCGTGCACGAGCCGCTGTCCGTGCTGGACCTGCTGGACGTGGGCACCTGCGAGCACTCCTGGCCGCTGCCCACGGCGCTGTCCGCCGTGCAGCAGGCCGGCCGCGGTGCCGTCGTGCTGCTGAACTGCGGCGAGGCCACCGAGGACCTGCTGCACCATTTCTCCCACGACGCCACGGCCGAGCGCCGCAGCCGCGCCGCGCAGATGGACCTGCGCACCTATGGCGTCGGGGCCCAGATCCTGCGCGCCCTGGGCATCCAGCGCATGCGGCTGCTGGGCAGCCAGCGCCGCATGCCCAGCATGACCGGCTATGGGCTGGAAGTGACCGCCTTCGTCGCCCCCGGCGACGTCCCGGCGCCGTCGCACTGAAGCGACTCAACGAGCAGAAAACGAGGACCGACACATGCAAGGCGCAGACAAGGGCCAGGCGGCCAGACTCGACGGCGAGGCCCTGCGCATCGGCATCGTGCAGGCACGCTTCAACGAGGCCCTGACCAACAAGCTGGCGCAAAGCGCCATCGCCGAACTGCTGGACCTGGGCGTCAAGTCCCAGGACATCCGCCACGTCACCGTGCCCGGTGCGCTGGAGGTGTCCCTGGCGCTGCAAGCCCTGGCCGAGGCCGATGAATACGACGCGCTGATCGCCCTGGGCTGCATCATCCGCGGCGAGACCTACCACTTCGAGCTGGTGTCCAACGAGAGCGGCGCGGGCGTGACCCGCGTCTCGCTGGACCACAGCCTGCCCATCGCCAACGCCGTCCTGACGGTGGAGAACGAAGAGCAGGCCTGGGCCCGGGCGGAGGAAAAGGGCCGTGACGCGGCGCGTGTCGCCGTCGAGATGGCCAATCTCCTGGAAGACCTTTCGTGAACGACGAGATCAAGCACCCCGAGCCGGCGGACGAGACTCCCGGCTCTGCTCCTGCTGCCAAGCGCAGCCGCTCGCCGGCGGCCAAGACCGCCGGCAAGCCCCGCCCCAAGTCCGCCCGCCGCCGCTCCCGCGAGCTGGCGCTGCAGGGCCTGTACGAGTGGCAGATCAGCCGCGGTGAGCCCGGCGAGATCGAGGCCCACATCCAGGAGCAGGACGATTTCGGCAAATGCGACCGCGCTCACTTCGACGCGCTGTTGCACGGCTGCATCGCGGAGTTCGCCCAACTGGACGGGCACATCGCACCGCACCTGGACCGCAAGCTGGCCGAACTGTCGCCCGTCGAACACGCCGTGCTGTGGATCGGCGCCTACGAGCTGCAGCACTGCATCGACGTGCCCTACAAGGTCGCCATCAACGAGGCCGTCGAACTGGCCAAGGCCTTCGGCGGCACCGACGGGCACAAGTACGTCAACGGCGTGCTGGACCACACCGCCGCAGCCCTGCGCCCGACCGAGGTCGCGGCCGGCCGGGCAGCGGGCGGGCGGCGCGGCTGAAGCCCGTGCCGGCGCCGCTCGGCGCTTAACAAGCGGTTGCCGTCGTGCTTTTTTGGCGTTTGCCCCCTCCCGGGGCTGGGCTAAGCTGAGTCTCAACCTGTCGCCACAGGTGCACATGTTGCGTGCGCCCGGGCCATTGGCGATGATGCCGGGCTCCTCCGGTGGCATTGCGCCAGGTGCCAGAACTTGAAGCAGCCACCCACGCGAACCGTGACTTCACCTGCCGACACCGACGCCTCGCTGACCGACCCGCTGACCGCCGGCTCGCCCGGACCGGACAGCTCGCCCTGGGACGAGGCCCAAACGCTGCAGATGACGCGGGCGCTGCCCGAGTCCCCCCCCGAGCCGCGCAAGAGTGTCAGTTCCGAGGCCCTGCCCACCATCGGTCACATCGGCCGCTATGCGTTGAAGTACCGCATCGGCGAGGGCGGCCTGGGCGTGGTCTACGCCGCCCACGACCCCCTGCTGTCGCGCCTGATCGCGGTCAAGACGCTGAACGTCGACATCCAGGCCGACGCCCGCGACACCTTCAACCAGCTCTTCCTGAACGAGGCCAAGGCCGCCGGCAGCCTGAGCCATCCGCACATCGTCACGGTGTTCGACGCCGGCCTCCACGAGGACGAAGGCCAGCAGGGCGCCTACATCGCGATGGAGCTGCTCAAGGGCAAGGACCTGCGGCAGCTGCTGAAGGACGGCTGGCGCCCTACGCCCGCCCAGGCCGCGCTGATCGTGCGCCGGGTGGCCGACGCACTGGCCTATGCGCACACCCGCGGCGTCGTCCACTGCGACATCAAGCCGGCCAACATCTTCATGGTGGGCCGCACCCAACCGCGCGTGCTGGACTTCGGCATCGCCCGCATCGCGCGCCGCCGCGACGCGGCCTCGCGCGGCGACACCACCCAGCACGACGAGACCGCCGACCTGGTCGCCGGCTCCCCGTACTACATGGCGCCCGAGCAGGTGCGCAACGAATCGGTGGACCGCCGGGCCGACGTCTACTCGCTCGGCGTGGTGCTCTACGAGCTGCTGACCGGCCACCGCCCCTTCGACGGCGAGACGCTATCGGCCATCACCGATGCCGTCCTGCACCGCAAGCCGCCCTCGGCCCACCAGATCGTGCCCGAGGTGCCCAAGGAACTGTCCGAGATCGCCGAGCGCGCGATGATGCGCAACCGCGAGCACCGCACGCACTCCGCCCGCGCGCTGTCGCGCGAGCTGCGCCACTGGCTGGAACAGCAGACGCCGGAGGCCTTCGAGGAACGCAGGAGCGGCCGTCTGCCCTGGCGCCGCATCCTGGCGTGGACCGGCGGTGTCGCGGCCGTGCTGGCCCTCACCGGCGGCATGGTCTGGTGGGGCGCGATGCACCCGATGCCGCCCGAACCTGCGTCGCAGCAGCCGATGGCCGACGTCCCGCCGCCGCCCGCCGTGGCACCGGCCCCCGTCCCTGCACCGGCCCCGGTGGCGGAGACCGCCTCCACCGCCGCACTGGACAGCGCCGCCTCGCAGGCCATGGCCCAGGCCGAGGCCGCGCTGGCGCAGACGCCCGCCTCGGCCGCCGCCGAGACACCGGCGCCCGAACCCACGCCCGCACCGGCGCAGGCCCGCGGCGCGGCCGAGGGCAGCGCCGCGCCGGCCGCCGTCCCGCTGCCGGCCGGCACG
>SCTQ01000389.1 GCA_004322345.1 Aquabacterium sp. | reverse complement strand
GCTCGCCGGCTGGATCGCCGCCTTGTGGGCGCAGGGGCTGGAGCCTCGTCAGGCGGCCATGGCGGCGGTCTTCCAGCACGGCCTGCAGGCCGATCGCTGGCTGGCCAAGCAAGGGCGGCGGCCGCTGACGGCCGGTGCCCTGCTGCAGCCGATCTGAAGCGCGGCGGCCGCGCGCCGCTGCCCCGACCTACTTCTTGCGCCGCACCGGCTTGCCGGCCCGGCCCCCTGCCGCAGCACCCGCCTTGCCGGCCGGCCGGCCGGACTTGGGGCCAGACTTGCGCGCCGCCTTGGTCGCGGACTTGGTCTGGCGGTCAGTTTCCTTGATGTCGGCCAGCTCGGCCTGGGCCGAGCCGCCGCCCTTGCCGCGGCCACCGAAGCGATCGCGGGAGGGCCGCAGCGGAACCACGCCCTCGCCTTCGCGCACGAGGCGGAAGTCGATCTTGCGGCCGTCCAGGTCGACGCGGCTGACCTGCACGCGCAGCCGCGTGCCGACGGCATAGCGCACACCTGAGCGCTCGCCGCGCAGCTCCTGGCGGGTCTCGTCGAAGCGGAAGTACTCGCCTCCCAGCTCCGTGATGTGGACCAGGCCTTCCACGTAGAGGCCGTCGAGCTGCACGAACAGCCCGAAGGTGGTCGCCGCGCTGACGGTGCCGGCGTACTCCTCGCCCAGGCGTTCGCGCATGAACATGCACTTGAGCCAGGCCTCCACGTCGCGCGAGGCCTCGTCGGCACGGCGCTCGTTGGCGCTGCAATGCACGCCAGTCAGCTCCCACGCCGCAGTCTCCTCGGCGCTGGGCTTGACCTTGCGACCGCGGGTCGCCTTGCCCTTCGCCGGCGGGGGCGCTTCCGCGGCGGCGTCCAGGTGATAGCGCTCGCCGCCCAGCAGGGCCTTGATCACGCGATGCACCAGCAGGTCCGGATAACGCCGGATCGGGCTGGTGAAGTGGGTGTAGGCCTCGTAGGCCAGGCCGAAGTGGCCGCTGTTGATCGGCGTGTAGATGGCCTGCTGCATCGAGCGCAGCAGCATCGAGTGGATCTGCGCGGCATCGGGCCGGCCCTTGGTGGACTCGGCCAGGGCCTGGTATTCGCCGGGGGTCGGGTCCTCGCTCAGGCTCAGGCCCAGTCCCAGCGCCTTCAGGTAGGCCTGCAGGGTCGCCTTGCGCTCGGGTGTCGGGCCCTCGTGCACGCGGTACAGCGAAGGATGCTCGCCGCGCTTGATGAAGTCGGCACAGGAGACGTTGGCGGCCAGCATGGCCTCCTCGATCAGCCGGTGTGCCTCGGTACGGGTGCGCGGCACGATCTTCTCGATGCGGCCGTTGTCGTCGCAGACGATCTGCGTCTCGGTGGTCGCGAAGTCCACCGCGCCGCGCGCCGCGCGTGCCTTCAGCAGTGCGCGATAGACATCGTTGAGGTGCAGCAGGTGCGGCACCAGCGGTGCGTAGCGCACGGCCTCCGGGCCGCGGGTATTGGCCAGGATCGCGGCCACCTCGGTGTAGGTGAAGCGCGCGTGGGAGCAGATGACCGCCGGATAGAACTGGTAGGCGTGGATATCGCCGCCAGCGGTGATCAGCATGTCGCACACGAGCGAGAGGCGATCGACCTGCGGGTTCAGCGAGCACAACCCGTTGGAGATCTTCTCCGGCAGCATGGGAATCACGCGGCGCGGGAAGTAGACCGAAGTCGCGCGCTCGTAGCCATCGCGGTCCAGCGCCTCGCCGGGGCGCACATAGTGGCTGACGTCGGCGATGGCGACGATCAGGCGCCAGCCCTTGCTGCGGCCGACCTTGGCCGGCTCGCAAAAGACGGCGTCGTCGAAGTCACGCGCGTCCTCGCCGTCGATGGTGACCAGCGGCACATCGGTGAGATCGATGCGGTTCTTGCGGTCGCTGGGCCGGATCTTGTCGGGCAGCTTGGCTGCCTGGGCCAGGGCCTCCTCGGAGAAGCGGTGCGGGACCTCGTACTTGCGCACGGCGATCTCGATCTCCATGCCGGGGTCGTCGATCTCGCCGAGCACCTCGGTCACGCGGCCGACAGGCTGGGCATGCAGCGAGGGCGGCTCGGTCAGCTGGACCGCGACCACCTGGCCGACCTTGCCGCCGGCCGTGCCCTTGGCGGGGACCAGGATGTCCTGGCCATAGCGCTTGTCCTCGGGCGCGACGAGCCACATGCCGCCTTCGTGCAGCAGGCGGCCGATGATGGGAGCCTTGCGGCGCTCGACGATCTCGAGCACGCGGCCTTCGGGGCGGTTGCGGCGGTCGTATCGCACGACGCGCACCTTCACCTTGTCGCCGTGGAGCACGGCGCGCATTTCCTGGGAGGAGAGATAGATGTCGGGCTGAGTCGCGAGGGTCAGCACGAAGCCGTGCCCATCGCGGTGTCCCTGGACGACGCCCTCGACTTCGCTCATCAAAGAAGCTTCGTTTTGAGTGGGTCTTGCAGAAGTGCTCATGAATGATGTTATAGTTGCGGACTTCGCTGAGTGCAGCGCTGCAGATGAACAATAAATCTGCGCAAAGCGATCAGCTAAATAAAGTACCTGCCCAGGTGGCGGAATTGGTAGACGCACTAGTTTCAGGTACTAGCGGGTAACTCCGTGGAGGTTCGAGTCCTCTCCTGGGCACCAGTCGAAAGACTGAAGAACAAGAAGATCGAAGAACAAGAAGTAGGCAAGAACTGAAGCCGCTGATCGAAAGGTCAGCGGCTTTTTTGTTGTCTACGCCCTGCTCTTCTTCGTGGCGGGCGGGCTGAGGCCTGGGCAGGGCCACGCCGGCCCAGGACTTCGGGAGGGAGGAAAGGCAAGACGCCAGCGGCATCAACGTCCCAGCTTGCGGGCCAGCGCGGCCGGCCTCAGGTTGTCGTAGTCCTCGAACGGCTGATGGATCCAGGGGCTCGTGGGCAGCGTCTCGACGTGATAGTCGGGGGTATAGGTGGACACGCCCTTGACCCACAACACCGCGGAACGCAGCTCGGCGATCGGCGGCTGCGCTCTCAGGCGGTCGACGACCGCATGCAGCGTGACGCCGGAATCCGCCAGGTCGTCCACCAGCAGCACGCGCCCTGCCAGCTCGCCGCTGGGCATGGTGATGTACTTCGCCATGTCCAGCCGGCCCTGCAGCGTGCCGGCGTTCGCGCGGTAGCTGCTGGTCGACATGATCGCCAGCGGCTTGTCGAAGATGCGCGAGAGCACGTCGCCCGGACGCATGCCGCCGCGGGCCAGGCAGAGGATCTGGTCGAACTCCCAGCCCGAGTCATGGACCTGCATGGCCAAGCGCTCGATCAGCAGGTGATAGTCGTCCCAGGAAACGTACAGGTGTTTGCCGTCGTCGGTCAGCATGTCAGGGGCTCCAGCGGGCGGTGACGGGTCAGCCCTTGTAAGGGTGGCGCAGCAGGATCGTGTGGTCGCGATCCGGGCCGGTCGAGATCATGTCGATGGGTGCGCCGATCAGCTCCTGCACGCGCTCCAGGTAGCGGCGCGCATTCAGCGGCAGCTGGTCCCATTGCGTCAGGCCCGCGGTCGAACCTTCCCAGCCGGGGAAGACTTCGTAGATGGGCTTGCAGGCGATGATGTCGTCGGCGTCCAGCGGCAGGATGTCGATCTGGCGACCGCCGAGCTCGTAGCCCACGGCCACCTGGATCTCCGACAGCCCGTCGAGCACGTCCAGCTTGGTCAGGCACAGGCCCGAGATCCCGTTGATCAGTACCGCTCGCCGCAGCGCGGCCACGTCCAGCCAGCCGCAGCGGCGGGCGCGGCCGGTGACGGTGCCACGCTCCTGACCCACGGTCGACAGGTGATGGCCCACGGTACCCGGCTGGTCGATGCGCAGTTCGGTCGGGAACGGGCCGCTGCCCACGCGCGTGGTGTAGGCCTTGGTGATGCCCAGGATGTAGTGCAGTTGGTCAGGGCCGACGCCCGAGCCGGCCGCGGCGTTGCCGGCGACGCAATTGCTGGAGGTGACGAAGGGATAGGTGCCGTGGTCGATGTCCAGCAGCGTGCCTTGCGCGCCCTCGAAGAGGATGTTGCCTCCGGCCAGATGGGCCTGGCTGATGAGCACCCCGACGTCGGCCATCATGGGCTTGAGCTCTTCGGCCACTTTCATCGCGTGGGTGTAGATCGGGTCGAAGTCCAGCGTCTCGCCTCCCAGGTACTGCTTGAGAGAGAAGTTGTGCAGCTCCAGCAATTCCCGCAACTTGGCAGCGAAGCGGTCGGGATGCTTCAGGTCCTGCACGCGAAGCGCACGGCGCGCCACCTTGTCCTCGTAGGCCGGGCCGATGCCCTTGCCGGTGGTGCCGATCTTGCCGCCGCCGGAGACCTCGCGCAGCGCCTCGCGCGCACGATCCACCTCGACGTGGAAGGGCAGGATCAGCGGGCAGGACTCGCTGATGAACAGGCGTGAACGCACGTCCAGGCCGGCAGCCTCCAGGCGCTCGATCTCCGACAGCAGGTGGGAGGGATCGACGACCACGCCGTTGCCGATGTAGCAGGCCACGCCATCGCGCATCACGCCCGAGGGGATCAGTTGCAAAGCGGTCTTCTTGCCGCGGATCACCAGCGTGTGGCCCGCGTTGTGGCCGCCCTGGAACCGGACGACACCCGCTGCGTGATCGGTCAGCCAATCGACGACCTTGCCCTTGCCCTCGTCGCCCCACTGGGTACCGACGACGACGACGTTGCGGCCGCCGGCGCTCGCTTTCACGGAAGAACTTTGCATGTGAATGATCCTGTGCGGGTGGGGGTGCCCGCCGCTAAAACTACAAACTCCGACCCGATATGGCAAGGGCCATCAGATCGAACGTACCGTCCATTTGCCGTCTTCGCGAACCAGCTCGCGATCGCAGGCGAATTCATCGACTTCGTGCTCGTGCCCAGGCAGTACGCAGACGACCGTCTCGCCGGCTGCGCGCAGCTGGCGCACGGCGGCGCGCAGTTGCGGGTCCTCGCCCCAGGGGGCGCGCACCGCCGGCTCGGGGGCCTTCACCGGCAGGCACTCGACCAGGGCCTTGAGGTCCAGGCTGAAACCCACCGCCGGCCGGTTGCGACCGAAGATCGCCCCAACCTCGTCGTAGCGCCCGCCACGCACCAGCGCATCCCCGCAGCCTGCCACGTAGACGGCAAACCGCGGGCCGCTGTAGTAGGCGTAGCCGCTGAGATCGGCCAAGTCGAACCCGACGCGCGCTTGCGGGTGCGAGGCCTGCACGTGCCGGGCCAGCCAGGCCAGGTCATCCAGCGCGGCTCGCACCAGCGGGTGGTCCGGCAGGCGCTTCCTGGCGGCATCCAGCGTGGACAGGTCACCGTAGAGCTCGACCAGGGACAGCAGTGCATCCAGGGTCTGCGCGTCGAGCTCGCCGGCCAGTGCCTGCAACGCGCTGCGGTCCTTGGCGGCCAGTGCTGCGACAACAGCCGACGACGCCTGGCGGCTCAGCGTCTGGCCTTCGAGCAGCCCGCTGAGCAGGCGTGCATCGGACAGATCCAGCACCACCGGGCCCAGGCCGCTGGCCTGCAGGCCTTCCAGCGCCAGCTCCTGCGCCTCGAGGTCGGCCTCCAGGCCCGGATGGCCGTAGATTTCCGCACCGAACTGCAGCGGCTCGCGCGTGCCGGCCGGGCTGGCCGGGCGTGTATGCAGCACGGGCCCGCAGTAGCAGAGGCGCGCCACGCCCTGGCGGTTGAGCAGGTGGGCATCGATGCGGGCCACCTGGGGGGTGGTATCGGCCCGCACGCCCAGCGTGCGGCCGCTGATCTGGTCCACGAGCTTGAAAGTCTGCAAGTCCAGCGCGCTGCCGGTGCCCGACAGCAGCGATTCCAGGTGCTCCAGCAGCGGCGGCATCACCAGCTCGAAACCGTAGCCGCGCGCCGCGTCCAGCAGCGTGCGACGCAGCTCTTCGATGCGACGCGCCTGCGCGGGCAGCACGTCGGCAACATGCTCAGGCAGCAGCCAGGCAGACGACATCAGGGGGATCCGGACAAAAGAGGGCGATTTTACGGTCGGCCGCAGCCTGCTCGCCAACCCTGCGATGAACGGAACTGCTTCCCGGGGGCGGCGGCGTGGCTCAGACGAACACCAGCAGCAGCAACAACCCGATCAGCATGCTGCTCAGGCCGATGAAGCGGATCTGGCCGTCGCTGAACTCGGCGACCCTGCGGACCATCTCGCGCCACGACGCCGGGCTGAGGAAGGGCAGCAGCCCTTCGACCACCAGGAACAGGGCGATCCCC
>SCTQ01000388.1 GCA_004322345.1 Aquabacterium sp. | reverse complement strand
TGCGGGCCCTCGTTCATCGCACGGGCCTGGGCCCGGGGATCACTGCGCGGCCGGCCGCTTCAGGAAGTCCAGCAGCGCGGGGATGGTCTGTTCGGGAGCCTCCTCCATCAGCCAGTGGCCGGAGCCCTTGACGATGACGCCGGTCACGTTGTCGGCCACCAGCCGGCCCTGGTCGATCAGGAACTGGCCCCCGGCCTTCTCGCCGGAGAGCACCAGCATCGGCGCCTTCAGCTTCGTCTGGGCGAAGCCGGCGAAGTCCTTGGCGTCCTGCTCGAAGGCCTTGAAGTACTCGAAGCCCGCGCGCATGCCGCCTGGCTGGGCATAGGCCCTGGCGTAGAAGCGGCGGTCGGCCTCGGACAGTGAGTGCCTGCGGTCCGCCGCGAAGTCGTTCCAGAAGTGTTCGAAGTAGGTGCGCTCGCGTCCCTTCACCAGCTTCAGCGGGGTTTCGCCGTAGAAGTGGAAGTGCCACAGGTCGCGCAGCAGCCAGACGTGGGTCCAGTCGCCCACGCCGGGCAGGAAGGCGTCCATCAGCACGATGCTGTCGACCTCGTCCGGGTACTGTGCCGCGTAGGCATAGGCCACCATCAGGCCGATGTCGTGGCCGACGATCTTCACCTTCTTCAGCCCCAGCGACTGCACCAGCGCATGGATGTCCTGGGCCAGCAGCTTCTTCTCATAGGTGCCCACGGGCTTGTCGGAGCCGCCGGCGCCGCGCAGGTCGGGGGCGATGACCAGTCGGTCGGCGGCCAGTTGCGGCATCAGCGGGCGCCACATGTGGCTGGTCTCGGCATAGCCGTGCAGCAGCACGACGGGCAGCTCGCCGGCCTTGCCGGCCTGCAGGTAGTGCAGGCCGACGCCGTTGGCCGTGGCGCGGTGGTCGGTGATGACGGTTGCGGCATGGCTGCCGAGGGCGGCAAAGCCGAGGGTGAGTGCCGCGGCAGTGCGGCGGGCCAGGCGGGCGATGGGGTTCATGTCGATGCTCCGATGGAAGTTGGGAGGGGCGAAAGCTCAGAGCTGGCTCATGCCACCGTCGATCACAATTTCCGTGCCGACGATGAAGGCCGACTCTGCAGCGGCCAGATGCAACACGGTGGCGGCGATCTCCTCGGGCCGGCCGAAGCGGCCCAGCGGGATCTGGTTCTGGATCTGCGCCGCGGTGGCGTCCAGGGCCGCGGCGTCCAGGCCCAGCTTGCCGTACAGCGGTGTGGCAACCGGTCCCGGGCTGACGACGTTGACGCGCACGCCGCGCGGCAGCAGCTCGGCGCTCAGCGTCTTGGCCAGCGAGATCAGCGCGGCCTTGCTGGCGGCGTAGACCGAGGAGTTCGGCATGCCGATGTGGGCGTTGATCGAGCCGTTGAGCACGATGGACGCGCCCTTGTTCAGCAGCGGCACCAGCGCCTGGATCTGGAAATAGGGGCCGCGCACGTTGACGCCGAAGAGCTGGTCCCACAACTGGGGCGTGGAAGCCTCCATCGGGGCGAGCTTGGCCGAGCCCGCGTTGACGAAGACGGCGTCCAGCGTGATCCCGTTGGCCGCCAGCGTGCGCGCCAGCTCCCCGGCGGCATCCACGTCGCCGGCGTCGTTGCGCAGGGCCAGTGCCTGGTTGCCCAGCTCCGCGGCGACTTGTTCGAGGGCCGCCGCGTCGCGGCCGGTGATGACGACCCTGGCGCCTTCGGCGGCGAAAGCGCGCGCGGCGGCCAGGCCGATGCCGGTGCTGCCGCCGGTGACGAGGACGCTCTTGCCTTCGAAGCGGCGGGGCTGGGGGGTGACGGTGCTCATGATGCTTCCTTCTCGGTTGGTGGGCCGGCGGTGGTGCCGTGAGAAGAATGTTCGTCGCCCGGTCCTCTCCTGACGTGCCATGATCGCGGCCCACTCGTTCGAAAGCATCGAACATGTTGAGCACCGAGGAACTGGCCCTGCTGCAGGCCATCAGCGAGACCGGCAGCCTGTCCAAGGCCGCAGGGCGCCTGGGCAAGGCGCCGTCCACCGTCTCGCATGCGGCGCGACAGCTCGAGTCGCGTTTTGACGCCCTGTTGTTCGACCGCCGCCGCTATCGTCTGCAGCTCACCCCCGCGGGCCAGCTGCTGACGCAGGAGGCTTCGCGCCTGATGCAGGACGTCTCGCGGCTGACGCGCCGGGTCAAGCAGGTGGCTGGCGGCTGGGAGGACCGGCTGTGGATCGTCACCGACGAGCTGCTGGAGATCGACAGCCTGTTGCCCGTGGTCCAGCACTTCGACGGCCTGCAGTCCGGCGTCTCGCTGCGCATCACCCAAGAAGTGCTGGGCGGCACCTGGGAAGCGCTGCGCGACGGCCGGGCCGACCTGGTCATCGGCGCCACCAACGAGCCGCCGGTGATCCCCAAGCTGCGCTGGTTCGAGCTGGGCACGCTGGAATGGGTCTTCGCCGTGTCGCCGCGGCACCCGCTGGCCAAGGCAGCCGAGCCGCTGGAGCGCGAGGCCATCCTGGCGCACCGTTCGGTCGTCGTTGCCGACACCTCGCGCGGTGCCGAGGTGCGCAGCTACGGGCTGCTGGGCGGCCAGGCCGTGCTGGCGCTGCCCAGCATGCGGGCCAAGATCCTGGCGCAGCGCGACGGCCTGGGTGTGGGCTGGGTGCCGCGCGTGCGTGCGGCCTCGCTGCTCAAGAGCGGCCGGCTGGTGGAGAAGCGCACGGCCGACCCGCGCGAGCCCAACACGCTCTACGTGGCCTGGCGCGGCGACCACGAGGGCCGGGCGCTGGACTGGTGGCTGGAGCAGCTGCGCCAGCCGCGGCTGGCCAGGCGCCTGGTTCAGGGCCTGGACGTGGTGGGGTGATGGATGGAACGAAGCCGGCGGCCGGCTGGTACGGCATGTACAGTCGGCGCCGCATTTTTTGAAACCGACGGGGCGAGCGCCATGCGCGCCCCGCAGCCTGGAGAACGACAGTGAGCGAGGTGAACGGGGCCGGCCCCGGCGTGACGAACGGGGCAGGCCCCATCGTGATCATCGGCGGCGGACATGCCGCCGCCCAGCTGAGCGCCGGCCTGGTCGATGCCGGCCAGGGCGCCCGCGTGCACCTGGTGTGCGAGGAGGCCGAGCTGCCCTACCAGCGCCCGCCGCTGTCCAAGGCCTACCTGAAAGACGCGGCCCAGGCGGTGCAGCAGCACCGCGCCGAGGCCTGGTACACCGACGCCGGCATCACGCTGCACCGCGCCGACCCGGCCGTGGCCATCGATCGCGGGAAGAAGGTCGTCAGGCTGCGCTCCGGTAAGGAGCTGCCTTATGCCAACGTGGTGCTGGCCACCGGCGCGCGCGCGCGCGGCCTGCCGCACCTGGACGCCAACCTGTCCAACGTCGCCGTGCTGCGCAACGCCGCGGACGCCGGGCGCCTGCGCGGCTTGCTGGGCACGGCGCAGAAGCTGACGGTCGTCGGCGGCGGCTTCATCGGCCTGGAGATCGCCGCCACCGCACGCGTGCTGGGCAAGGAGGTCACGGTGCTCGAATCCGCCCAACGCCTGCTGGGCCGTTCGGTATCCGAGGACATCGGCACCCATGTGCTGCAGACGCATCGCGCGGCCGGTATCGACGTGCGCCTGGGTGTGTCGGTCGGCAGCTTCGAGGTCGAGGGCGGCAAGCTGGCCGCGCTGGCGGTCGACGGCCAGCGCGAGGCCATCGAGCTGCTGGTGCTGGGCATCGGCGCCCATCCCGAGCACACGCTGGCCAGCGAGGCCGGCCTCACCTGCGACAACGGCATCCAGGTCGATGCGCTGATGCGCACCTCCGACCCGGCGATCCTGGCCATCGGCGACTGCACCAGCTTCCCCGACACGCGCGACGGCGACCGTCGCCGCCGCCTGGAATCCGTTCAAAACGCCAACGACCAGGCGCGCACCGCCACCGCCACGCTGCTGGGTCGCGAGGAGCCGTATCGCGCGCTGCCCTGGTTCTGGTCCGAGCAGGGTGCCCTGCGCCTGCAGATGGCCGGCCTGCTGCCGGCCGGCACCACGGCGCACCGCCGCCCGGGTGCGACGCCCGCGAGCTTCTCCGTGCTGCACTACCTGGACGGCAAGCTGGTCTGCGTCGAGAGCGTGAACGCGCCGCTGGACCACATCGCCTCGCGCAAGCTGCTGGAGACCGGCGTGAGCCCGGATCCGGCCGTGGCCTGTGACCCGGCCGTCGCGCTGAAGACGCTGGGCTGAGCGCCGCGCCGCCGTCCTCTTTTGGGGACGGCGCAAACCCAATTGGGGCCGGGATGGTCCAAGTTGGGACGTCCGTGGCGGCTTCGCGCCGCCTGCCGGATGCGGGGCGGAATGGTTCCGATCCATAGCTGAACGGGGTGGCAAGCTCCCGTTCAGCTGCTGTGTTTCCAACAGATTGGCACCGTTGTTGCTGTCGGCCCTCTCCGCGAGGTGCACAGCGCTTGGGGAGGAGCTGCGGGCCGCGCGGCGCCCAGTTCCGGTCGTCGCGCCCACACGCGCCGGCGGCGGCTTGGCGCGGCAACGGAGGCAGTACATGTTGGAAATCGGCGCGTTCAGCAATCTCCTGCTGGAGCTCGAAGCGCTGGCCCAGGAAAGCGCGATCGACGAGTTCCAGACCAGCGTGCTCTCTGCCGTGCAGAAGATCATGCCCTTCGACAAGGCCTGGTGGGGGATCATGTCGCCCTCGGGCAGCGGCTTCTCGCTGCACAGCTCCCACCTCTTCGAGCTGCCCACCTCCTACGTGGACGTGTGGGAGGAAGTGAAGTCCGAGGACCTGGTCGCCAAGGCCGTCGCGGTGAAGGAGAACGAAACCGTCTACTTCGACCAGCGCCGCCTGCTGGATGCCCCCGGCCTGGCCACGCTGACCGGCGACCACGGCATCGGCCAGGCCTTCTGCACCTCGGTGAAGATCCCGACGCAGACCTCCTTCATGTTCCTGTCGCTGTACCGCTCGTTCGGCGAGTCGGACTTCTCGGGCACCGACCGGCTGCTGGTGCAGTACCTGGTGCGCCATCTCTTCATCCTGTGGACCACCAACCGCAACTACCAGATGCAGCGCTTGAAGTCCGCTGCGTCGCCCGGGCAGTACTCGATGGCGATCGCGGACCGGCAGATGCAGGTACTCAATGCCGAGCCCGACTTCGAGCGGACGATGCGGCTGGAGTGGCCCGAGTGGGCTGGCGGGCCGGTGCCGCGCGGCGTGTGCGCGGCTTTCATGCGCAACCGCGGGCCCGACGTGAAGCTCGACCAGATCGTGATGCGGCGCTACCAGCTCGGCGAGTTCTCGCTGCTCTTGGTGCGCCAGCGCAGCGCCGCGGATTCGCTGTCGCCGCGCGAGCTGGACATCGCGGGGCAGTTCGGCTCGGGCAATAGCTACAAGGAGATCCCGCTCTGGCGCGCGATCT
>SCTQ01000387.1 GCA_004322345.1 Aquabacterium sp. | reverse complement strand
TGGCCACCAATGTCCCGAGGCTGCGCAAGGCAGCGCGGGCCCGCAGAATGGCCCGATGCAGCTCCTCGTCCCCACCCTCGCCCACCTGCCCGGTTTCGTCGAGGCATTGGAAGCCGGCTGGTCCCCCGACAGCCTGCGCGGCGCCGAGGCCGCGCGCCACGAGCTGCAGCGCCTGCGCGAGGACCCGGCGCGCTACGTCGAGCTGATGGACGACCCCCAGGGCCTGGGCCCGCCCATCACCCGGCCCGACGGCAGCTGCGTGCCGCGCCTGCCCGGCATCCGGCGCTGGCTGTGGGACGGCGAGTTCTGCGGCCAGATCGGCCTGCGCTGGCAGGCCGGCACCTCGGAGCTGCCGTCCTGGTGCCTGGGCCACATCGGCTACGTCATCGTGCCGTGGAAGCGGCGCCGCGGCTACGCCACCGAAGCCCTGCGCCAGCTGCTGCCGCTGGCGCGCGAGCAGGGCCTGGCCTGGGTGGAGCTGACGACCGAGCCGCAGAACCTGGCCTCGCAGCAGGTGATACGTCGCAATGCCGGCGTGCTGGTGGAGCGCTTCGTCAAGGACGCGTCCTACGGCGGCGGCGAAAGCCTGCGCTTCCGTATCACCCTGTGCGGGGGCTGACGGCTGCAGGCGGCAGCTCTGGGACAATCGCCGCCCTCACCTCCTTGGCCCCTGGCCCGAAGCCATGTCCCGCAGCCTCGCCGTCACGCTCCAGTACCTCTTGCCCAAGCAGGCCCTGACCGCCCTGATGGGCAGCCTGGCGCGGCGCCGCGCCGGCGCGCTGACGACGGCCGCGATCCGCGCCTTCGTCCAGCGCTACCGCGTGAACATGGACGAGGCCGCCGACCCCGACATCGCCAGCTACGCCAGCTTCAATGACTTCTTCACCCGCCCGCTGAGGCCCGGCGCCCGCCCGCTGGCGGTGGCCGACCTGGTCTGCCCGGTGGACGGCGCGATCAGCCAGATCGGCCCCATCGAGGGCGACCAGATCTTCCAGGCCAAGGGCCACCACTACACGACCACCGCCCTGGTGGGCGGCGACGCCACGCTGGCCGCGGAGTTCCAGGACGGCAGCTTCGCCACCATCTACCTCAGCCCGCGCGACTACCACCGCATCCACATGCCCTGCGCCGGCAGGTTGACCCGCATGATCCACGTGCCCGGCGAGCTGTTCTCGGTCAACCCCGACACCGCGCGCGGCGTGCCCGGCCTGTTCGCGCGCAACGAGCGCGTGGTCTGCGTCTTCGACACGGCCCACGGTCCCTTCGTGCTGGTGCTGGTGGGCGCGACCATCGTCGGCAGCATGGCTACCGTCTGGCACGGCGTGGTCAATCCGCCGCGCCCGGGCCGGCTGCGCGAGTGGACCTATGCCGACAAACCCGTGCAGCTGGCCCAGGGCGAGGAGATGGGCCGCTTCCTGCTGGGCTCCACCGTGGTGATGCTGTGGCCGCAGCGGCTGCGCTTCAACCCTCGCTGGCAGGCGGAGATCGCGGTGCGGCTGGGCGAAGGAATGGCAGATTACGAGGCCGACTGAGCACGCACACTCCGGTCCTGGGAGGGACATCCATGTCGCTGGAACTGATCACGCGGGTGCTGATGCCCGCCATGCTGCTGTTCATCGTCTTCTCGCTGGGCCTGGGGCTCACGCCGGCGGACTTCGCGCGCATCGCGCGCCAGCCGCGGGCCCTGCTGGTCGGCGTCTTCTGCCACTTCGTGCTGCTGCCGCTGACCTGCCTGCTGCTGATCAAGCTCTTCGGCACGGGCGGCATCCTGGCTGCGGGCTTCATGCTGGTGGCCGCCTGCCCCACCGGCACCACCTCCAACCTGCTGACCTACCTGGCCCGCGGCGACGTCGCGCTTGCGCTGAGCTTCACCGCGGTGGCCAGCGTGCTGACCATCTTCACGCTGCCGTCCATCATGGCCTGGGCCCTGGCCCACTACGCCGGCACCACGCAGAGCGGCCCCTTCCCGGTGGGCCAGATCACGCTGCAGATCTTCGTGCTGCTGGCCGTGCCGGTGGGCGCCGGCATGTTCGTGCGCCGGCGCTGGGCGGCCTGGGCCCTGCGCTTCGAGCCGGTGGCCACGAAGATCTCCACCGGGCTGTTCACCCTCATCGTCGTCGGTGCGCTGTTCAAGGGCTGGAAGATATTCAGCGCGCATTTCGCCGACCTCGCGCCGCTGGCGGCCACGCTCAACGTCTGCATGCTGGCCCTGGGCTTCCTGATGGCCCGCCTGGCGCGGCTGGACCGCCGGCAATCGGTGACCCTGGGCATCGAGAGCGCCATCCAGAACCCCACGCTGGCCATCGTCATCGCCGCCAGCCTGCTGGAGGACTTCATGCTGGCGATACCGGCTGCCGTGTACGGCGTGCTGATGTACGTGGGCGGGCTGGTGTTCGCGCTGGTCATGCGGTCGCGGCAGCAGCCTGCAGGCAGCTAGTCCATTGAACCAATGAATTTGCACCGACTCAATGGTGCATGGGAAAGATGAATCTGAGCGACGCCGAACGGCGGGAACTGATGGCGCTGCAGCGCAGCCGCACGATGGCCGCAGGGCAAGTGCGACGCGCGCGGCTGATCC
>SCTQ01000386.1 GCA_004322345.1 Aquabacterium sp. | reverse complement strand
CTGTGGCGCGTCTGCGCGGTGATGCTGGGCGGCGCGGCGGCCGCGCAGGGCACGCTGCTCCTGCTGGCGGGAGGCCACTGAGGTGGGGCACACCTTCCGCCTGTCGATGGCCTGGCTGCACACCTGGGCCGGCGTCGTCATCGGCAGCGTGCTGTTCGCGATGTTCTGGATGGGCACGCTGAGCGTCTTCGACCGCGAGATCGACCGCTGGATGATGCCGGCCACGCGCCTGGCCGCGCCGCCCGCGGCCTACTCGCTGGACCGCAGCGCGGTGCCGGCGGCCGCGGTGCTGGCGGCCAGTTCTCCGCAATGGAGCGTGGTGCTGCCCAGCGAACGCGAGCCGGTGCTGCGCTTGGGCTACCGCAACGCCGAGGGCCAGTTCGTCAACCGCGCGGTGGACCCGGCCACGGGCGCGCTGCTGCCCGACGCCGGCAGCAAGGGCGGCACGGGCTTCATCTTCCGCTTCCACTACATGCTCAATCTGAAGTGGATGGACCTGGGCTACTGGCTGGCGGGCGTCGCGGCGATGTCCATGCTGCTGCTGCTGGTCTCCGGCGTCATCATCCACCGCCGCATCTTCAGCGACTTCTTCACCTTCCGCCCGAGGAAGCAGATGCAGCGTGCCAGCCTGGACCTGCACAACCTCAGCGGCGTGGTCGCGCTGCCCTTCCACTTCATGATCGCGCTGTCGGGCCTCATCATCTTCATCGGCATCTACTTCCCGCAGGCGCACGAGGCGGCCTACGGCCCGGGCAAGGCGGGCAGGGACGCCTACCAGGCCGAGAGCTTGGGCCGCTATGTGCGCGAGAAGGCCGGCAGGCCCGGCAGCCTCGCCTCGCTGGACGCGATGGCGGCACGCGCCGGGCAGGAGTGGGCGGGCGGCCGGCCCTATTTCGTTCGCGTCTGGAACCCGGGCGACGCGAACGCCTACGTCGAGATGCGCCGCTCCTTCGCTCGCGACATCACGATGCACCTCGACCAGATCTATTTCGACGCCGCCACCGGCCAGGTGCTCAGGCGCTTCGAGGCCGGGCCGGTGTGGACGGCGCAGCGCTTCATATCCGGCCTGCACTTCATCCAGTTCGAGCACTGGACCCTGCGCTGGCTGTACTTCGCCGCCGGCCTGTCGGGCTGCGTGATGATCGCCACCGGCTTCCTGTTCTGGCTGGAGTCGCGCCGCGCGAGCCACGCGAAGAAGGGCCTGCGCGGCGTGCGCGTCGTCGAGGGCCTGACCATCGGCAGCGTCACCGGCATCGTCGCCTCGACCCTCGTCTACTTCGCCGCCAACCGGCTGCTGCCGGCGGATGCCGCGCTGGCCTTCTGGGATCGCGCGGACCTGGAGGTGTGGGCCTTCTACCTCTTCTGGGTCACGACCTTCGCGCACGCCTGGCTGCGGCCCGGCCGCGCCTGGCGCGAGCAGGCCTGGGCCATCGCCGCGCTGGCGCCGCTGTGCGCGCTGCTCAACGCGCTGAGCACCGGCGACCACCTGCTGCGCACGCTCGCCGCAGGTGCGTGGTCCATCGCCGCCATGGACCTGCTGCTGCTTGCCGCGGGCGTCCTGGCCGCGGCGGCCGCGCTGCGCCTGGGCCGCAAGACGCAACCGCTCGTGCGGCGTGCTGCGGCGAGCGTCGAGCCGGCCATCGAGCCGCAGGTGCAGTCATGAGCGCCGGCCTGTTGCTGGCGGCATCCTTCGCGGCGGCCTATGTCGGCTTCGCCTGCCTCGCGCTGGCGATGGGCCGCAACTGGGAGCAGGTCTACGGCCAGCGCGTCGAGCGCCCACCCTGGCGCGGCCGGCTGCTGGCCGTCGGCTGGCCGCTGCTCGCCCTGGCCTATGCCGGGTGCTGGCTGCGCGACGGGTCGTCCTTCGGCAGCCTGCTGTGGGTGGTGCTGATCGGCGCGGCGGCGATGGCGGTGGCCCAGACCCTGGCCTGGCGGCCGCGCTGGCTGCGCCTGTTCAAGGCACCGTAGCTGCTCCATCCTGGCCCGTTCGGACGCCTGCGAAAAACGCGGATACGCCGCCTCCGCGGCCGCAGGCAGAATGCGCGCCAGCGGCAAGCGGCGCCTCGTGCGACCCGGCCGATACCTGCAACGGGAACGGGCGGACTGGACGGGTCGGAGAGATCGGCGATGCGTGGTGTGTTCAGCTTCATCGGGCTGTTGATCGTGATCGCCGTGCTGGCGGTGGTGGCGCGCAACCAGATGCCCGGCATGCAGGCGGTCAGCGTGCAGGCGAGCCCGGCCGCGTCCTCGGCTTCGGCCACCTTCGAGCAGCGTGCCGGCGGCGCCCAGGCGCAGCAGATGGTCGACGAGGTCAACCGGGCCGCCCAGCAGCGCCAGGCCCAGATCGAGGGCCAGCTCGGGCTGCCCGCGGTCGCCGGGGCGGCCAGCGCGGCCGAGTCCCCCTGAGCGGCCCCGGCCTTCGACCACAATCCCCCCCACGCACAGCGAGCCCCCACGCACCGCATGACCCAACTGTCCACCGACGAATACGCCATGCGCATCGCCCTGGATCAGGCGCAGAACGCGCGCCTGGCAGGGGAGGTGCCGGTGGGCGCGGTGCTGATGCGCGACGGGCAGGTGATCGCCACCGGCTACAACCGGCCCATCACCACCCACGACCCGACGGCCCATGCCGAGATCGTCGCGCTGCGCCACGCGGCCCAGCTGCTGGAGAACTACCGGCTGCCCGGCTGCGAGCTCTTCGTCACGCTGGAGCCCTGCGCGATGTGCGCGATGGCGCTGATGCACGCGCGGCTCAAGCGCGTGGTCTTCGCCGCCTGGGATCCCAAGACCGGGGTCGCCGGCTCGGTGATCGACCTCTTCGGGCAGAGCCAGCTCAACCACCACACCCAGGTCATCGGCGGCGTGCTGGCCGATGCCAGCGCCAGCCTGCTGCGCGAGTTCTTCGCCGAGCGCCGGGCGCTGGCGCGCGCCGCGCGCGGCACCGCGTCGCCCGACAGCGGCCTGGGAACCTTGTACGGCCTGGAGCCCTCCATCGCCGAGATCCCCGTGGGCGACGTTATCGAGCCTGATCCGCCGGCCTGACCCCTCTCGCCCGAACCGCACGCAGAAACCGCGACGCGCCCCCAGCCGCATGACCGACTCCCACGACGAACTCCTGATCCATTCCCCCGCCGGCGCCGTCGCCGAGCGCGCCAGCGTCAAGCGCGCCGCCAGGCGGCTGAAGGCCCTGGGCTTCCACGTGCAGGTCGACGCGGACGCGACCGCGCGCCACCAGCGCTTCGCCGGCGACGACGACACGCGGCTGGCCACGCTGCACCGCGTGGCCGACGCCGCGCCCTCGGTGGCCCTGGCCACGCGCGGCGGCTATGGCATCACGCGCCTGCTGGACCGCATCGACTGGAAGCGCATCGCCCGCAGCGTCGAGCGCGGCACGCGCTGGGTCGGCTACAGCGACCTCACCGCGCTGCAGCTGGCCGCGCTGGCGCACGGCGCGGGCGGCAGCGACCAGCACGCGCATTGCGACCACGCCCACGCCGGCCACGACCACCACCACACCCACGGCGGCTTCTGGGCCGGCCCCATGGCCTGCGGCGACTTCGGCCTCGAAGGCGTGGACGGCGGCGGCGACGACGTGACCCAGGACATCTTCTGCGAGGCCATGGGCGGCGAACTGGAGGCCATCGGCTTTCGCACGGAGGCCGGCTTCGACGGCCTGCAGGCCAAGGGCCGGCTGTGGGGCGGCAACCTCACGGTGCTGATGTCGCTGCTGGGCACGCCTCATGCTCCCAGGATCAGGGGCGGCGTGCTTTTCCTCGAAGACGTGAACGAACATCCCTATCGCATCGAACGTTCGCTGCTGCAGCTGCACCAGGCCGGTGTGCTGGACGCGCAGAAGGCCGTGCTGCTGGGCGAGTTCACCGACTGGAAGAAGTCCCCGCTGGACCGCGGCTACAAGCTCAAGAGCGCCATCGAGCACCTGCGATCGGTGACGCGCACCCCCATCCTCACCGGCCTGCCCTACGGGCACACGCCGGTGAAGGTCTGCCTGCCCCAGGGGCAGAAGGTGCAGCTGGTGGTCGAAGGCCGCGACGCGATGGTGCTGTGGTGATGCGCAACGCACTGCGAGCCCTGGGCGTGGGGGCGTTGGTGGTGGCCGGCCTGCTGGCCGCCTGCGGCAACAACCCCTATCCGGAAGGCGCGCAGCAGAGCAACACGCTCTACACCGCCTTCACCGAGCGCTCGCCGCGCTACGTGGACCCGGTGGCGTCCTACTCCAACAACGAGACGCCGATCACCTACCAGGTCTATGAGCCGCTCTACGGCTACCACTACCTCAAGCGGCCCTACGTGCTGGTGCCCAAGACTGCGGAGGAGGTGGTGCAGCCGCGCTACCTGGACAAGGCCGGCAAGGAATTGCCGCCCGACGCGCCGCCCGAACAGATTGCCGAGAGCGTCTACGACATCCGCATCAAGCGCGGCATCCTCTACGCACCGCACCCGGCCTTCGCCAAGGATGCGGCGGGCAACTACCTCTACCACCACCTCAAGCGCGAGGACGTGGGCGACCGGCACTCGCCCTGGGAATGGCTGCACACCGGCACCCGCGAGCTGACGGCCGACGACTACGTCTACGCCTTCAAGCGCCACGCCACGACGCGCATCCAGGCGCCGGTCTTCACGCTCTTCGCCGAGCACGTCGTCGGCCTGGCGGAGTACGGCAAGCTGATCAAGGCCGAGGACAAGAAGCTCACCGCGGGCCTGAAGGCGGGGGCCGACAAGCCTTTCCTCGACTTCCGCAAATGGCCGCTGGCAGGCGTGCAGGCGCTGGACCCGCACACGCTGCGCATCCGCCTCAACGGCAAGTACCCGCAGTGGAAATACTGGCTGGCGATGACCTTCACCGCCCCTGTTCCCTGGGAGGCCGAGGCCTTCTACGCCCAGCCCGGCATGGCCGGCAACGGGCTGTCGCTGAACCAGTGGCCGGTGGGCACCGGCCCGTACATGATGACCGAGTCCGTCCAGGACCGGCTGCACGTGCTCAGCCGCAACCCGAACTACCGCAAGGACCCGTATCCGTGCGACGGCGATCCCGGCGACCAGGCCGCCGGCCTGCTGAAGGACTGCGGCCAGCCCATGCCCTTCATCGACAAGCTGGTCTACACGATGGAGAAGGAGTCCGTGCCGCTGGACGCCAAGTTCCGCCAGGGCTATCTCGACGTGCCGCAGATCGAGCGCCCCGAATACGGCGTGGCCTACCGCATCGCGATGGAGGACGAGCCCAAGGTGAACAAGGAGTTCACCGACAAGGGCATGCAGTTCCCCAAGAGCGTGGACCTGTCCAACTGGTACCTGGGCTTCAACTGGCTGGACCCGGTGGTGGGCAAGGGCGACACGCCGCAGCAGCAGGTGCGCAACCGCAAGCTGCGCCAGGCCATCTCCATCGCCATCGACTGGGACGAGTACAACCGCATCTTCCCCAAGGCCGCCGGCGAGACCGCGATGGCGCCGCTGCCCGGCGGCGTCTTCGGCTCGCGCCACGGCACGCCCGAAGGCATCAACCCGGTGACCCACCGCCTGGTCGACGGGCAGGTCGAGCGCCGCCCCATCGAGGACGCGAAAAAGCTGCTGGCCCAGGCCGGCTACCCCGACGGCCGCGACGCCAGGACCGGCAAGCCCCTGGTGCTGAACTACGACTACCAGCGCGCGCTGACGCCGGAGGTGAAGGCCGGGCTGGAGTGGATGGTCAAGCAGTTCGCCAAGCTGGGCGTGCAGCTGGAGATCCGCGCCACGGACTACAACCAGTTCCAGGACAAGGTGCGCAAGGGCAAGCACCAGATCTTTTTCTGGGGCTGGCTGGCCGACTACCCGGATGCGGAGAACTTCCTCTTCCTGCTCTACGGCCCGAACTCCAAGTCCAAGGTCGACGGCGAGAATGCGGCCAACTACGAGAACCCCGAGTACGACCGCCTGTTCGCCCAGCTGCGCTTCATGGACGACGGCCCGCAGAAGCAGAAGGTGATCGACCAGATGATCGCCATCCTGCAGCAGGACGCGCCGTGGTCCTGGGGCTACTTCCCCTATGCCTCCGGCGCCTACCAGCGCTGGGTGCACAACGGCAAGCCCAGCGTGATGGTGCGCGACATGGCGCGCTTCTACCGGCTGGACCTGGCCGACCGCACGAAGAGCGTCGCCGAGTGGAACAAGCCGGTGTACTGGCCGGTGGTGCTCTTCGTCGCGGCGCTGGTCGCGCTGGTCTGGGGCGCGCGCCGCGCATTGCAGGCGCGGGCCGACGCGGTCGCGCTGCCGGCGGCAGCCGGGAAGGAGGGCTGAGATGCTGACCCACATCCTGCGCCGCCTGGCCTACGGCTTCCTGACCCTGGTGGGCATCAACGTGCTGACCTTCCTGCTCTTCTTCGCCGTCAACACGCCCGACGACATGGCGCGCCTGAACATCGGCGGCAAGCGCGTGTCGGCCGACCAGATCGAAAAGTGGAAAGCCGACCGCGGCTACGACAAGCCGCTGGTGTGGAACGACAAGGCAACGGGGGCCGGCAGGCTCACCGACACCGTGTTCTGGGACCGCTCGGTCTCGCTCTTCGCCTTCGAGTTCGGGCGCGCCGACAGCGAGAGCTCCGGCGACATCGGCTACGAGGTGCGCACCCGCATGTGGGTCAGCCTGCAACTGGCGGTGCCGCTGTTCATCCTGCAGGTGATCGCCAGCGTGAGCTTCGCGCTGCTGCTGGTGTTCTTCCGCGGCACGTCCATCGACTTCTGGGGCGTCGTGCTGTGCGTGGTGCTGATGTCGATCTCCAGCTTCTTCTACTACATCAGCGGGCAGTACTTCTTCTCGCGCTTCGCCAAGCTGGTGCCCATCTCGGGCTACGCGGGCGGGCTGGACGCGTTGCGCTTCCTCGTCCTGCCCATCGCGCTGTCGTTGTTCGCGCGCATCGGCGGCGAAGGGCGGCTGTTCCGCGCGATGTTCCTGGAGGAAAGCGGCAAGGACTACGTCCGCACCGCACGCGCCAAGGGCCTGGCGGAGAGCGTCGTCCTGGGCCGCCACGTCCTGCGCAACGCGCTGCTGCCCATCCTGACCACGCTGGGCGGCTTCCTGCCCGTGCTCTTCATGGGCAGCCTGGTGGCCGAGAGCTTCTTCGGCATCCCGGGCCTGGGCGCCTACACCATCCAGGCCATCGGCAGCCAGGACTTCGCCATCGTGCGCACGATGGTCTTCCTGGGCTCGGTGCTCTACATCCTGTCCAACATCCTGATCGACCTGCTGTACACGGCCGTCGATCCGCGGGTGCGGCTGTCCTGAGGGGAAAGAGATGTTCAAGATCGTCTTCCTCTGGACCGACGTCGTGATGTGGCTGCTGATGGCGGCCCTGGGGGCCTACGTCTGGCGCATCCGCACCCAGGCCCACCTGCGCGCACGCTGGAAACGCGTGTTCATGGCCGGCAGCACCATGAGCGCGGCCGTCGTGCTGGGCGTGCTGCTGGCTGTCGCGGTGGCCGACAGCTTCCACTTCCGTCGCGCGCTGCCGCAGCAGGCGGGCGAGGCGCGGGCCTATTCGCCGCGTGTGGAGTCCGTGCTGGACCTGCTGCTGGCGCATCAGATCAAGACGCGCGAGGAGAGCTACTCCGCGCCGCTGGCCTACCTGGGCTTCGTCAAGCAGACCTTGCAGCGCCCGGCCGGTGCCTCGGCCCCTGTGGCTGAGGCGGGCCCGCCCAAGCGCGACTTCCCCCGGCTCAAGTTCGCCGGTGCCGACCTGAAGGATCCGAAGCGGCAATGGCGGGGCGACCTGTCCTCGCGCCTGACCACCGGCCAGATATGGGGCGGGGGCGTGGCCATCGCGATGTGGCTGCTGGGCGCAGTGGCCGTGGGGCGGCATTCGGGCGGCTGGCGGAACGGCCTGGACCGGCTGATCAACAACGAGACCGAACTGCCCTGGCGCGCCGCGCTGGCCACCGCCTCGACGCTGGCCGTGCTGGTCGCCATCGGCGTCTCGCTGGCCGACGGCTACCACCTCTTCGGCACCGACCGCACCGGCAACGACGTGCTCTACCAGACGCTGAAGAGCCTGCGCACGGCCTTCGTCATCGCCAGCCTGTCGCAGCTGATCACGCTGCCGGTGGCCGTCGTCATGGGCGTGATGGCCGGCTACTTCGGCGGCTGGGTGGACCGGACGATCGAGTACGTCTACACGACCATCTCCTCGGTGCCGGACATCCTGCTGATCGCCGCCGCGATGCTGATGGTCCAGGTCTGGCTGGACAGCCACTCCGAGGTCTTCGAGACCGGCCTGGAGCGCGCCGACGTGAAGATCTTCCTGCTGTGCGTCATCGTCGGCGTCACCAGCTGGGCCGGCCTGTGCCGCCTGCTGCGCGCCGAGACGCTGAAGCTGCGCGAGCTGGAGTTCGTGCAGGCCGCGCGTGCATTCGGCGTCGGGCCCGTTCGCATCATGGCGCGGCACATCGCGCCCAACCTCTTCCACCTGGTGCTGATCACCTCGGTGCTGGGCTTCTCGTCGCTGATCCTGATGGAGGCCGTGCTGTCCTACGTCGGCATCGGCGTCGATCCGTCGATGAACAGCTTCGGCAACATGATCAACGCCGCGCGCGGCGAGATGTCGCGCGAGCCGGCGATCTGGTGGCCCTTCGCCGCCGCCTTCGTCTTCATGGTGGGCATGGTGCTGGCGGCCAACCTCTTCGCCGACGGCGTGCGCGAGGCCTTCGATCCGCGCGGCCTGTCCTGGCGCGCGAAGCGCAAGCCCGCCAAGCCGGCCGAGGCGCCGGCCGCGGTGGCCCAGCCCGAAGGGAGCAGCTGATGCTGACGACGACCGACCTGCACGTCGAGCTGGCCGCCGAGGCCGGCCTCGTGCGTGCCCTCGACGGCCTGGCCCTGTCCATCGACCGCGGCGAGACCTTCGCGCTGGTGGGAGAGTCCGGCTGCGGCAAGAGCATGACCGCGCTGGCCCTGATGCGCCTGCTGCCCGACAACGGCGCGGTCACCGCCGGCAGCGTGAAGCTGCACGGCGACGAACTGCTGACCCTGCCCGAGCGCCGCATGCGCGCGGTGCGCGGCAAGCGCATCGCGATGATCTTCCAGGAGCCGGCGACCAGCCTGAACCCCGTGCTGCGCGTGGGCGACCAGATCCTGGAGACGATCGTCAGCCACACCGCGCTGCGCGGCCAGGAGGCACGCGCACGGGCCATCGACTGGCTGCGGCGCGTCGGCATCCCCGAGCCCGAGCGGCGTATCGACAGCTATCCCTTCGAGATGTCCGGCGGCCAGAAGCAGCGCGTGATGATCGCCATCGCGCTGGCCGCCGAGCCCGATTTCCTGATCGCCGACGAGCCCACCACCGCGCTGGATGTGACCATCCAGAAGCAGGTGCTGGACCTGCTGCGCGAACTGCAGCGCGAGCGCCAGCTCGGCCTGCTGCTGATCACCCATGACCTGGCCGTGGTGGCAGGCATGGCCCACCGCGTGGCGCTGATGTATGCCGGGCAGATCGTCGAGCAGGCCGAGGTCGGCGAGTTTTTCGCCCACCCGCGCCACCCCTACGCGCGGCTGCTGCTGCAGGCGCTGCCCGAGGCCAACAAGCGCGGCGGTTCGCTGGCGGCCATCACCGGGACCGTGCCGCCGCTGTGGACGCGATTCGAGGGCTGCCGCTTCGCCCCGCGCTGTGACCGCGCGCAGGCGCGCTGCAAGGAGGCGCCGCCGCTGGAGGACAAGGCCCCCGGTCATCCGGCGCGCTGCTGGTTCCCGGTGCAGGACGCGGCGGCCGCGGTGGTGGCCCAGCGGCCCGCCACCGGTGCGCTGGAGCAGCCGGCCGCGGCTGCAGCTGCGGCTTCCGGCGCCAGCCTGCTGGTAATCGAGAACCTCAGCGTGCGCTTCCCGGTGCGAGGCGGACTCTTCGGGCCCAGGCCCGCGCCCTTCACCGCGGTGGACGGCGTCTCGCTGCGCATCGAGCCGGGCCGGACGCTGGCGCTGGTCGGCGAATCCGGCTGCGGCAAGACCACCATCGGCCGTGCGATCACCCAGCTGCTGCGCGGTACGGCGCTGATCGAGGGCCGCGCGCTGCTGTCCGGACGCGACCTGTTCACGCTGCAGGGCGAGGACCTGGTCGCCGCGCGGCGCGAGATCCAGATCGTCTTCCAGGATCCGTACGCCTCGTTGAACCCGCGCATGCGCGTGGTCGACATCCTGGAGGAAGGGTTGCAGTCGCTGCGCCGCCAGTGGACGGCTGTCGAGCGGCGCCAGCGCCTGCTGGCCATGATGGACCAGGTGGGCTTGCGCGAGGATGCGCTGGAGCGTTATCCGCACGAGTTCTCCGGCGGCCAGCGCCAGCGCATCGCCATCGCCCGCGCGCTGGCGGTGGAGCCGGCGCTGCTGGTCTGCGACGA
Organism: Aquabacterium sp.; assembly: GCA_004322345.1. GTDB lineage: Bacteria > Pseudomonadota > Gammaproteobacteria > Burkholderiales > Burkholderiaceae_C > Aquabacterium. The sequence goes on along the minus strand of SCTQ01000386.1, from coordinate 5,213 downwards.
GCCGACCTCCGCGCTGGACGTGTCGGTGCAGGCGCAGATCCTCAACCTGCTCAAGCGCCTGCAGCGCGAGCGCGGGCTGGCCTATCTCTTCATCACCCACAACATGGGCGTGGTCGAGTACCTGGCAGACGAGGTGGCCGTGATGCGCGCCGGGCGCATCGTGGAGTCCGGCAGCGCGGCCCGGGTGCTGGGCCAGCCGCAGCAGGAATACACGCGCACCCTGCTGGCGGCGGTGCCCAAGCTGCGGCAGGCCTGAGTCAGGCGGCGGGCCCCTCGGCCGCGGGCACCCCGCCCATCACGTGGCTGAAGCCGCCGTCGACGTAGGTGATCTCGGCGGTCACGCCGGCCGACAGGTCCGACAGCAGGAAGGCCGCCACGTTGCCGACGTCGTCGATCGTCACGTTGCGGCGCAGGGGCGCGTTCTGCTCCACCACGTCCAGGATCTTCGAGAAGCCCTTGATGCCGGCGGCCGCCAGCGTCTTGATCGGGCCGGCGGAGATGCCGTTGACGCGGATGCCCTTGGGGCCGAGGTTGGCGGCCAGGTAGCGCACGCTGGCCTCCAGCGAGGCCTTGGCCAGGCCCATGGTGTTGTAGCCCGGGACGATCCGCTCGGAGCCCAGGTAGCTCAGGGTCAGCAGCGCGGCGTTCGGGTTCAGGCGGGGCAAGGCGGCCTTGGCCAGCGCGGGGAAGCTGTAGCTGGAGATGTCGTGGGCGATGCGAAAGGCCTCGCGCGACAGGCCGTCGAGGAATTCGCCGGCGATGGCCTCGCGCGGGGCGAAGCCGATGGAATGCACGAAGCCGTCGAAGGTCGGCCAATGGGCGCCCAGGTCGTCGAACAGCTTCTGGATCTGGGCGTCGTCGCCGACGTCGCAGTCGAACACCAGTTCGGAGCCGAATTCATGCGCGAATTCGGTGATGCGGTCCTTGAAACGTTCGCCGACGTAGCTGAAGGCCAGCTCGGCCCCCTCGCGTTTGCAGGCCCGGGCGATGCCGTAGGCGATCGAGCGGTTGGACAGAACTCCGGTGATCAGCAGGCGCTTGCCGGCGAGAAATCCCATGGTGGTGCAGTCGCATTCGACGTCTGTTGAAAGGGGCGGCGATTGTCTCACGCCTACTGCTCGTTCCCCTGGTGCGGCTTGTGGGCATCCCGTTTAGCGGTTAGACTCGCGAACTCGCTAAAAAGTCGAGCCAGCTTCTTTCCCGGTCTGCGCAGGCCTCGTTTGCAGGTTCTGTGTTGTCAGGTGCCATTCCTGACGGCCGGCTTTGAAAAATGGGCGGAGTAATCCAGCCCTTTTTTTATGGCCCGGTGGATCCGGTATTCGAAATTGGCCGGCTGCGATTTCCAGCGAGTTTCGTCTTTGGAGTTATTGATTTGTCCGTGAGTGTCCGCGCCGCAGGTCGGCGCGTGGCAAAGGAGAGCGTCGCACACATGGAGCGACCGGCAAGCCCGCAGGCTGCCCCGGAGCGTGAGCCCGGGCGGTCCACAACCTGGCAACAGGCCGTCGAACGCATCGTCGTCGGTCTGGGCTACGAGTTGGTCGAATGCGAACGCAGTTCGCAGGGATTGCTTCGCGCCTACATCGACCGCATCCCCGGCCAGTCCTACGACACCGGCGAAGGCGAGTTCGTGATCGTGGAAGACTGCGAGAAGGTCACCCGCCAGCTGCAATATGCGCTGGAGGTCGATGGCATCGATTACGCCCGGCTCGAGGTGTCCTCGCCGGGCCTGGACCGGCCGCTGCGCAAGGAAGCCGACTACGTGCGATTCGCCGGCGAGCAGGTCGAGATCACGCTCAAGCAGCTGTTCCAGGGCCGCAAGAAGTGGCGCGGCACCCTGGAGGCCGAGGACGCCGGCTGGCGTCTGGTCTTCATCGACGACGCCAAGAAGGAACAGGCGCTCAGCTTCACGCTGGCCGAGGTGCGCGAGGCGCGCCTGGTGCCCGTGCTGAATTTCAAGGGGCGTGGCCGCCGCGAGGCCGCGCCGACGACGGCGGAAACGCAAGGACAGCAATCCGGAGGTCCAGAAGAATGAACCGCGAACTGTTGATGCTGGTGGATGCGATCTCGCGCGAAAAGAGCGTGGAGCGCGATGTCGTGTTCGGTGCGGTGGAAGCCGCACTGGCCTCGGCCACCAAGCGCCTGCATGGCAACGAGGTCGATATCCGCGTCTCCGTGGACCGCGAGAGCGGCGAGTACGAGACCTTCCGTCGCTGGCATGTCGTGCCCAACGAGGCCGGCCTGCAGATCCCCGACGCCGAGATCCTGCTGTTCGAGGCCCAGGAGCAGATCGCCGACATCGAGGTCGACGACTACATCGAGGAACCGGTGGAGTCCGTGCCCATCGGCCGCATCGGCGCCCAGGCCGCCAAGCAGGTGATCCTGCAGAAGATCCGCGACGCCGAGCGCGAGCAGCTGCTCAACGACTTCCTGGCCCGCGGCGACATGATCTTCGTCGGCACGGTCAAGCGCCTGGACAAGGGCGACATCATCGTCGAGTCCGGCCGCGTGGAAGGCCGCCTGCGCCGCAACGAGATGATCCCGAAGGAGAACCTGCGCTCCGGAGACCGCGTGCGCGCGTTCATCCTCGAAGTCGACCGCACCCAGCGCGGCCCGCAGATCATGCTGTCGCGCAGCGCGCCCGGCTTCATGATCGAGCTGTTCCGCCACGAGGTTCCCGAGATCGAGCAGGGCCTGCTGGAGATCAAGAGCTGCGCCCGGGATTCCGGTTCGCGCGCCAAGATCGCCGTGGTCTCGCACGACAAGCGCGTCGACCCGATCGGCACCTGCGTCGGCGTGCGCGGCTCTCGCGTCAACGCGGTCACCAATGAACTCGCCGGCGAGCGCGTCGACATCGTGCTGTGGTCGGAGGATCCGGCCCAATTCGTCATCGGCGCCCTGGCTCCGGCCAACGTGCAGTCCATCTTCGTGGACGAAGAGAAGCACGCGATGGACGTGGTGGTCGACGAGGAGAACCTCGCCATCGCCATCGGCCGCGGCGGCCAGAACGTGCGCCTGGCCTCGGAGCTGACCGGCTGGCGCATCAACATCATGACGGCCGAGGAATCTGCCAACAAGCAGGAGCAGGAGTCGGTCACCGTCCGCCAGCTGTTCATGGACAAGCTGGACGTGGACCAGGAAGTCGCCGACATCCTGATCCAGGAAGGCTATACCGACCTGGAGCAGGTGGCCTACGTGCCCATCCAGGAGATGCTGGAGATCGAGGCCTTCGACGAGGACACCGTCAACGAGCTGCGCACGCGCGCCAAGGATGCGCTGCTGACGATGGAGATCGCCCACGAGGAACAGGTCGAATCCGCCGCGCAGAACCTGCGCGAAGTCGAAGGCCTGACCTCCGACCTGATCGCCAAGCTGACCGAGTCCGGCATCCACACCCGCGACGATCTGGCCGACCTGGCGGTGGACGAACTGACCGAGATATCCGGCGTGGACGAAACCACGGCCCGCACGCTGATCATGAAGGCGCGGGAGCATTGGTTCGCCTGAACGCGACGCTCCTGACCCTCTGACATCAGCCCGACACGCAAGACCAAGCAAGCTCAGAAGCTGCTCGCTACATCGCAAGGACGACACACAATGGCCGTGACCACCGTCGCACAGTTCGCCGCGGAGCTGAACCGCCCGGCTGCGACATTGCTGGAACAGCTGCAATCCGCCGGCGTGACCAAGGGTTCGCCGGACGATGCCTTGACCGAGGTGGACAAGGAGCGGCTGCTCGAGCACCTGCGTTCCGCGCATGGCAGCGGCGGCGCCGATCGCAAGAAGATCACGCTGACCCGCAAGTCCACCAGCGAGATCAAGCAGGCCGACGCCTCCGGGAAGGCGCGCACCATCCAGGTCGAGGTGCGCAAGAAGCGCGTCTTCGTCAAGCGTGACGACGTGGCTCCGGCCACCGACGACGCGGTGTCGGCTTTCGTCGTCGATGCGGCCGAACTCGCGCGTCGCCAGGAAGAAGCCAGCCGCCAGGCCGAGCTGCTGCGCCGCCAGGAAGAAGACCTCGCCGAGCGCGTGCGCCAGCGCGAGGAGCAGGAGCGCGCCGAACGCGAGGCCGCCGAGGCCGCGAAGGCTGCTGCCGAAGCCGCGGCCCGCGAGGCTGCGGCCCAGGCGGCGGCGCAGGCTGCCGCCGAGGCCGCCAAGGCCCAGGCCGCCGCCGCCACGCAGCCGGCGCCGTCCGCCGAAGCCCAGCAGGCGGCTGCCGCCGCGGCACCGGCCGCCGAGCCCGTCGCCGCGCCTGTCGCCGCACCCGCACCTGCTCCCGCGCCGGTTGCCGAGCCGGCCAAGCCCGGCTTGCGTGTCATCAAGGCGGCCGACATCGAAGCCGAGGAGAAGCAGCGTGCCGCCGACCTGGCCGCGCGCCGGCAGGCCGCCGAGCAGGAGGCCGCCGCCATCCGCGCCATGATGTCCGCGCCCAAGAAGGTGCTGACCGCCAAGAAGCCGGAGGAGGCCAAGCCCGCCGAGGCCAAGGACGGCATCAAGGGCACCATCCACAAGCCGAAGCCCGGCGCACCCGGCACCACGGCCGCCGGTGCCGCCAAGCCCGGCGAGAAGAAGGCCGTCAAGGCCGAGAAGCTGTCGTCCACCTGGGCCGACGACGCTGCCAAGAAGCGCGCCGCGCTGAAGGGCCGCAGCGACGCGCCTGCCGGTGCCTCGCGCAGCGGCGGCTGGCGCGCGCCAGGCCGCGGCGGCCGCAAGGGCGGCGACCGTGGCGATTCGCAATCCACCTTCGTCGCGCCGACCGAGCCGCAGGTCTACGAGGTCCACGTGCCCGAGACCATCAGCGTCGCCGACCTGGCGCACAAGATGTCGGTCAAGGCCTCCGAGGTCATCAAGCAGCTGATGAAGCTGGGCCAGATGGTCACCATCAACCAGCAGCTGGACCAGGAGACCGCGATGATCGTGGTCGAGGAAATGGGCCACCAGGCGATCGCCGCCAAGCTGGACGATCCGGAAGCCTTCCTGGTCGAGGACGAAACCAGCCACGAGTTCGAGTCGCTGCCGCGCGCTCCGGTCGTCACCGTCATGGGCCACGTCGACCACGGCAAGACCTCGCTGCTGGACTACATCCGCCGCACCCGCGTGGCCGCGGGTGAAGCCGGCGGCATCACGCAGCACATCGGCGCCTATCACGTCGAGACGCCGCGCGGCATCGTCACCTTCCTCGACACCCCGGGCCACGAGGCGTTCACCGCCATGCG
>SCTQ01000385.1 GCA_004322345.1 Aquabacterium sp. | reverse complement strand
CGATGCGGTTGACGCGTTCGACGATCTCGGCCGGGATCTGCAAGGCGGGAACTCCGTCAATCAACCGACGCAGGCGCGCACGGCCTGCGCCACCTCGGCCACGTCCTGGCTGGTCATGCGCGGCGACATCGGCAGGCTCAGCACCTCGGCGCAGAGCTGCTCGGTGATGTGCAGCTTGGGCCAGTGGCCGCCGCGGTAGGCGCCCTGCTGGTGGTTGCCCAGCGGGTAGTGCGACAGCGTGGCGATGCCGCGTTCCTTCAGTGCCTGGGCCAGCGCGTCGCGGCGCGGATGGCGCACGACGTAGAGGTGCCAGGCGTGTTCGGTGTCCTCGGCCGTGGTGGGCAGGATCAGGCCGCAGCCGTGCAGGGCCTCGTGGTATTCGGCGGCGCGCTGGCGGCGCAGCGCGTTGTCGGCGTCCAGGTGGGGCAGCTTGACGCGCAGCATCGCGGCCTGGATCTCGTCCAGGCGCGAGTTCACGCCCACCACCTCGTGCTGGTAGCGCACGGCCGCGCCGTAGTTGCGCAGCTTGCGCAGGCGCTGGGCGAGTTCGCCGTCGTTGGTGGTGACGGCGCCGCCGTCGCCCAGGGCGCCCAGGTTCTTGCCGGGGTAGAAGCTGAAGCCCGCGGCGTCGCCCAGGCTGCCGGCGCGGCGGCCGCAGTAGCGCGCGCCGTGGGCCTGCGCGGCATCCTCGATGACCTTGAGCTTGTAGTGCTTGGCCAGTGCGTTGATAGGGTCCATGTCGGCCGGCTGGCCGTACAGGTGCACCGGCATGATGGCCTTGGTGCGCGGGGTGATCGCGGCCTCGATGCGGGCCGGGTCCAGGTTGTAGCTGTGGGCCTCGGGCTCCACCGGCACCGGCGTGGCGCCGGCGTAGGACACGGCCAGCCAGGTGGCGATGAAGGTGTTGCCGGGCACGATCACCTCGTCGCCGGGGCCGATGTCCATCGCGCGCAGGATCAGGTGCAGCGCGTCGAGCCCGTTGGCCACGCCGATGCAGTGGGCCGCGCCGCAGTAGGCGGCGAACTCGTGCTCGAAGGCCTCGGTCTCGGCGCCCAGCACGTACCAGCCGGAGGCCAGCACGCGGTCCACCGCCTCGCGCAGCGCCACCTCGTGCGGCTCGTTGACGCGCTTCAGGTTCAGGAACTCGACCATGACCGGTCCTTTCGTTCAGGCCCAGCGGGCCCGCATGAACTGCGCATAGTCGCGGTAGTAGTCGTCCTCGGAATAGCGGTTGGACGCCAGCACCATGCAGACCGAGCCCGAGGAGAAGTTGTCCAGTTCCCGCCAGATCATCGGGCAGATGTAGAGGCCGTGGTAGGAGCGGTTGAGGTGCACCCGCTTCTTGTCCTTGCCGTCGTCCAGGATGACGTCGAAGCTGCCGGACATCGCGATGATGAGCTGCTTGAGCCCCTTGTGTGCGTGGCCGCCGCGCTCCGAGCCGCCGGGCACGTCGTAGAGGTAGTAGACGCGCTGGATGTCGAAGTCGACGTGGGAAGCGCCTTCGATGAAGGTCAGGTTGCCCCGCGGATCGTGGATCTTGGGCAGGTCGATGATGCGGCAGTCGTCTAGGCTCATGGCTCGTACCTCGTCGGGAAAGCAAGGTCGCTTTCCGGGCAGATTTGCCTAGGGATGGTAGGAAGCGCGGGGCGGGACGATTTCGCGAATTGCGGGTTCGGGGCGCCGCTTATCCGCCGTCGCGGCGGTGCTCAGAGGAACTCGACCTCGATCCCGTCGGGGAGATAACGCGCGTACCGCACGAAGGCCGCCTCCAGGTCGGCGCGGGTGATCTCGTAGAAGTGGTCGGGCTCCACGGTGCGCACCCGCACCGCGCCCATGCGCTCATGGAAGCCCCAGACCGACTCGTTGCCGATGCGCACGTCGAAATGCGCGCCGTCGAAGCCCAGGTCCAGTGCATAGCGGTAGAGCATCAGCGCCGACTCCATGCCGAAGCCCTGGGGTGCGCCGTCGTCCTTGATCCAGGAGCCCCAGCAGAAGCTGCTGCCGCGCACGTCGTACAGGCGCACGGTGCCCACCGGCTTGCCGGCGCGGTCCTCGATGATGAAGTAGGCCTGGCTGTCGTCTTGCGCGTAGCTGCGCAGCCAGGTGGCCTGCTTCTCCAGCGAGGGCGGCGTGGTCGACAGGTAGCGGGACTTCTGCGCGTCGGTGCGCAGCTTCAGGATGAAGGCGGCGTCGGCCTCGGTGGCGTCGCGGAAGACCAGCTTGTTGCCGGTGATGCGGCGCGCCTTGCGCAGCTTGGGGGCGTCAGTCATCAGCCGAAAGGTCAGCCAAAGAACTGGGGCCAGAAGGCGCGGGCCTGGTCCAGCACGTAGCTGGCCACGGGCTTGGGCGCGTAGTGTTCCAGCACCCAGGCACGTGCCTGGCGGCCGATGCGGGCCAGGGCGTCGGGGTCGGCGTCCACCATCTGGCGCAGCCGGGCCGGCAGCGCGCTGACGGTGGTCATGTCGATGGGGATGTAGTGCTCCCACGGGGTGGGCTTGACCGGCAGCTCGAAGCCGTACTTGTCGAAGTCCAGCTGGATGGGCGCGCAGGCGAAGAGGGCGGCCTCGAAGAAGCGCCAGCTGTCCCAGCGCAGCACGGCTGACTCGGTGTCGAAGTTCTTGAAGTCGTAGAGGCCGGCCTGCGGGCCGCCGGCCATGCGTTCGCGCAGGTAGGTGTTGCGCATCATCGGCGGCAGGTACTCGCCGCCGTAGGCGGCCACCAGCGTGGCGCCGGCCAGTTCCTGGGCGTACTGCTCGGGCGTGGTCAGCTCCTCGTGCAGCGGGAAGTGGTTCTTCAGGCCCTCGATGAAGCAGAGTTCCAGCGAGTTGCGCACCGACTGCTGGAAGGACGGCGTGAAGTTCTTGATCACGTAGTCCTGCTTCCTCGTCAGGTCGGTCTCGGCGGCCAGGTCCACGATGTCCTGCGACAGGCTGAAGCCGATGGGCCGCAGGCTGCCGTGGCGCAGGGCCAGGCGGTTGTAGTGGGTGGTGAAGGTCAGGTAGCCCTCGTCGTAGTCGACGAAGTTGGCGGCGTCGTCCATGTTCACCAGGATCACCGGCCGGTGCTTGAGCGTGTCGCGCAGCGAATCCACGTAGACGCCCTGGCCCTTGGAGACGTCGACGATCAGCAGGCCGTGGACCAGCTGGCCCACCTTCTGGATGAAGTCGCCGCTGGTGCGCGCGAAGGGCGTCGAGATGCCCCGCGTGTCGATCCAGTTGCTGCTGTCCACGTTGGCGAAGACCTCCCAGCCGAGCTGGTGGAAGCCTTGCATCAGGCAGCAGGCGATGTGGGTGGGCTTCTGGGTGGGGATCAGGAAATCGACTTGCGGCATCGTGGCCTCCGTCCTTGGGTCGTATGGGAAGTCAGGCAGTGCCCAGCTCGTCGCGCGCCTCGCCCAGCTGGTGCTGGCGCCACATCGCGATGTAGATGTGCTCCAGGTGGCGGCAGAAGGCGTCGGTGTCGAACAGCGCGTGGGTGGACTTGTGGGCGGCCAGGCGGGCCTTGATGCCGGCCAGCAGGTGAGGCTGGCCAGCCAGCTCCAGCGCCAGGCTCTCGTAGTCCTCCAGCGTGTGGGTCACCAGCTCCGGCAGGCCGATGGCGTGCAGCAGGCTGCCGGCCACGCGGGAGGGGAAGGCCTGGCCCATGTAGGTCAGCACGGGCAGCCCGGCCATCAGCGCGTCGGCCGCGGTGGTGTGGGCGTTGTAGGGGTGCGTGTCCAGGAAGAGATCGGCCTGGCGGTAGCGCGCCAGGTGGTCCTCCACCATCGGCACGCGGGTGGCGAAGATCAGCCGCGACGGGTCCACGCCGCGGGCGGCGGCCTCGCGCTGCAGGTTGCGCTGGGAGACCTCGCTGCGCGACATCAGCCACAGCACGCTGCCGGGCACCTGGTTCAGCAGCCGCATCCAGACCTCGAAGACATGCGGCGAGATCTTGTGGTCGTGGTTGAAGGAGCAGAAGACGAAGCCGGTCTCCGGCAGGCCGCATTCGGCGCGGGTGGGCGTGCGCTCGGCGATGCGCACGCCGCTGTCGGTGGGCAGGTAGGCGTCGGGCAGGTAGACGACGCGCTCGTTGTAGTAGGGCTGGTGCTCCGGCGGGATCACGTGCCGGTCGGCAATGATGTAGTCCATGTAGTCCGTGCCCATGGTGCCGGGGTAGCCCAGGTAGTTGACCTGGATGGGGACCGGGCGGTGGGCGAAGACGTCGGTGCGCGAGTCCGAGGTGTAGCCACCCAGGTCC
>SCTQ01000384.1 GCA_004322345.1 Aquabacterium sp. | reverse complement strand
CCGGAATGCGGCTGCCCGGCGGCACTGGCGTCGTGTTGGCCGCGCTGCCCGCCGTGCAGGGCGCGGCGGTGCAGGAGCGAAAGCCGTCGAGGTAGCTCGCGTTCAGCAGGGTCAGCGCGGCGTACAGCGTCCACTGCGGCAGCGGCTTCCATTGCGCCGCCAGCTCGGCGCCGCTGCGCCGGGTGGCGCCCACGTCCTGGAAGGCCGAGCGGCCGCCGCTGTTGGTGAAGACGCCGATCTCGTCGCGCGTGCGGGCGTGGAAGAGCGCGGCGTTGACGAGCCAGGCTTCGTCCATGCGCGCCTTCACGCCCAGCTCGAAGTGCCGCCCCTTGCTGGCCGCCAAGCCGGTGTTCAGCCCGGCCCCGCCGTCCGCGCGGTAGGCCAGCTCGTTGAGCGTCGGTGTCTCGAAGCTGCGGCCATAGCTGGCATAGACGTTCCAGTCCTCGGCGGCGTGGAAGACGGCCCCCAGTACCGGCGTCAAGGCGTCGTAGTGGGCGTGGCCGCTGTCGTCGCCGTTGGCGAGATGGCGGTCCTGCGAGCGCACCCGCACCGAGCTGTGCCGCAGCCCGGCGCTCAGCGTCCAGCGCGCGGCGGCCTCCCACTCGCCCTGCAGGTATTGGTCGGCATTGGATGCGCGGTTGCGCTCGTCGCGCCGCAGGGCGCCCTGCACGCCGGTGGCCGTGGGCGCGGCGGGCGTGCCGCTGAAGTTCAGCCAGCCGCGGCGGACCTCCTGCATCTGGTCGAGGTTGGCGCCGAAGCTCAGGGTCGCCGGCCGCGCGGCCAGCTCGCCACGCAGCGTGTAGCGTGCGTCCAGGCCGCCGTAGCGCCGCCCCAGGCCGATCACGCCGCCGGGGGAGGTGGCGGCGTCCTGCGCCGTGGAGGGGATGGCCTGGAACTGCACGACATCGCGCGTGCCGGCGTAGCTCATCAGGCGCAGCTCGTCGCGGCCCATCTGCCGTTCGTAGACGACACCCGCCTGCCGGTTGCGGATGGTCTTGCGCGTGTCGTAGCGCAGCGCGTTGTCGCCGGCCTGGCGCGGGTCGGCGCGCAGCTGCTGCGCGGTGAGGCCCAGCGGATCCTGCACCTGCGGCATCTCCAGTGCGTTGAGCACCAGCGTGAGCCGGGCGTCGGCGTCGGGCTTCCAGCGCAGCTTGCCGTTGAGCTGGCTGCGCTGCGCGGCGCCGTGCGCACGCCAGCCTTCGGTCTCGAAGTGCGAGAGGTCGAAGAGCAAGTTCACCGCGCCCGCCGTGCCCCCCAGCTTCAGGCCCGTCTTGCGCAGGCCGTCGCTGCCCAGGTATTGCGAGGCGGTCGCCTCCGGCCGCGCGCCGCCGTCGGCCGTGAAGACCTGGATCACGCCGCCCGAGGCATTGCCCCACAGCGCCGAGAACGGACCGCGCAGCACCTCGATGCGCTGCGCCGAGCCCAGGGCGAAGCCGGAGCTCTGGCCCTGTCCGTCGGGCATGGTGGCCGGGATGCCGTCGGCCAGCAGCCGCACGCCGCGCACGCCGAAGGTTGACCTGGCACCGAAGCCGCGGCTCTGGATCTGCAGGTCTTGCGCGTAGTTCTGGCGGTTCAGTGCAGCGATGCCGGGCACGCGGGCCAGGGCCTCCGACAGGTTGATGCCGGGGCCGGCCTGGGCCAGGGTGCCGGCATCGATGCGGTCGGCGGATGCGGGCAGGTCGAACGCGTCCTGCTCCAGGCGCGTGGCGGTGACGACCGATGGCTTCAGCGTCGCCGCGGGCGCAGCCGCTTCGTCGGCCTGCACGGCGCCCCCCGCGACCAGCGCCGCCGCGGCGCTGGCATGCAGGCGCCACTTCCGGGATGTCATGCGTTCGTCTCCTCGTGGTGTCCCGGCCCGTGGGCAGGATACGTGCCGGCTCCTGTACACAGCCCGATGCGGCGCCGTCCGGGCTCACGGTGACAATCCGCTGGATGAGCACCGTCCGCAAGCCTGAGGCCCCGCGCGACCTCGTCGCCGAAGTGGCGGCCGCCCGGTCGCTGGGCCGCAACAGCAGCCTGCCCCGGCGGACGCGCGCGGGCGCCTTCCGCGTTGCAAATGCTCGCCATGGCCGCCGCCACGGCTATGCCTTGCGCCTCGATGGCGCCCGTTTCCTGGGTCACCCGCGTTCTCAGGGAGTGTCAACAGACACTAGACTGGACCCCATGCATCGCACCGTGCGCCTCTTCCTGTTGTGGCTGCTCGCCGTGGCCCTGCCCATGCAGGGTGCGGCCGCTGCGGCGATGCTGCATTGCTCGCAGGCGCAGGGCGCCGGGCAGGTTGCGACGCAGGCCCACGCCCACCACCATGACCATGCAGCGCTGCAAGGCCATGCCGATGCGGGCCATGCCCGCTTCGCTACCCCCGATGATCACGCCGCCGGCAAGACCGGCTGCAGCGCCTGCGCCTCCTGCTGCCATGCGCTCGCCTTGCCGGCCCCGGCCATCGTCCTGCCCGCGCAGGAGCCGGCCTTCACGCCCTTCGCGCTGCCGGCGCACGCAGCGGTCGTCTTCCTGACCGACGGGCCCGAGCGCCCGCCCCGAGCCCTCCTCGCCTGACGACCCGGCCCGCGGGCCGGTCCCACGGCACGTGCCCATGCACGCGTCTTTCCCCATCGTCTTCCAGCGAGGATCCGATGCGACTGCATCCGCCTTCCACACGATTTCCCTCCACCTGGCCCGCGTTCGCGCTGGCCGTGCTGCTGGCCGGCTGCGCCGGCACCCACATCGACGCCAACGTGGCCGAGGTACAGCGCCTGGGCCGCCAGCAACTCGGCGCCGAGCCCCGATGGCTGACCAGCGAAGAAGCCCGCGACCAGGCCCAGGCCGAGGTCGACACCCTGCTGGCCCGGCCGCTGGCGGCCGACGGCGCCGTGCGCATCGCCCTGGCCTACAGCCCGCAGCTGCAGTCGGCGCTGTCGCAGGCGGCTGCCTCCTCCGCTTCGGCGACGCGGTCCGTGCGCCTGCCCAACCCGGTCTTCAGCTTCGAGCACCTGGCGCGTGGCGGAGGCGACGCACGCGAGCTGGAGATCTCGCGCATGCTGTCCGTGCCCCTGCTGGACTTGCTGCTGCTGCCCGCGCGCATGCGCCAGGCCGACTACCGGCAGCAGCAGGTGCGCCTGCAGCTGGCCGGCGAGGTCGTGCAGGCCGCCACCGACGCACGCGCCGCCTGGGTGCGTGCCGTCGCGGCGCAGGAGGCCCTGGGCTACGTCGAGCGTGTGATGAGCGCGGCGCAGGCCGCCGCCGAACTCGCGCGCCGCATGGAGGCCGCGGGCAACTTCAGCCGGCTCCAGGCCGCACGCCAGCAGGCTTTCCACGCCGAGGCCGTGGCCCAGCTGGCCCGCACCCGGCATGCCGCCCTGTCCACGCGCGAAGCCCTGGTGCGTGCGCTGGGGCTGAACGACGCGCAGGCCGCCGCACTGAAGCTGCCGCCGCGCCTGCCCGACCTGCCCGCGCTGCCTCGCGACGAACAGGCCCAGGGCCAGGCCACCTTGGACGAGCGCCTCGACGTCGCCCTGGCCCGAGCCGACCTGGCCCATGCCGCGCGCGAACAGGGCCTCACGCGCGTGACCAGCCTCGTCGACGGCCTGCACCTGGGCGTGCAGCGCAACTCCGAGACCGGCCTGCCGCGGCAGAAGGGCTGGGAGCTGGAGCTGCCGCTGCCCATCTTCGATGCCGGCGACGCGGCCCGCGCGCAATCGCAGGCGGCCTACATGGCGGTGCTGGACCGCACGGCCGCGGTGGGCCGCCAGGCCGCGTCGCAACTGCGCGAGTCCTGGGATGCCTACCGCACGGCCTACGAGGTCGCGCGCCACTACCGCGACGAGGTGGTGCCGCTGCGCAAGACGATCTCGAAGGAGAACCTGCTGCGCTACAACGGCATGCTCATCGGTGTGTTCGACCTGCTGGCCGACACGCGTGAACAGGTCGCCAGCGTCATGCAGGCGCTGGATGCGCAGCGCGACTTCTGGCTCGCCGACGCCGCCTTGCAGGCCGCCGCGATCGGCCGCCCCACCACCCTGCCCAGCCTGGAAGCCCGCGCGTCCGTCGCCGCGGACGCCGGCGGCCACTGAACCCGACGGGACACACCATGAGCAAGCAAGACAGAAGGCATTTCCTGCTGGGCACCGGCATGGCCGTGGCCGCCGCGGGCGTCAGCAAGGTCGCGATGGCCGCCCTGCCCGAGCCGGTGATCCAGGGCAGCCCCGACACGATGGCGCCGCTGCATCCGCCCAGCGGCCGGCCCTACGCCCCCGTGGTCACCTTGAACGGCTGGACCCTGCCCTGGCGCATGAACCAGGGCGTCAAGGAGTTCCACCTCGTGGCCGAGCCCGTGGTGCGCGAGATGGCGCCCGGCTTCAAGGCCCGGCTGTGGGGCTACAACGGCCAGTCGCCGGGCCCGACCATCGAGGTCGTCGAGGGCGACCGCGTGCGCATCTTCGTCACCAACCGCCTGCCCGAGCGCACATCCATGCACTGGCACGGCCAGCGCCTGCCCAACGGCATGGACGGCGTCAGCGGCCTCACGCAGCCGGCGATCGAGCCCGGCAAGACCTACGTCTACGAGTTCATCGCCGCCCGCCCCGGCACCTTCATGTACCACCCGCACGCCGACGAGATGGTGCAGATGGCCATGGGGATGATGGGCTCGTGGATCACGCATCCCAAGGGCCGGCACCCGCAGATCGACGAGGTCGACCGCGACTTCGTCTTCCTGCTCAACGCCTACGACATCGAGCCCGGCGCGGCGACGCCGAAGATCATGACCATGCTGGACTTCAACCTGTGGTCCTGGAACAGCCGCGTCTTCCCCGGCATCGACACGCTGAACGTGCGCCGCGGCGACCGCGTGCGCATCCGCATCGGCAACCTGACGATGACCAACCACCCGATCCACCTGCACGGCCACGAGTTCACCGTCACCGGCACCGACGGCGGCCCGGTGCCGCGCAGCGCGCGCTGGCCCGAGGTGACGACCGACATCGCGGTGGGCCAGATGCGCCAGGTCGAGTTCGTCGCCGATGCCGAAGGCGACTGGGCCCTGCACTGCCACAAGAGCCATCACACGATGAACGCGATGGGCCACGACGTGCCGACGATGATCGGCGTCGACCAGGACGAGGTGGCCCGCCGCATCGCCGACCTCGTCCCCGGCTACATGGCCATGGGCGACAGCGGCATGGCCGGCATGGCGGACATGCACATGCCCATCCCCGACAACACCGTGCCGATGATGGGCGGCGACGGCCCCTACGGCTCGGTCGAGATGGGCGGCATGTTCAGCGTGCTGAAGGTGCGCGCCGGCCAGAAGCGCGGGGACTATCGCGATCCGGGTTGGTACAAGCACCCTGCCGGCACGCAGGCCTACGAATGGACGGGTGCCCTGCCGCAACCGGCACGCTCGGCGGGCAGCGGGCGCCCGATGCCGGCCTCGGCCCCGGCGACGCAGCCGAAGAACGAGATCGAGGTGCAGGTGCGCAAGCCCGGCGGGCATGCCGGCCACGAAGGGCACTGAGTGGCTGCGGCGCGGCCGGCTGCGCTCAGGCTCCCAGCAGCTCCTTCGCCGCCTCCACCTGCATCTGCCTGGGCAGCGCGACGCCGTTCTTCACCGCCAGCACCTCCGCCATCACGCTGACCGCGATCTCCGCCGGCGTCTTGCTGCCGATGTACAGGCCGATGGGGCCGCGCAGGCGGCGCAGTTCGTCGGCGCTCAGGCCGAAGTGCTCGGCCAGGCGCAGGCGGCGGGCCTCGCTGTTGCGGCGGCTGCCGATGGCGCCCACGTAGAAGGCCTGGGTCTGCAGGGCGTCCATCAGCGCGAGGTCGTCGAGCTTGGGATCGTGGGTCAGCGCGATCACGGCGCTGCGGCGGTCGGGGCGGAAGGCGGTGACGGCGTCGTCGGGCATGTCGTGCACGAGCGTCGTGCCGTCCACGCGCCAGGCGGCGCGGTGCGGCTCGCGCGGGTCGCACACCGTCACCGCGAAGCCGCTGAAGGCGGCCATGGTCGCCAGGTATTCCGCCAGTTGCCCGGCGCCGATCAGCAGCATGCGCCAGCCGGGGCCGAAGGTCTGGGCGACCTGTCCGTCCGCCACCTGCAGGCCCTGGGGCTGGTCGGCCTCCTCCAGCGTGGCCTGGCCGTCGGACAGCCGCACGCGGCGGCGCACGAGGCAGCCGGCGGACAGGCGATGCACCAGCGCGTCCAGCTCCCCGGCCGATGGATCCCGCTCCACCAGCAGTTCCATCGTGCCGCCGCACGGCAGGCCGAAGCGGTGGGCCTCGTCGGCGCTGAGGCCGTAGGTCAGCCGCTGCGGCGGCCCTGCCCCTTCGTCCTGGCCTGCGTAGCGATGGACGAGGTCGTCCTCGATGCAGCCGCCGCTGACCGATCCCACGAGCTCGCCGTCGTCGGCCAGCGCCAGGATGGAGCCCGGCGGGCGCGGCGACGAGCCCCAGGTGCGCAGCACCGTCACCAGCCGGGCGCGGCGGCCGGCTCGGCGCCAGTCGCGCAGCGTGCGCAGCACCAGCAGGTCGGCGCTGTCCATCAGGCCCCCACCGCGGCCACCACCGCCGGCATGCCGGGCAGCAGCTTGTCCAGCGTCACCGGGTAGTCGCGCACGCGCACGCCGGTGGCGTTGTGGATCGCATTGGCCACTGCCGCGGCGACGCCGCAGATGCCGAGTTCGCCCACGCCCTTGGCCTTCATCGGCGACGAGGTCGGGTCGGTCTCGTCCAGGAAGATCACCTCCTGGTGCGGGATGTCGGCATGCACCGGCACCTCGTAGCCGGCGAGGTCGTGGTTGACGAAGAAACCGTGGCGCCGGTCCACCGCCAGCTCCTCCATCAGCGCGGCGCCCACGCCCATGGTCATCGCGCCGATCACCTGGCTGCGTGCCGACTTGGGATTGATGATGCGCCCGGCCGCGCACACCGCCAGCATGCGGCGCACGCGGACCTCGGCGGTATGCGCGTCCACGGCCACCTCGACGAAATGCGCGCCGAAGGTGGACTGCTGGAACTTCTTCGCCAGGTCGCCGTACTCCATCGCGTCCTCGGCCATGGCGCCC
>SCTQ01000383.1 GCA_004322345.1 Aquabacterium sp. | reverse complement strand
GCAGATCCGAAATAAAAAGTCTTTAGAGGAAAAGGACTTGCAGAAATGACTAAAAGTGATCTGTGAAGTACGGCCATGGGTGGCGTCACCCGCTACGGAGGGCATTTCAGGGTTAGTCGGGAGGCGCAAGGAAGCCGGCGCAGGCGGCAGAAGCGGCAGGATCCGGCACGCTTCATGCTGCACACTTACTTGTATACGAGATAAAGGAGCCCACGTGACCGACTCCCCGCAGGCCCAGCTCACGCTGGCCGATTGGCGTGCGGCCTGGCTGGCAGGTGCCCAGCCCAGCGACTTGTTGCGCCTGCGCCGCCAGCTCCTGCAGGCCCACGCCAGCGACCCGGCCTGGATCGCCCAGGCCGACGACGCCCAGTTCGAGGCCCAGGTGGCCCGGCTGCAGGCCCTGGCGGATGCCGAACCCGACCGCGCCGCCCTGCTGGCCCGCCTGCCGCTGTTCGGCGTGCCCTTCGCGGTGAAGGACAACATCGATGTCGCCGGCATCGCCACCACCGCGGCCTGCCCCGAGTTCGCCTACGTGCCCGGGCGCCACGCCACCACCGTGCAGAAGCTGGTCGACGCCGGCGCGGTGTGGGTCGGCAAGACCAACCTGGACCAGTTCGCGACTGGCCTGGTGGGCACGCGCTCGCCTTACGGCCGCCCGGCCAGCGCCTTCGATGCGCAGCGCATCAGCGGCGGCTCCAGTTCAGGCTCGGCCGTGGCGGTGGCGCGCGGCTGGGTGGCCTTCGCGCTGGGCACCGACACCGCCGGCTCGGGCCGGGTGCCGGCCTGCTTCAACCACATCGTCGGCCTCAAGCCCACGCCGGGACGCGTCAGCACCGCAGGCGTGCTGCCGGCCTGCCGCTCGCTGGACTGCGTCTCGGTCTTCGCGCTGACGGTCGACGACGCCGCAGCCGTGATGGCCGTGATGGAAGGGCCGGACGCCGCGGACATCTACAACGCCGTGCCTGCGCCCTCCGGCCAGGGCCCGGCGCGGTTGCCGGCCAGGCTGCGCCTGGGCGTGCCCAGGGACCCGGGCTTCTTCGGCGATGCCGCCTACGCCGCGGGTTATGCCGCCGCCAAGGCGCGCGCGCTGGAGCTGGGCCACGAGCTCGTCGAGCTGGATTTCGCCCCGCTGCATGCGGTGGCCGACCTGCTCTACAGCGGCCCCTGGGTGGCCGAGCGCCATGCCGTCGTGCAACCGCTGCTCGCCGAGCGCCCGCAGGCCCTGGACCCGACGGTGCGCAGCGTCATCGAGGCCGCGCTGAAGTTCTCCGCCACCGACGCCTTCCGCGCGCAGTACAAGCTGCGCGAACTCGCGCAGAAGGCGAAGGCCGTTTGGGACAGCGTGGACGTGCTCTTCGTGCCCACCACCACCGGCCATCCGACCTCCGCCGAGATCGATGCCGACCCGGTGGGCGTCAACACGCGGCTGGGCCGCTACACCAACTTCGTCAACCTGCTGGGCTGGTGCGCGCTGGCGCTGCCGCATGCGCTGGGCAGCGATGGCCTGCCCTTCGGGGTGACGCTGATCGCCCCCGGCTGGCACGACGCCGCGCTGGCGCGGCTCGGCCTCGCCTGGCAGGCCGCCCGTCCGGGCGAGCCGCTGGGCGCCACCGGCCGCGGGCATGCCTCGGCGCCGGCACCCGCCGGCCTGCCCTTCCCCGCCAGCCAGCCGACGCTGCCCATAGCCGTGGTCGGCGCCCACCTCAGCGGCATGCCGCTGAACGGCCAGCTGACCGAACGCGGCGCGACCTTGCGCGAGGCCACCCACACCGCGCCGCGCTACCGGCTCTACGCCCTGCCCGACACCACCCCGCCCAAGCCCGGCATCAAGCGCGTGGGCGCGGGCGAGACCGGCCACGCGATCGCGCTGGAAGTGTGGGACGTGCCGCTGCATGCGGTGGGCTCCTTCCTGGCGCTGATACCGCAACCGCTGGGGCTGGGCTCGGTGGAGCTGGCCGACGGCCGCTGGGTGCACGGCTTCATCTGCGAGGGCCACGTGCTGCAGGGCGCACGCGACGTCAGCCGCTTCGGCGGCTGGCGCGCCTTCGTCGCGGCGCTGAAGGCGGGGACCGCAGGCGATGCCGTCACCGAGGATCCGCCGCTCAATCTGCCTGCGGTGCAGGCCGAGGTGGCCGAGGTCTTCGCCCGCTACGAGGCCGCGCTGGCCAAACACGACCTCGAGGCGCTGGGCAGCATGTTCTGGCAGCACGACGCCGTGGTGCGCTACGGCATCCAGGAGATCCAGCACGGTGCGGCCGCCGTGGCCGCCTTCCGCGCCGGCGGCATCGCGGTCGGCCCCAACCGCCGGCTGGAACGCACCGTGGTCACCACCTTCGGGCGCGACGTCGCCACCGTGATGACCGAGTTCCGCGACGACGGCGACCCCCGCCTGGGCCGCCAGAGCCAGACCTGGGTGAGGCTGGACGGTGGCTGGCGCGTGGTGGCTGCCCACGTCAGCCGCATGCCCCAATGAGGACGGCGGGCCGGGCGCGGCGCGTGATGCAGGATGATCCAGCCATGTCGGACCTGAACCTGAACACCCTTGCGCCCTCGCCCGCGGCCATCCCCGGCGCCCTGCCCGCGCGCGGAAGCCTGGCCGAGCAGATCTACAGCCGGCTGAAGGCCGAACTGCACGACTTCCGCCTGATCCCCGGCGACCGCCTGTCCGAAGCCGACATCGGCATCCGCTACGGCGCCAGCCGCACGCCCGTGCGCGAGGCGCTGTTCCGCCTGCGCAAGGAAGGCTTCCTGGAGGTCGAGCCCAAGTCCGGCTGGTTCGTGCGGCCGATCGACTTCCACAAGCTGGAGGAGCTCTACGACCTGCGCGTGATCCTGGAGTGCGCCAGCATCGCCCGCGTGTGCGCGCGCTCCGAGGACAACACAGCCGAGTTGGACGCGCTGAAGGCCATCTGGCTCATTCCGGATGCCGAGCGCCTGACCGATCCGCACCATGTCGGCGCACTGGACGAGGAGTTCCATTCCGCCTTGGTGCGTGCTGCCGGCAACCAGGAAGTCGCCCGCGTGCACTGGGAGGTCACCGAGAGCATCCGCATCATCCGGCGTCTGGATTTCACTCGTGGCGACCGCATCAACGCCACCTACGACGAGCACGCCAAGATCCTGCGCGCGGTGATCCAGCGCAAGGCGGACCACGCGCAGTGGATGCTGCGGTCGCATGTGGAGCAGAGCAAGGCGGAAGTGCGCAAGATCACGCTGCAGACGCTCTTCGACGCCAAGGAGCGCGCCTCCAAGCTGGCTGCCCTGCAGCCGGAGAACCTGGTCGTGCGCTGAAGCGGTGCGGCACGGCCGCACCAGGAAAGGCCGGGCCGCCGGCAGCCCGGCCCGAACGGACGGCCCCCGCCGTCCGTCGCCCGCACCGTCGCGGGTAGCCGTGTCCGGCACGCGGTTTGCAAGCATTCAACCTTGTATACCGATACGTGCACCGGCACAGCGCTTCGTCTTCGCGAAGCCTGGGTCTCCTGAGGTCTCAGGCCACGGCATCTGCGTGACAGGGGTTGGATGGAAAAGGCGCGCGGCTCGGTGGACGCCCGTTCCTGTTTCTTGCTTTGTGGTCGGAGGGCCGCATCCAGAACAGGGCCCGACCGCCTCATCCCGCACACGCCACCTGCCGGAGACCACTTAGATGACGACCCCTGACGACCGCTTCCCCATCGATTCCTCGCGCCGCCGTTCGCTGGCGCAACTGTCGGCCCTGGGCCTGGCCGCCGCCTCGCCCTTCGCGCTGCGCGAAGCCCTGGCCGCGGGCAAGCTGACCATCGGCTTCATCTACGTCGGCCCCAAGGACGACTTCGGCTACAACCAGGCGCACGCCCAGGCCGCGGCCGAGGTGAAGAAGCTCGGCTTCAAGATCATCGAGGAAGAGAACGTCCCCGAGACCGTCGCCGTGCAGAAGACGATGACCGGGATGATCGTGCAGGACGGCGCCACGCTGCTCTTCCCCACCTCCTACGGCTACTTCGACCCGCACATCCTGGCCCTGGCCGGCAAGTACCCCGACGTGCGCTTCTCGCACTGCGGCGGCCTGTGGACCGAAGGCAAGCACCCGAAGAACGTGGGCAGCTTCTTCGGCTACATCGACGAGGCCCAGTACCTCAACGGCGTGGTCGCCGGCCACACCACCAAGAGCAAGAAGATCGCCTTCATCGCGGCCAAGCCCATTCCGCAGGTGCTGCGCAACATCAACGCCTTCACGCTGGGCGCCAAGTCGGTCGACCCGAAGATCACCTGCTCGGTGATCTTCACCGGCGACTGGTCCATGCCCGTCAAGGAGGCCGAGGCCACCAACAGTCTGGCCGACCAGGGCTGCGACGTGTTCACCATGCACGTCGATGGTCCCAAGGTGATCGTCGAGACGGCCGCCAAGCGCGGCAAGTTCGTCTGCGGCTACCACGCCAGCCAGGCCAAGCTCGCGCCGCAGGCCTACCTGACCGGCGCCGAGTGGAACTGGATCACCGTCTACAAGACCATCATCGACGCCGCGGTCAGCGGCAAGCCGCATCCCAACTTCCTGCGCGGCGGCCTGAAGGACGGCTACGTGAAGACCTCGGCCTACGGCCCCGCCGTGTCGGCCGCGGCCAAGAAGCAGGCCGACGACATCAAGGCCAAGATGATCGCGGGCAGCTTCGACATCTTCAAAGGCGAGCTGAAGGACAACAAGGGCAAGGTCGTCATCCCGGCCGGCACCGTCCTGAAGCAGACCGACATCCAGCTCGAGCAGATGAACTACCTGGTCGAAGGCGTGATCGGGTCGGTCTGACCTGACGCAGCCCAGACGTCGCCGCCGCTTCCGTAGGTCAGCCGCAGGAGCTTGTCCATGCGCTCAGTTCTCACCGAGATCGCCCTGCCCGTGGGCGCTCTGCTCGCGGCCCTGCTGCTGTTCGGCGGCTTCGTCTGGCTCGGCGGGACCAGTCCCGTCGACGTCTGGACCCTGCTCTTCAAGGGCGCCTTCGGCGACTGGTTCTCCTTCCAGAACACGCTGCAGCGCGCCGCGCCGCTGATGCTCACCGCCCTGTGCGTGGCGATCCCGGCCCGCGCGGGGCTGATCGTCATCGGGGGCGAGGGCGCCCTGGTGCTGGGCGCCCTGGGCACGGCGACGGCCTTCGCGCTGCTGCCGTTGCCGGCCAACATCGTCGGTACCGCCATCGTCTGCCTGACCGGCATCGTCTTCGGCGCGCTGTGGGTCATGCTGGCCGGCGCGCTGCGCCAGTACCGAGGCATCAACGAGACCATCTCCAGCCTGCTGCTGGCCTATGTGGCGGTGGGCATCTTCAAACATGTGGTCGAGGGGCCGCTGCGCGACCCGGCCAGCCTGAACAAGCCCTCCACGCTGTCGCTGCCCGACGGCATGCTGATCCACGGCATGTTCGGCAGCGACGTGCACTGGGGCCTGGCCATCGGCCTCATCGCCTGCGTGGTGCTGGGCCTGTGGCTGGTGCTGACCACCGGCGGCTTCTCGGTGCGCGTGGTCGGCGGCAACCCGAAGACCGCGCAGCTCGTCGGCCTGCCGGCGAACCGGCTGATCCTGATGGCCTGCGGCCTGGGCGGCGGCTGCGCCGGGCTGGCGGGCTCCATCGAGGTCGTGGCCGTGCACACCAACGCCAACGCCTCGCTGATCGCGGGCTACGGCTACGCCGGGATCCTGGTGTCCTTCATCGCGCGCCACCAGCCGCTGGCCGTGATCCCGGTGGCCATCCTCTTCGGCGGCTTCGGCGCCGCGGGCAGCCTGCTGCAGCGGCGGCTGGACCTGCCCGACGCCTCGGTGCTGGTCTTCCAGGGCCTGGCCTTCGTGCTGATCCTGGCCAGCGAGGCGCTGCGCGAACTGGATGCGAAGGCGCTGTGGAACAAGCTGGCCAGGCCGGCCGGGCCGGAGGCTCCGCCACCCGAGGCCACGACGCCGGTTGCCGTGACCACGCCCGTGAAGGAGGCAGCATGAGCATGCAGGGCCGTTCCCAAGTGCGAATCCAGCAGCGCGCAGCGCGGAGGGCCCCCCGATGACTTCCGACGCACTGCTGATCTTCCTGGCCGCGATCCTCGGCGGCGCCCTGCGCGTCGGCGTGCCCTTCATCTTCGTCAGCCTGGGCGAATGCCTGACCGAGAAGTCCGGCCGCATCAACCTGGGCCTCGAAGGCGTGCTGGTGCTGTCGGCCGTCGCGGCCTTCGGCGGCTCCTACCTCACCGGCTCGCCCTGGGTGGGCGTGCTGCTGGCCGCGGCCGCCGGCGCCTCGCTGGCGCTGCTGCATGGCCTGCTGTGCTCGCTGCCGCGGGTCAACGACGTGGCCACGGGCATCGCGCTGATGCTCTTCGGATCCGGGCTGGCCTTCTATCTCGGCAAGCCCCTGATCCAGCCGTCGGCCCCGCAACTTCCCCCCATTCCGCTGGGCGCCCTGGTCACGACCCAGGAGGCCTCGCCGGTGCTCTACGCGGCGCTGCAGATCAATCCGCTGCTGCCGGTGGGCCTGGTCATCGCGGTGCTGCTGACGCTGGGCTTCGCCCGCACGCGCATCGGGCTGCTGGTGCGGCTGGCCGGCGACTCGGCCAACGCGACGAAGGCGCTGGGCTACTCGGTCAACGGCATCCGCATCGCCTCCACCGTGGCCGGCGGCGCCATTGCCGGCCTGGGCGGTGCGGCGCTGACGCTGTTCTATCCGGGCAGCTGGAACGAAGGCATCTCCAGCGGCCAGGGCCTGATGGCCGTGGCGCTGGTGATCTTCGCGCGCTGGAGCCCCGGGCGCTGCGTGATCGCGTCGGCCGTGTTCGGCGGGGCCTCGTCCATCGGCCCGGCGTTGCAGGCCATCGGCGTGCAGTGGGGCTACCACCTGTTCAACGCCGTGCCCTACGTGCTGACGCTGGGGCTGATGCTGGCCTCGTCGAAGTCCGTGGCGGCATCGGGCGCGCCCGGCGAGCTGTCGATGGTGCGGTCCTGAAAGGAAAAAGCGAGATGAGCGGACTTGGCGGACTCAACAAGACGCCGAATGGCGTCACGATCGGCCTCGTGCAACTGAAGCTGCCGGTGGTCGAGACGCCTGCGCAGCTGAAGGCGCAGGCCGCGCGCATCGTCGAGATGGTCGGCAAGGCCCGGCGCGGCTATGCCGGCATGGACCTCGTCGTCTTCCCCGAGTACGCGCTGCACGGCCTGTCCATGAGCACGCGCGACGAGCTGATGTGCACGCTGGACGGCCCCGAGGTGGCGTCCTTCAAGCAGGCCTGCGTGGCCAACAGGATCTGGGGCTGCTTCTCCATCATGGAGTTCAATCCCAACGGCAACCCGTACAACAGCGGCCTCGTCATCGACGACCAGGGCGAGATCAAGCTGTACTACCGCAAGCTGCACCCCTGGGTGCCGGTGGAGCCCTGGGAGCCGGGCAACCTGGGCATCCCCGTCATCGACGGCCCCAAGGGCTGCAAGCTGGCACTGATCATCTGCCACGACGGCATGTTCCCTGAGATGGCGCGCGAGTGCGCCTACAAGGGGGCGGAAATCATGATCCGCACGGCCGGCTATACCGCCCCGATCCGCCACAGCTGGCAGATCACCAACCAGGCCAACGCCTTCCAGAACCTGATGGTCACCGCCAGCGTCTGCCTGTGCGGCAGCGACGGCAGCTTCGATTCCATGGGCGAGGCCATGGTCTGCAACTTCGACGGCACGGTGATGCAGCAAGGCGGCGGCCGCGCCGACGAGATCATCTGTGCCGAGGTGCGCCCGGACCTCGTGCGCGAGGCCCGCATCCACTGGGGCGTCGAGAACAACATCTACCAGGTCGGCCATCGCGGCTACGTCGCGGTCAAGGGCGGCGCCCGGGACTGCCCCTACACCTTCATGCAGGACATGGTGGCCGGCAAGTACGCGCTGCCCTGGGAGGACGCCGTGGTCGAGAAGGACGGCCGCTGCTGCGGCTTCGACGCGCCCACGCGCGACTACGACCCCAACAACATGCTGCCCGGCCAGGCCTCCACGCCTGGACGCAAGGCGGCCTGATCCCGCTTCCACCTCATCCGGAGCCCCTCCCATGAGCACGACCAGCACCACCTTCCCCACCGTCCAGGCCGACCCCTATGCCTGGCCCTACGACGGCAACTTCAAGCCCGAGAACACCGCGCTGATCGTCATCGACATGCAGATCGACTTCTGCGGCGTCGGCGGCTACGTGGACAAGATGGGCTACGACCTGTCGCTCACGCGTGCGCCCATCGAGCCGATCAAGAAGCTGATGGGCACGATGCGCAAGCTGGGCTTCCACATCATCCACACGCGCGAAGGCCATCGGCCGGACCTGTCCGACCTGCCGGCCAACAAGCTGTGGCGCTCGCGGCGCGCGGGCACCGACGGCGTGGGCATCGGCGACAAGGGCCCGCAAGGCCGCATCCTCGTGCGCGGCGAGCCCGGCTGGGAAATCATCGACGAGCTGGCCCCGCTGCCCGGCGAGGTGGTGATCGACAAACCCGGCAAGGGCTCCTTCTACGCCACCGACCTGCAGCTCATCCTGCACACCAAGGGCATCCGCAACCTCCTGCTGGCCGGCATCACCACCGACGTCTGCGTGCACACCACCATGCGCGACGCCAACGACCGCGGCTACGAATGCCTGCTGCTGTCGGACTGCACCGGCGCCACCGATCCCGGCAACCACGCCGCGGCCCTGCACATGGTGAAGATGCAAGGCGGCGTGTTCGGCTCGGTCGCCTCGTCCGAAGCCGTGCTCAAGGCCCTGGGCTGACCTTTCATCTTTCTTTCGACGGAACACAGCCCCATGAACGACTCGCAAGCCTCCCGCCGCAAGTTCCTGCAGACCACGGCCGCCGGCGCCGCCCTCGGCTCCGGCCTGCTGACCAGCCTGCCGGCGCATGCCGACGACAAGATCCTCATCGGCTACTGGCCCATCGCCTCCGGCCTGCCGCTGTACACGGCGCTGGAACGCGGCTTCTTCAAGGAGGCGGGACTGAACGTGGAGGGCGCGAAGTTCGCCAGTGCCCAGCAGGTGGCCGAGGCCATGATCGCCGGGCGCGTGCACGGCTCGGCCAACGGCACCGCGTCGGCCGCGCTCGGGCTGGCGGAGATCACCTCGCCCGGGCTGTTCAAGATCATCTGTTCCAACCCGTCGAACTACAAGCACGTGCTCGACCAGTTCGTCGTGCCGCTGGACAGCCCGATCAAGTCCATCGCCGAGCTCAAGGGCAAGCGCGTGGCCAGCGGCCCGGGCATCCAGAACGTCACGCTGGCCAAGGTGATCCTGGAGAAGAACGGCATCGCCAACCCCACCGTCACCGAGCTGCCCATCGGCCAGCACGTGCCCGCCCTGGCCGCGGGCCAGCTGGACGCCGTCTACACGCTGGAGCCCACCGGCACCTCCGGCCGCCTGAAGAAGCTGACGCGCGTGCTGGAGAACGGCGTGATCTCCAAGTACGTGCTGGGCAACGCGGAGGCGCCCTGGTTCGGCGGCTCGGCCAGCGTGACCACCGCCTTCCTGAAGGAGCAGCCGGCACTCGCCAGGAAGTACATCGAGGTCTACGCCAAGGCCGTGGACTTCGTGCGCAAGAACCCGGCCGAGGTGCGCCAGCACCTGGACGGCTTCACCAGCATCGACCCCTCCCTGGTGAAGGAAGTGCCGCTGGCCGGCTTCACGCTCTACAACGAGTTCAGCGCCTCCGACGTGGACTACTTCCAGAAGTTCTTCGACGTCTTCACCGAGCGCAAGATCTTCTCGCGCGCCGTTCCGGTGAAGCCCCTGCTCTACACGGCCTGAGGCCGACGGAAGGACACGCGCGATGGACACCCGCTACGCCCGGCTGCTGCCCTTCATCGGGCCGCTGCTGCTCTTCGGACTGTGGGAGCTCGTGATCTCCGCGCAGTGGATCAAGCCCGTGCTGCTGCCGCCACCCGGCGAGACGCTGGCCTACATGTGGGGCACGATCACCAGCGGCTCGATCTGGACCGACCTGCTGTCCACGCTCTACCGCACGCTGACGGCCTTCGGCATCGCGCTGGCCATCGGCGTGCCGCTGGGTGTGATGCTGGGCAGTTCGGTGCCGGCCTACCGCAGCGTGGAGTTCCTGATCGACTTCTTCCGCTCCACGCCTTCCTCCGCGCTGATCCCGCTGTTCCTGCTGATCTTCGGCATCACCGACGCCAACAAGATCGCCATCGCGGCCTTCGCCGCGGTGCTGGTGATCCTCTTCAACAGCGCCTACGGCGTGATGAACGCGAAGAAGACGCGCGTGATGGCGGCCCAGATCATGGGGGTCAGCAAGTGGCACGTCTTCAAGGACGTGATGCTGCTGGAGAGCCTGCCGCAGACTTTCGTCGGCCTGCGCACCGGCGTGTCGATGGCCCTGGTCATCGTCATCGTGGCCGAGATGTTCATCGGCTCGGAGACGGGCCTGGGCCACCGCATCATCGACGCGCAGCAGGTGTTCAACGTGAAGGACATGTACACGTCCATCCTCGTCACCGGCGCCCTGGGCTACCTGCTCAACCTGGGCTTCCTGCTGATCGAGTCGCGCATCATCCACTGGAGCGGAAAAGCATGAGTGCGCCGGGCCGCTCCCAAGCACTCATACCGGAGCGCATCGCGCGGAGGTATTTCGAATGAACGCAGCGCTTCTGCAGGATCCTCCTGCGACTTCCATGGCTGCGGCCGCGCGCCCGCACGTCACCGTGCGCGGCCTGTACAAGTCCTTCGCCGGCAAGCCGCTGTACGAGAACTTCAACCTGGACCTGCCGCGCAGCGAGATCGTCTCGATCTTCGGCCCCAATGGCTGCGGCAAGTCCACGCTGATGAACATGATCGCGGGGCTGATCCCGCTGGACCGCGGCGAGATCCTCTTCGACGGCAAGACGCTGAAGGAGACCAAGATCGGCTACGTGTTCCAGAACTACCGCGACGCGTTGTTCCCGTGGATCACCGCGCGCGAGAACATCGCCTATCCGCTCAAGCGCGCCGGCATGAAGAAGGCCGACGTGGAGGCGCGGGTGGAGGAGCTGATCAAGCTCTTCGAGATCCGCTTCGACCTGGAGCGCTACCCCTACGAGCTGTCCGGCGGCCAGATGCAGACCGTCTGCATCATGCGGGCGCTGGCGCCCAAGCCCGAGGTGATGTTCCTCGACGAGCCCTTCTCCGCGCTGGACTTCGAGATGACGCTGTTCATCCGCGAGAAGCTGCAGGAGGCCCACATGGCCACCGGCACGACCATGGTCATCGTCTCCCACGACCTGGAAGACGCCGTCTTCCTCGCCGACCACATCCTGCTGCTGACGCGGCGGCCGACGAAGATCTCCGAGATGGTGCCGTTCTCCTTGCCGCGGCCGCGGTTGCCGGAAGCGATGTCCGACCCCGAATTCATCCGGGTCAAGGCCCACACGCTCGAAGTCTTCAAACGTGAAATGAAGGCATGACCCACCCCCTACGCGCTTCGCGCGCCCCCTCAAGGGAGCGACACCAGTGGACCGGCGAAGCGGCATCCACGGTGTTCGCTGCGCAATGCGTTCGGATCGTGCGACGGTTCTGTCGCGTTGAGACCTTGGAGTACTGACGCCATGATCGCCCCGCTCGACCAGTCCACCCCCGCCACCGGCGCCCTGGCGCTGGACACCTACCAGCTGACCAAGCGCTTCGGTGCCTTCACCGCGATGGACCGCGTGACCATGCGCGTGGAGCCGGGCACCGTGCATGCGCTGCTGGGCGAGAACGGCGCGGGCAAGAGCACGCTGGTCAAGTGCGTGGCCGGCTTCCAGCGGGCGGAGGAAGGCTCCATCCTGATCGACGGGCGCGAGGTGAACATCGCCAACCCCATCATCGCCCGCGCCCTGGGCATCGGCATGGTCTACCAGCACTTCACGCTGGCCCCGGGCATGACGGTGGCGGAGAACCTGCTGCTGGCCGGCAGCAACATCCCGGCCGCGATCGACTGGGCGCAGGAACGCGCCAGGCTGGAGGCCTTCCTCAAGACCACGCCCTTCACGCTGGACCTGGACGCACGCCCGCAGTCGCTGGCCGCCGGTGAGAAGCAGAAGCTGGAACTGCTCAAGCAGCTCTACCTCAAGCCGCGCCTGCTGATCCTGGACGAGCCGACCTCGGTGCTGACGCCGCAGGAGGCCGACGAGGTGCTGGGCCACGTGCGCGACTTCGCCAGGAGCGGCCAGTGCAGCGTGCTGATCATCACGCACAAGTTCCGGGAGGTGATGTCCTATGCCGACGGCGTGACCGTGCTGCGCCGGGGCAAGGCCGTGCACCACACGCGCGTGCCCGACACCGACCCCACGCGCCTAGCCGCTGCGATGGTGGGCGAGAACGCCGGCTCGTCGGCCGACGAATCGATCCGCCCGGCGCGCACGCCGACGGCCCCCGACGCCACGGTGGCGCTGGAGATCAAGAGCCTGGTGGCCCCCGGCGACCGCGGCGCAGACGCGGTCTGCGGCCTCAGCCTGCAGGTCCGGCGCGGTGAGATCCTCGGCGTGGCCGGCGTCTCCGGCAACGGCCAGCGTGAGCTGGTGGAAGCCATCGTCGGCCAGCGTCCGCGCAAGGGCGGCGAAGTGCTGGTGGCCGGCACGCCCTATCACGCGGGGCGCGAGGAGAACCGCAAGCTCAAGCTGCGCAGCCTGCCCGAAGAGCCGCTGCGCAACGCCTGCGTCGGCGACATGAGCGTGTCCCAGAACATGGCGCTGCGCGACTTCGACCACGAGCCGCTGTCGAGCAAGGGCCTGCTGAGCTTCAGCGGCTGGCGGGAGCGCGCCCGCGCCTGGGTGGCCGAGTACAAGATCAAGACCCAGGGCGTGGACGCCCCGATCAAGTCGCTGTCCGGCGGCAACGTGCAGCGCGCGCCAGCACCGCGCGCT
>SCTQ01000382.1 GCA_004322345.1 Aquabacterium sp. | reverse complement strand
GGTCCGCCTACGGCGACGACGGCGTGGCCGATGCGTCCAAGCTGCAACCCAACGACCACCAGATCCTCAGCCACGCGGTCTACGGCTTCTTCCTCAACGGCGGGCGCCGCTGCTTCGTCGCCCGCGTGCGGCCCGACAACCTGGCCGACGACCTGGAGCGCGCGCTGGGCAACTTCGAGTCGATCGAGGAGCTGTCGCTGGTGGCCTTCCCCGGGCGCTCCACCGGGCGCGTGGTCAGCGACGCGCTGGCCGCGCATTGCGAGAAGACCCGCTACCGCTTCGCCATCCTGGACGTCGCCACCCCGGTGGACAACAAGGGCCGCCTGGACTCGGCGAAGCTCACCTACGACGGCACCAACGACACGCTGCCCAAGCGGACCAAGCATTCGGCGATGTACGGACCGAACATCCAGGTGGTCGACCCGGCGCTGCAACGCCAGCAGGCCCACCTGGACCTGCCGGAGCGCTACAAGGGCCTGGTGCACGTGCCGCCGTCGGGCCACGTGGCCGGCATCTACGCCCGCACCGACACCCAGCGCGGCGTGTTCAAGGCCCCGGCCAACACCAGCGTGCTGGGCGCGCTGAACGTGCAGCACTACATCAGCCGCAACGTCCAGGAGGGCCTGAACCCGCAGGGCGTGAACTGCATCCGCACGCTCAACGGCGACATCACCGTCTGGGGCGCACGCACCTGCGGCGGCGACGACAACAACGAGTGGCGCTACGTCAGCGTGCGCCGCACCTTCCTCTTCATCGCCAAGTCCATCGACGAAGGCACGCAGTGGGTGGTGTTCGAGCCCAACGACATCGCGCTGTGGGGCAAGGTGCGGCGCAATGTCGGCGCCTTCCTGACCCAGCTGTGGCGCGACGGCGCGCTGTTCGGCGCCACCGCGGAGGAGGCCTTCTACGTCAAGTGCGACGCCGAGAACAACCCGCCCGACAGCCGCGAGACCGGCAAGCTGGTGATCGAGGTCGGCATCAGCATCGTGCGCCCCGCGGAATTCGTGATCTTCCGCATCACCCAGGGCACCGGCGCCAAGGCGCAGTGAGGACGCGGAGCGCACACGCCATGGACCGCCTGGACGCCTTCGGTGCGACCGCCAGCCTGCCCGGCGTGCAGCTGCGCTGGACCAGCGCGGCCACGCAGCCGGCGCCGGCATCGGGCGTGGCGGTCTTCGTCGGCTTCCTGCACACGCGCGCCGGTGCGTCGTCCGGCCAGCCCGTGGCCCTCGCGCTGTCGCGGCGCGAGGACTACGCGGCCGCCGCCGGCTCACGTGCGGCCGGCTTCCTCGAACACGCGGTGCACGGCTTCTTCGACAACGGCGGCCAGCGCTGCTGGATCGTCGCGCTGCCCGCGTCCGCGCAGGACCTGGGCAGCGCGCCGGCCCTGAAGTCCATGCTGCAGGACGCCTTCGCGCCCGGCGGCCGCATGGAGGACCTCGACGAGCCCGACCTGGTCTGCGTGCCCGATGCCGTGTGGGGCCCGCTGGGCGCGGACGCCCAGGCCGCCCACGAGGTGCAGCAGGCGGTGCTGGCGCACTGCGCCCGCATGAACGACCGCATGGCGCTGCTGGACTGCCTGCCGCGCCGCGCCGCCACGGCGTCCGACCCCTGCGCCCGCATACCGGGCCCGGCCGGCGGCGCGGGCCACCACGCCGCCAACGGCGCGCGCTACTGGCCCTGGATCGTCGTGCGCGCGGCTGGCGCGGGCAGCGCCTGCGTGCCGCCCAGCGGCCACATCGCCGGCTGCTTCGCGCGCAGCGACGCCGACCGCGGCCGCCACCGCGCCCCGGCCAACCTGGTGCTCGAAGGCGCGCTGGACATCGACGAGCACCCCGGCAACGCCGACCTGTGCGCGCTGGCCGCGCACCAGGTCAACGGCCTGGCCGCATTGCCCGGGCGCGGGGTGCGCATCCTCGGCGCGCGCACGCTCAGCGACCTGCCGGGCTGGCGCCACATCGGCGCGCGCCGCGTCGTGCTGGGCCTGTCGCGCTGGGCGCGGCTGTCGCTGCGCGACCTGGTGCTGGAGGCCAGCGAGCCCGCGCTGTGGGAGCGCCTGCGCCAGCGGGTGTCCGCCTGGTGCCTGCAGCGCCTGCAGGAAGGGGCGCTGCAGGGCGACTGCGCGCGTGAAGCCTTCTACGTGAAGTGCGATTCCGAGACCAACACCGCAGCCCGGCGCGAGGCCGGCGAGCTGGTGTGCGAGGTCGGGCTGGCCACCAGCGTCCCGGCCGAATTCATCGTCGTCAGCCTGGTGCAGGCCATCGAGCGCGGCTCGCTGGACCGCGGGGACACGACGCCCTTCCCTTCATCCACGCCTAGGAGAACCTGACATGGCAACCACCCAAGCCGACCCCTACCTGGGTCATTGCTTCCGCATCGAGATCCAGGGGATCGACCGCGGCGGCTTCTCGGAGGCCTCGGGCCTGGACATCAGCAACGACGTCATCGAGTACCGCAACGGCGACGACAAGTCGCGCACGGTGTCCAAGCTCTTCGGCCTGACCAAGTACTCCAACATCGTGCTCAAGGGCGGGCTGACCGACGACCGCTCACTCTTCGACTGGAAGGACAAGCTCATCCAGGGCAAGCCCGAGCGCAAGGACGGCTGCTCCATCGTGCTGTGGGACACCGAGGGCAACGAGAAGATGCGCTGGAACTTCCGCCGCGCATGGATCGTCAAGTGGTCCGGCCCGAGCTTCAACGCCACCGGCAACAGCGTGGCCATCGAGTCGGTCGAGATCGCGCACGAAGGCCTGACGCGGGCCTGATGCGGCGTGACGATCATGCAGACCGAATTCCCCTTCACGCTGCCCCAGGGCTACCTGGACGCCGAGCAGCGCCTGCACCGCAGCGGCGTGATGCGCCTGGCCACCGCGGCCGACGAGATCCAGCCGCTGCGCGACCCGCGCGTGCAGTCCAACGCCGGCTACCTGGCGGTGATCCTGCTGTCGCGCGTGGTCACGCAGCTGGGCGAGGTGGAGCACATCAACCCGAAGGTGATCGAGGGCCTGTTCGCGGGCGACTTCGCCTACCTGGAGGACCTCTACCGCCGCATCAACGCCAACGGCCACGAGCGCTTCGCCGCCACCTGCCCCCACTGCGCCGCGCAGATCGAAGTCGAGGCCCCCGCAGCGGGGGAGCCATCGGCTACCCCTTGAAGCAGCTCTACGAGGAGGTAGCTTATGTCGCCTATCACTTCCACTGGCCGCACGACCAGATCCTGGGGCTGGAGCACCCGGAGCGCCGCGCCTGGGTGGACGAAATCGCCGCGATCAACCGGCGCCTGCAGGAGCGCCCGCGCGAGGACGCCTGGCGCGGCTGATCCGGTGAAGGCGGGGAGCTGAACATGGCCGGCGCAGGCGGTTATCCCTGGGTCGCCTTCCGCTTCGCGGTGGAGATCGACCAGCTCGTCGTCGGCGGCTTCTCCGAGGTCTCGGGCCTGGCCTTCGAGTCCGAGGTGGAGCGCTTCCGCGAAGGCGGCTTCAACGGCAACCAGCGCGAGCTGGCCGGCCCGGTGAAGGCTGCACAGCGCGTCGTGCTCAAGCGCGGGTTGTGCGAGGCGCAGGAACTGTCGGACTGGTTCGCCGAGGTCACCGCCGGCCGCGTGCGCCGGCGCGACCTGTCGGTGCTGCTGCTGGGCCCGGACCAATCCGAGCTCAAGCGATGGAAATTCAGTCGTGCCTACCCGGTGAAGTGGAGCGGGCCGCAGTTGCAGGCCGCCAGCTCGGCGGTCGCGCTGGAGACGCTGGAGTTCGTGCACGAGGGGCTGGCGCCATGACGGACGTCCTGCTGGACGACGCACCCTGGATGCAGCCGGCGTCGCTGGGCCTGCAGCTGCGCGCGCGCCAACCCCGGCGCACGCCGCCCGTCGTCGCCGCATCCGGCTTCGAGCCCGGACGGCGCCACGACGCCTTCGCCACGCCGCTGCTCGGCCGGCTGAACCAGCCGCAGCCGTCGGGCTGGAGCCCGGTGTACGTGGCACGGGTGCGGCGAGCGAAGGGATCGGCGCCGGCCGCGGGCCTGCGCGCAGCGGCGCAGGCGGCGCAGGCGGCGCAGTCACCGGCGATCACGCCCGCCGACGAAGCCTCGTCCGGTGGGACGGCGCCGCAGGTCCGGCCGGCCGCATCGCATGCAGCACATGTGCCGCATGCGGGGACCTTGCCGCAGGCATCGGGGAGTGGACCGGACGCGACGCTGCCGGCAGCGAGGCCGCAGGCCGTGCAAGGTTCGACGCAGGCGCAGGGCCGCCCGGCGGCGCATCCGCAGGCCGCCGCCCTCGCCGCACAGGCCGTCGCCGGAGGCATCGCCCGCGGCGACGGTCCGGCACCTGCCGCAGCCCGGCGGCACGGCGCCATGCCGCGGCAGCACGGCATCGCCCGGGCCGTCGCGCAGCTCACCCGGGCCGGGGGCGCGGTGGCGTCCGCTGCGGCCGTGGATCCCGCCGGCCCGTGGGCGGCCGCGGTCCGGCAGCCCGGCGCGGCGGCAGGGCTGCAGCGGACGGCAGCAGGTGGCGCCGCCGCGGCTCGACCGGCGCGTCCGGCAGCGACCCCTGCAACCGGGTTGCGCCTTCCCGCCACGCCGGCGGCGGGCGCACTGCGGCCCGTTGCGGCCCGGGTGCCCGATGACGCGCGGGGGCCGGCGGCCGCCGAAGGCCAGGACTCGCCGCGCGCCCAAGCGTCGCGTCCGCATGCGTCTTCTGCGCTGCACGCGGAAAGGGCGCCGGCCGCGGCACGTCCGCAGGGGCCACGCCCAGCCGACCGCACGACATCGACCCCTCCCGCGGCCCACGGCACGCCTGCCGTGCCGACCCTGCAGCGGCGGGCAGCCGGCCTGCCGCTGGTGCAACAGGCGACGGTGCCGCCCACGATCGGCGCGGCCCGCAAGCCGCCCGCCGCGCCGGCGACGGCAGAACACGGCGCAGGCGACCGTCCGAGCGCCGAAGCCCGCCTGCCGCTGCCGGCAGCCGGCGCTGCCGGCAGCCTGGACCGGGCGGCAAGCCCGCGGCCCGGTCCAGGCTCGCCTTCATCCGGCGCGCCTTCATCCGGATCACCTGCCGGCACGCGCGCCGGCCTGTCGGGGACCACGCCCGCCGGCGACACGCCCGCCGCTTCGGCCGCCACACCTGCGACGCCGCGCGCCGTCCGGCACGACGCGTCCGTGCCGGCGCGAGCGCCCCTGGTCCGGGGCATCGGCGATGCGGCGCGCGCGGCGGCACGGCCGGCCATCGCCGCATCCACGGTGGGCGGCGCCACGCTGCAGCGCCAGGCGGCACCCGCCATCGCGACGCCGGCACGGCTGCCTTCGCCGCAGGGCGGCCAGCCGCAGTCGCCGTCACAGTCGCAGGGCGCCGGACTGCCACGCCACGCCGTCGACGGTCGGGCCACGCTGCCGTCCCCGCTCACGTACTTCGCCCCCGCCGCATCCGGGCCGCGGACCGGCCCCGCCCACGTCTCGCACGTTTCGCATGTCTCGCACGACACACGCGATGCCGCCGCGCCGCAGGCGGCCACGCTGCCCGGCTTCTCCTCTCCGGCCCGCTCGGCATCCCTGCCCGGCCGCCTGCCGCGGGCGCCTGCGCAGGCCGGATCGCCGGCATCCGCCAGCGGCACGCCGCAGCGGGCCGGTCCAGACCTCGACTTCGCCGCACGGGCCCACGCGCGCACGCACCCTGCGGGCGAGCCCGCGCCGGCTGCAGGGGCCGTGGCAGGCCCGGTGCTGCAACGCGCCTCTTCAGCCTCGTCCTTGCCGCTGGTCCGGCCCGCAGCGGCGACAGCCGCCGCCCTGCCCGATGCGCCGCTGCCCGATGCGCCGCTGTCCGCGGCAGCCGCGAGCCTGCAACGCAGCGCCATCGCGCCGCCGTCCTTCGAGCCGCCGCCCGCGCTGTCCGCGGCCGTCATGCGCCTGGACGAAGCCGGCGCCGATGCGCCCGCCGCCGCGCAGCCCGCGCCCCCGCCCGACCTCGACGAACTGGTCGAGCGCGCCTGCACCCGCGTGATCGCCGCGCTGGCGCTGGAACAGGAAAGACGCGGGGTGTCGAGATGGCTCTAGAGAAGCTGACCATCCTGGTCGAGCGCAGCGGCTCGACCATGCAGTTCGGCGACGACCGCAAGATCGTCGCCGCCTTCAACCCCGGCCACCTGAAGTTCAGCCGCCAGGCGAACTGGAAGAGCCAGGGCGCCGCGCTGCGCGACGTGCCCGAGCTGCAGTTCACCGGCGCCCAGCCGCGCACGCTGGACGTGGACCTGCTGTTCGACACCTACGACGACGACACGGCCCCCGGCAGCAAGGCCAAGGTCACCGACCTGACCGACCCCGTGCTCAAGCTGACCACCGTGGAATCCCACGGCGACAAGCACCGCCCGCCCGTGTGCCGGCTGCGCTGGGGCAGCGCCGGCGTCTTCTTCCAGGGCGTGCTGGAGCGGCTGAACCAGGACTTCACGCTCTTCATGGAGAACGGCACCCCCGTGCGTGCGCGCCTGTCGTGCAGCTTCAAGGAATGGCGCACGAACTACGAGGACCTGAACCGCCAGAACACCCAGTCGTCCGACGTGGCCAAGGCCTGGGTGGTCAAGCGCGGCCAGACCCTGGCTTCGATCGCCGCCGACGAATACCAGGACCCCGCCTGCTGGCGCGTGATCGCCCGGGCCAACGGCATCGACGACCCGCTGTCGCTGCAGCCGGGCCGCACCTTGCTGCTCCCTGCGCTGGGGCCTGATGACGGGGAGCTGCGGCGATGAAACGCGACGACCGCTTCGACACCCTGAGCCCGGCCTTCAAGCTGCGCATCAACGGCAGCGAGCTGCCGCAGGACGCGGCCGCCGACGTGATCTCGCTGACGGTGCTGGACGACGCCGACGCGATGAGCATGTGCCTGCTCACGCTCAAGGGCTGGGACGGCGTGGCGATGAAGGTCAAGTGGATGGACGACGAGCTCTTCGCCGAGGGCAACCCCATCGAGGTCGAGATGGGCTACCGCGACCGCACCAGCCTGCTGTTCAGCGGCGAGATCGTCGGCCTGGAGCCCGAGTTCGCCGAAGGCCGCCCGCCGACGCTGGCGCTGCGCTGCTACGACTGGCGACACCGCCTGGCCCGCCTGCGCCGCACCCACACCTACCTGGAGTCCAAGGACAGCGACATCGCCGCGCGCATCGCACGCGAGGCCGGCATGCGCGCCGACGTGGAGGACTCCGGCGTCGTGCTGCCCTACGTGCTGCAGCACAACCAGACCGACTACGAGTTCCTGCGCCAGCGCGCGCAGCGCATCGGCTGGGAGGTGCTGGCGCGGGCGCGCGACCTGGTCTTCCGCCCGCGCCGCGTCGATGCAGACGCGACCGTGGTGCTGCGTCGCGAATCCGAGCTGCTGGACTTCCGCCCGCGCCTGAGCACGATGGGCCTGGCGGGCTCGCTTGAGCTCAAGGGCTGGAGCCCGCAGGACAAGCGCGAGCTGTCGGCGCGCGCGGGCAGCGGCGACGAGCCGGCGCTGATGGCCGGCAGCGCGCTGGGCGTGTCCGCCGCGGCACGCGCCTTCCCGCGCAACGGCTCCACCGTGGTCGACGAGCCGGTGCACGGGCAGGAGGAGGCCGGTCAGCTGGCGCGCGCCGCGGCGCGCGGCATGGGCCTGGGCTACATCCGCGCCGAGGGCCTGTGCATCGGCGAGCCGCTGCTGCGCGCCGGCATCAACGTGCGCGTCGACGGCCTGGGGCGGCGCTTCAGCGGCCTGTACTACGTGAACTCGGCCGAGCACCGCTTCGACACGCGCAGCGGCTACCGCACGCGTTTCAACGCACGGCGCAACGCCAGCTGAAGGGGACGCCGCGATGCACGCCGACCTGATCGACCAACTGCTGGAGCCCGCGCACGGCGGCGGCGGCCTGCGCGGCGGCCGCTGCTGGGGCGTGGTCATCGGCATCGTCACCAACAACCGCGACCCCGACGGCCTGCACCGTGTGAAGCTGCGCTTCCCCTGGCTGGGCGCGGAGGACGAGAGCAACTGGGCGCGCGTGGCCACGCCCATGGCCGGCCCCGGCCGCGGCTTCTATGCGCTGCCCGAGGTGGACGACGAGGTGCTGGTGGCCTTCGACCACGGCAACGTGGACCATCCCTACGTCGTCGGCTCGCTGTGGAACGGGCAGGACGCGCCGCCGGAGGACAACGGCAACGGCAGCAACGACCACCGCTCGCTGACCTCGCGCAGCGGACACCTGCTGCGGCTGGACGACACGAACGGCAGCGAGCGCATCGAGATCGTCGACAAGACCGGCAACAACCGCATCGTCATCGACAGCAGCGCCAACGGCATCCGCATCGAGGCCCAGGGCGACATCGAGCTCACGTCGTCCACCGGCAAGGTGAAGATCAGCGCGGTGGGCATCGAGCTGGCCTCGCAGGCCGGCGTGACGGTGCAGGCGCAGACCACGCTGGACTTGTCCGCGCAGGCACAGGCGACGCTGCAGGGCGCGCTGGTGAAGGTCAACTGAGGGGCGTGCGATGAACGACACCGGCACCCTCCACGACGCCTCGTTCCTCGGCAGCGGCTGGGCCTTCCCCGTGGCGCGCAACGAGGCCGGCCGGCTGGCGCAGGCGCGCCACGAGGACAGCGTGCGCCAGGGCATGTTCCTGGTGCTGTCCACCGCCAAGGGCGAACGACTGATGCGCCCGGACTTCGGCTGCGACATCCACGAGCTGCTCTTCGCCCCCAACGACGCGACCACGCGCGGCATGGCCGAGTCCGCCGTGCGCGAGTCGCTGCAGCAATGGGAGCCGCGCATCGACGTGCTGCGCGTGGCCGCACGCAGCGACGCCGCCGAGCCCGAGCGGCTGCTGGTGGAGGTGGACTACCGCGTGCGCCGCACCGACTCGCGCTTCAACCTCGTCTTCCCCTTCTACCTCGGCCGGCCCGTGCGATGAAGCTGCCCGACCTGCCCCTGCTGGACCCCCGCACGCCTGCCGAGCTGCAGGCCGAGCTGCAGCGCGCGCCGGGCTGGCCGCAAGCGCAGGACGACG
>SCTQ01000381.1 GCA_004322345.1 Aquabacterium sp. | reverse complement strand
CCGGTCTCCGCGTCCCGCGCCACGTGCAGGAAATGCAGGGAGTCGGGGCAGGGTGCCGGGCCGAGTATCCCGGCAGCCGCCTCAGGCCAGGTAGTCGTGGATCACGTGGCCCAGCCCCAGCGTCAGGTCGGCCACGATGTGCCGCGCTTCCACGATCTCCAGCACCGGCAGCCCCGCCACCGGCGCCAGCGCGTGCGAGTACAGGTCCAGCGACGCAGGCCCGCTCCACGCGCCGTGCACGGTCACGTCCAGCAGCGGGTACTGCACCAGCTCGCAGATGCGCGGCGTGCCGTCCACGTGCGGGATGATCTTCAGCAGGTAGTTGGGCGACTCGGCCAGTCGGCGGCGCTCGGTCTCGATGTCCAGCGCGCGGTGCTTGTAGCCCATGGTCGCGATGGCCACGCGCACCGGGCCGTAGTCCAGCGTGCCGACGATGGTGTCGGCGTGCACGGCCACCTTCGGCGTCGCCAGCTTCTTCGGGAAGCCCCAGAGCTCGCGCCCGCCGGCGATGGGCGGATGGTCGTCCAGGTACATCGCGTGCGTGTAGCCGCCCTTGCGGCCCTGGAAGCTGGTGGCGATGACCTGGCCCGTCTCCGTGTAGTCGCCGAAGCCGGTGGAGTCCGGCATGCGGATGAACTCGTAGTGGACGATGGGGTCGTCGAACTCCAGCGGCTCGGGCACCACCTCGCGCAGCTTTTCCGGGTCCGTGCGGTAGCTGATGATCAGGTACTCGCGGTTGACGAAGCGGTAGGGCCCCATCGGGAAGGCGGGGCTGGTCAGCGGCATGGCGAAGGCGCGCTGGCGGACGTGGTCGATCTTCATGGGGACCTTTCTCGAAGAGCCCGCACTCTCGCAGGACGCGTGCCTCCGCGCAGCCACAGGGGCATCGGAGGCGTTCAGCGTGCCACCAGCAGCCGAAGGCCCAGCGCGATGAAGACGGCTCCCGCCAGCCGGTCGAGCCAGCCCGCCATGCGGGGCCGGCGGCCCATCGCCCGGCCGATGCTGCCGGCGAACCAACCCAGCAGGCCGAACAGCACGGCCGCCTGCAGCGTGAACGCCAGCCCCAGCACCGCCATCTGCAGCCCCGCCTGCCCCTGCGCCGGCACGACGAACTGCGGCAGGAAGGACAGGAAGAAGAGCACCACCTTCGGGTTGATCGCGTTGGCCAGCATGCCCCTGAGGAAGAGCCGGGCCGGGGATTCGTCCTGCGATGCCCGCGCCGGCGCGGCCGCGCCACGGCTGCGCAGGGCCTGGATGCCGAGCCAGACGAGGTAGAGCCCGCCGGCCCAGGTCAGCAGCCTGAAGGCCGGCGGCGAGGCGGCGATGAGGGCGCTGACGCCCAGCGCCGCCAGCAGCGTGTGGCTCAGGCAGCCGGCGGCGCATCCCAGCCCGAAGGCGATGCCCTGCCGGCGCCCCCTGGACATGCCGATGCCCAGCACCATCAGGTTGTCCGGGCCGGGCGCCAGCGTCAGCGCGACGGCGGCGAGCAGGAAGCCGAGCAGCTGGGCGAGCGTGAGCATGGCCCGCCTGTCCGCTACTTGAAGACGGCTCCGGGAGCAGCAGGCAGGCGTCCCCTGCCTTCCACCGCCTGCGCCGCCAGGTGCAGCCTCAGGATCTTCTCCAGCGCCGGGGAGGGCGTCGTCGGATCCGGTGTCCTGGCCAGCGCGAACAGGTTGCGGCCCAGCTGCACCGGCGTCATGACGAGGCCCCAAGGAAAGCCCCACCAGCCCAGGACCAGCGAGAAGGCCGCATCGCCCAGCTTGCGCTTGGTGCCGCAGGACTTGCAGCCCACCAGCGGCCGGCTGGACCACTGGGTCATCACCAGCGCGGACCAGACGCGGTAGGAGGTGTGGACGTCCACCGGGCCGGGGCCAGCGCAGCTCGGGCAACTGCCGCGGTGGACCTTGCCGACATAGACCGCGACCTCGGATGCGGGCAGCTGGGTGGCGGCGATCGCCAACGAGCCGCCCTGCAGGCATTTGTCGTTGCAGAACCGGAGATCCCCGTTGCGCTTGCCGCCGAAAAGGATCGTCGTGCTGCAGTAGGCGCATTTGGCCATTCGTTCCTCCCTTGTTGTGGACGCGGCCGATTGTGGTGGGGAGCCTTGCGCACGAGAACCCAGGACTGCCCGCATCCATGCGGCGGTCCGCGTCGTATGGCCCGCAAGACCATCAACCGGAGCCATCCGATGACCACGCCCACCGACACCGTCCAGTCCGCCTATGCCGCCTTCGGCCGCGGCGACATTCCCGCCCTGCTGGCGCTGTGCAGCCCCGACGTCCGCTGGCAGTTCGTCGCCGACCGCGGCGCGCCCTACAACGCCACGCTGGCCGGCCGCTTCCAGGTCGGCGAATGGTTCGCCGCCGTCGCGGCCAGCGACGACATCCACGCCTTCGAGCCGCGCCGCATGCTCGCCGGTGCGGACCACGTCACCGTCATCGGCCACGAGCGCACGACCCTGCGGGCCACGGGCAGGACCTTCGAGTGCCCCTGGGTGCATGTGTTCACCGTGCAGGACGGGGTGATCACGGACTTCTGGGGGCTGATCGACACGCAGGCGACGGGGGACGCGCGGGCGGCGTGAGCCCCGCCGGGCTTTGCGGCAAGAATCCGCCTCTTCCCAACGGCTGCACGGTACACACGCGACATGTCCTCCACCGCTTCCCCGGTCCGCTACCTCAACCCAGAACCCCGCTACAGCGACGCCGCCATCCACGGCGGCGTGGTCTGGCTCGCCGGTCAGGTGCCCACCGACACCGGCGCCGACATGGCCGGCCAGACGCGCCAGGTGCTGGAGCAGATCGACGCCCTGCTGAAAGAAGCGGGCAGCAGCCGCGGCCGCATCCTGATGGCGCAGGTGATCGTGCGCGACCTCGACGAGGTGCCGGCGATGAACGCCGTGTGGGAGGCCTGGTTCGCCGGCGTGACGGCGCCGCCGCGCGCGACCTTCCAGGCGCCGCTGGTGAATCCGGATTGGAAGATCGAGGTGATCGTCACGGCGGCTCTGGGCTGACGAGCTGGTCGCGGCACGTCCGCTGGAGCCGGCACGAGGATCGCCGGCGGGCCGCTCACCGGCGAACGAACTCCCGGGCGATGCCTTCAAGCACCTCGTAGTGCTCATCCTGCGGCGTGATGTCGAGCTTCCCGGCTTGGCTGTCCGCAAAGAACCGATTGCATCGCAGCGTCCTGTCGTCGCTCGAATCCAGTTCGCGATCGGCCTTCGCGTACGCGCTTTTCAAGCGTTCCTTGCCCAGGGCGAGGGATGACTGGAAGGCCTGTATGGGATCGGCGGGCTGCTGCTTGCTCTCGTAGATCGCGACCGCCGTGCTGTAGCGGCGGTTGGCGGCGTTCCAGGCGGTGGCCTCGGGCTGCGAGTCGGGAGATTCCGGCATGTCCAGGATCTTCCTGCACCGTTGGGCCATGCGCGAAATGTAGAAGGAGCGCTCCTTCACGTAGACGACCGCGGCATCGCGCTGCGGGGTGAACGACGACGGGTTGTCCGTCGGGTTGGGCTCGGCGGCGGCGGCGCTGGCCGCAAGCAGCGCGAGGCCGATGGCGATGAGTCGGTCGATGGTCGTGGCTCCCTGGTTGGTAGTCATTTTTCGTCCAGGGCCAACCGGATCCCCAGCCCCGCGAACGCCGCCGCGAAGCCGTGGCGCAGCCAGCGCTGGACGGTGGCCGATCCGATGACGTGGGCGCGGAAGGCGTGCGCGACGCAGCCGTAGACCACGAAGACCGCAAAGGTCATCGCCATGAACACGGCGCTGAGCGCCAGCAGCTGCGCCAGCGGATGCGGGGCGTGCGCGTCGACGAACTGCGGCAGGAAGGCCAGGAAGAAGATCGTCAGCTTGGGGTTGAGGATGTTCAGCAGGAAGGCCTTGGTCACCAGCCCGGCAGGCGAGACCCTGGCCAGGCTGCCGTCCACCGCGAAGGCCGAGCGGTCGCGCCAGGTCGCCCAGGCGACATAGAACAGATAGGCCACGCCCGCATAACGCAGCGCGTGGAAGGCCAGGGCGCTGGTGTGCATCACCGCGGCCAGCCCCAGCAGGGTGGCCAGCAGGTGGGGCACGATGCCGGCGGTGCAGCCCAGGGCCGCATAGACACTGGCGCGCCGCCCCTGCGTGATGCCGGTGGAGACGGTGTAGATGACGCCGGTGCCGGGGACCAGCACGACGACGAGGGAGGTGAGGAGGAACTCGAGGCTGATCATGGGTGCTCC
>SCTQ01000380.1 GCA_004322345.1 Aquabacterium sp. | reverse complement strand
CACGGCGCGCAAGGGGCGGGGCGCTGGCTGGGCATGGTGGCCCGGCGTGCGGGAATGGCGTCCATCGTGGCCGCGCTGGCGACGGTGGTCAGCGGGGTCTACCTCTTCCACGTGCTGCATGCCCAGGACGGCTCGGCGTCGGGGCTGGTGCTGAAGGCCGGTGCCGTTGCCGCCTTGCTGGCTCTCGGCGCGGGCTTGCTGATCGGGCGGCCCGCGGGCCTGAAGCTGGCGCAGCTGCAGGCGGCCGCTGCCGCAGGTGGCGCGGCGCCCGATGCCGCGCAACTGGCGGCGCTGCAGCTGCGCAGCGCCGTCGCCTCGCGCGCGGGGGCGGGCCTGCTGGCGCTGTCGGTGGCGGCGATGGGGGTGTTCCGCTACGTCGGCGCCGTGCTGGGCTGATGGTGCGGGCGCACGCGCCGCGAGCTCACAACCCGTCGGGCAGCCCGCGCATCGTCTTGTTCGGCTGCTGCTCCTGCCGCGATGGCGCGTCCTGCTCCCGCCCCTTCGGCTCGCCCTCCCAGAACTGCCACCAGGGCCGCTCCTCCACGTCGATGCGCTCCACCAGCTCCCCTTGCTGCTGGGCCTCCGCATACACCCAGTCGTCCACGCCGTTGACCTCCGCGCGCACGACGCCGCTCGCAGGCGGCGCCAGCTCGCGCACCGGCACTCCCTTGAGCACCTTGCCCATGTAGTCGATCCACACCGGCAGCGACAGCCCGCCGCCGCTCTCGCGGCTGCCCAGGCTCTTCGGGTCGTCGTAGCCCATCCAGACGACGGCCACCACCGAGGGCTGGAAGCCGGCGAACCAGGCGTCCACCGCGTCGTTGGTGGTGCCGGTCTTGCCGTAGATGTCGGGCCGGCGCAGGCTCTGCTGGGCGCGCGCGGCGGTGCCGCCGCGGGTCACTTCCTGCAGCAGGCTGTCGACCATGAAGACGTTGCGCTCGGGGATCACGCGCGTGGCCTCGGTGGGGGCGGGCGTCAGCGGGGCCTCGTAGATCACCTTGCCTTCGGCGTCGGTGATGCGCTCGATCACCGTCGGCGTCACCGGGAAGCCGCCGTTGGCGAAGACGGCATAGGCCGAGGCCAGCTGCAGCGGTGTCGTGCTGCCGGCGCCCAGGGCCAGGGCCAGGCTGTCGGGCTGCTTGTCCGGCGCGAAGCCGAAACGGCTGGTCCAGTCCAGCGCGGCGCCCACGCCGATCTGCTGCAGCACGCGGATGCTGACCATGTTCTTCGAGCGCGCCAGCGCCTGGCGCAGCGTGATCGGGCCGTCGAAGTTGCCGTCGGCGTTCTGCGGGTTCCAGTTGCCCTGCGAGAAGGGGGCGTCGTTGACCAGCGTGGCCGGCATCACGCCGTGCTCCAGCGCGGCGGAATAGAGGAAGGGCTTGAAGCTGGAGCCCGGCTGGCGCTGGGCCGAGGTGGCTCGGTTGAACTGGCCGCTGCTGAAGTCGAAGCCGCCCACCAGCGCACGCACGCGGCCGGTGCCCGGGTCCAGCGAGACGAAGGCGCCTTGCACCTGCGGCCATTGCGCCAGCGTCCAGGCCGGCTCGCCTTTGGGCTTCTTCACCTGGACCACGCGGATGATCGATCCGCGGTGGATCGCCAGGTCGTGCCGGGCGCGCGGTGCCAGCGCGGCGCGGGCCCAGCGCAGGCTCTCGGGGTTGAGCTGGACCTCCTCGCCGGTGGCCAGGCGCGCGGAGAGCTGCCTGGGCGTGGCCAGCGTGACGATGGCCACGCGCAGGTCCTCGTCGTCGTCGTAGTCCTGCAGCGCCTTGGCAGCGGCCTGGGCCTCGTCGGGCGTGCTCTCGGGCAGGTCCTCCTGGTCCTCGGGGCCGCGGAAGGCCTGCTTGCGCTCGTAGGCCAGCACGCCGCGGCGCAGGGCCTCGTAGGCCGCCTGCTGGTCGGTGGCGATGATGGAGGTGTAGACATGCAGGCCCTGGGTGTAGGCCTGCTCGCCGTAGCGCTCGTGCACCACCTGGCGCGCCATCTCGGCGACGTACTCGGCGTGCACGACGGGCCGCGGCGCGGGGCGGGCCACCAGCTTCTCCGCCTGGGCGGCGGCCAGCTGCGCATCGTCGATCACGCCCACCGTGCGCATGCGCTGCAGCACCACCAGCTGGCGTGCGCGGGCGCGTTCCATGTTGGACAGCGGGTTGGCGTAGTAGGGGTTCTGCGGCAGGCCGGCGAGCATCGCCGTCTCGCCGACGGTCAGCTCGTCCAGGCGCTTGCCGAAGTAGGTCTGCGCGGCGGCGGCGAAGCCGTAGGTGCGGTGGCCGAGGAAGATCTGGTTGAGGTAGAGCTCCAGGATCTTGTCCTTGTCCAGCTGCTGCTCGATCTTCAGCGCCAGCATGGCTTCCTTGATCTTGCGCTCGGCCGTCAGGCGCTTGGTCAGGAAGAAGGTGCGCGCCACCTGCTGGGTGATGGT
Organism: Aquabacterium sp.; assembly: GCA_004322345.1. Lineage (GTDB taxonomy): Bacteria > Pseudomonadota > Gammaproteobacteria > Burkholderiales > Burkholderiaceae_C > Aquabacterium. The sequence goes on along the minus strand of SCTQ01000380.1, from coordinate 651 downwards.
GGAGGCGCCCTGGCGCATGCCGCCGGGCGTCAGGTTGGCGACGACGGCTCGCAGCACGCCCTTGGCATCGATGCCGCCGTGCTCGCGGAAGCGCGCGTCCTCCACGGAGATCACCGCGTCCTGCAGCAGCTTGGGGATCTGGGCGATGGGCACGAACTGCCGCCGCTCGGCGCCGAACTGCGCCAGCTCCACGCCGTCGCGGCTGAAGACCTGCAGCGGCTGGCGCGGCTGGTAGTCGATGACCTTGTCCAGCGAGGGCAGCTGCGGGTAGTACCAGGCGGCCATCAGCAGGACGACCAGGATGCCGGCCAGGAAGCAGGCGGCGACGGCGGCGAGGGCCTTCAGGGGCCAGGAGGCGGCGCGCAGGCGGGTGAGCAGGGGATGCATGCGTGGAGCTTAGGGCCTGTGGCGGACGGGGCCGGCCACGGCGAATCCGGGCTCAGAGTGATCCCCGCCGCCGCCTCGGGGTTCCCTGGAGCGGGACCCCTCCGACCACGGGGGAGGGGGCCCGCGCGATGCTCGCCATGCTGCCGCTGCCCCGCGCCCCGGACGAGCCGCACGGCCGGCTGCGCGGCGTCAGGATCCGGCGGCCCGCGGCGGCCGCAGGCTCAGGCTGACCCGCGTCCCGCTCCCCGGCTTCGAGGCGATGGA
>SCTQ01000379.1 GCA_004322345.1 Aquabacterium sp. | reverse complement strand
TCCCGGCGTGCCCGCATCGGCATCGGCCACGGCCGTCACCTTGCCGCCTTCGCCCAGCGTGACGCGCAGCAGCCGGCTCTTCGGCGGGTAGCACAGGCCCGCCTCGGCACAGCCCTGGTAGCTCACCTTCAGCACGGTCTCGCCGGCGGGGGCCTTGGCGTCGAAGCCCGCCTCCACGCGCACGGCCTGGTGGAAGACCTCCATCTTCTGGTCGAAGTTGGGGTCGTGCTTGATCTCGCCGCGGGGATAGCGGATGTCGGTGGGCAAGGGCCCGTCGCCCTGGGGCTGGAAGCCGAAGCGCTCGCGGTAGAGGTAGTAGCCGGGTGCGATGTCGAAGGCCAGCACGACGCGGCCGTCCGCGGCCTGCGGCTGCAGGCGGAAGGCGGCGTCGACGTCGAGGAAGTCGTCGGCGTGGGCGGCCATGGGCAGCAGGCCGGCCAGCGTGACGATCGTGAGCAGGCAGGAGAACGCGAGGCGGGCGAGCGGCTTCATCTTGTGTGCTTCGAACGGGGGAGGCGGGAGTGTCGCGCAGCCGGCGGCGGCGCGCTTGTACTGGCTTATCCTGCCGGATCACCCCACATCCTTGCGAGCAGAGGCCAGCATGAGAGCGCAGAACATCCTCGAGACCATCGGCAACACGCCGCACATCCGCATCAACCGCCTGTTCGGCGCCGGCGCCAACGTCTGGATCAAGTCCGAGCGAGCCAACCCGGGCGGCTCGATCAAGGACCGCATCGCGCTGTCCATGGTGGAGGACGCCGAGAAAAGCGGCGCGCTCAAGCCCGGCGGCACGATCGTCGAGCCCACCTCCGGCAACACCGGCATCGGCCTGGCGATGGTGGCCGCGGTCAAGGGCTACAAGCTGATCCTCGTGATGCCCGACAGCATGAGCGTCGAGCGCCGCCGCCTGATGCTGGCCTACGGCGCCGCCTTCGACCTCACCCCGCGCGAGAAGGGGATGAAGGGCGCCATCGCCCGTGCGCAGGAGATCGTCGCCTCGACGCCCGGCGCCTGGATGCCGCAGCAGTTCGAGAACCCGGCCAACATCGACGTGCACGTGCGCACCACGGCACAGGAGATCCTGAAGGACTTCCCGGAAGGGCTGGATGCGCTGATCACCGGCGTGGGCACCGGCGGCCACATCACCGGCTGCGCCCAGGTGCTGAAGAAGGCCTGGCCGCAGTTGAAGGTGTTCGCCGTCGAGCCCGCTGCCTCCCCGGTGATCTCCGGCGGCAGCCCCTCGCCGCACCCCATCCAGGGCATAGGCGCCGGCTTCATCCCGAAGAACCTGCAGGTGGACCTGCTGGACGGCGTGATCCAGGTCGACGCCGAGGCGGCGCGCGAGTACGCGCGCCGCGCCGCGCGCGAGGAGGGCCTGCTGGTGGGCATCTCCAGCGGCGCCACGCTGACGGCCATCGCCCAGAAGCTGCCCGAGTTGCCGGCGGGGGCCAAGGTGCTGGGCTTCAACTACGACACCGGCGAGCGCTACCTGTCGGTGGACGGCTTCCTGCCTGCGCAATCCTGAGCGCGTGGAGCCGTTCAAGAACTTCGTCAACGCGGAGGTCGTCGAGCACATCGCCCGCTGCCTGCACAACGTGTGGCCGGGCTTCGACCGCAAGCGCTTCGCTGCCGCGGCGAAGCGCGGCCTGCAGGGGATGGAGCTCAAGCAGCGCATCCTGCACGTGGCCGCCGTGCTGGCCGACGAGCTGCCGCAGGACTTCGCGCGGGCCTGCGGCATCGTCGAGGCCAGCCTGGCCTCGATGCAGCAGCCGGGCGACGACACGCTGCCGCGTGCGCTGGACGACGGCCTGTCAGGCTGGGCCGTCTGGTGCCTGAACGAGTGGGTGGCGCGTGCCGGCCAGGCGCACCCCGAGCGCGCGCTGGCCTGCCTGCATGAGCTGACCCAGCGCTCGTCCTCCGAGTTCGCCATCCGCCCCTTCCTGCACCACGACGCCGCCGCCACGCTGGTGGTGCTGCAGTACTGGACGCGCTCGCCGCTGGCCGGCGTGCGCCGCCTGTGCAGCGAGGGCACGCGCCCGCGCCTGCCCTGGGGCATGCGGCTGACGGCCTTCGTCGGCGATCCCTCGCCCTGCCTGCCGCTGCTGCATGCACTGGTGGACGACCCCTGCGAGGACGTGCGGCGCAGCGTGGCCAACCATCTCAACGACATCGCGAAGGACCATCCCCAGCTCGCGATCGACGTGGCCGCGCAGTGGCTCGCCGAACGCGACGAGGCGCATCGCAGGCGCGTGGTGCGGCACGCGCTTCGCACGCTGATCAAGGCCGGCGACCCGCAGGCCCTGGCCTTGATGGGCGTGGACCCTGCGGTGGAGCTGGAGGCCCGGGCGCTGCCGTTGTCGCCCAGGGTGCTGAAGGAAGGCGGCGAGCTGCAGCTGGGCCTGGTGCTGCGCAACCCGCAGGACACGGCGGTGAAGGTGGTGGTGGACTACGCCATCCACTTCCTGAAGGCCAACGGCAGCCACGGCGCCAAGGTCTTCAAGTGGTTCACGCGCGAGCTGCAGCCGGGCGAATCGCTGGAGCTGCACAAGGCGCATCGCTTCATCGCGGTGACCACGCGCCGGCACTACGCCGGCACGCAGCACCTGGACCTGCGCGTCAACGGGCGGGCGCTGTCGCCGCAGTCTTTCGAGCTGGAGCTTTGACGGGCTTGGCCTCGATGGGCGCGGCGACGATCCAGCCTTCGAGCGGGTCCACCGCTTCCGGCAGGCCGTAGCGCGGCGCGCCCTGCTGCGCCGCCCAGCCGGCCTGCAGCAGGCAGAGCACGGCGTCCAGCAGGTCGCCGCTGGCGTCGTCCACCAGGGCTTCGCGCTGGGCGTGGCTGAGCTTCAGGCGCAGGCCCAGGCGCGAACGGCCCTGCTCCAGCGCGTCGACCAGGTCCTTGCGGGCGATCAGCCGCTCGGGCGTCTGCTTGGCGCGCTCGTCGTTCTTGTAGGAGCGCGTGCCCAGGAACTCGCGTGCCAGCAGGCCGGGGTAGGCCTCCAGGCCGACGCGCTGCGCGTCGCCCGCATGCAGGCCGGGCAGTTCCAGGCCGGCGTCGATCAGGCGCGGCGCGCCCGCATGCAGCATGAAGGCCACCGGCGGGTTGACCCATTTCATCGACGGCGACGAGCCGGCGGGCCCGTCGGTGGCACGGTGCGCGAACTTGCCGCCGGCCGGCCGCGCATCGCAGAACGCGGCGAAGGTGTCGCGGATGGCGTCGCGCTCCAGCGCGGCGTAGTGGGCGATCAGCGCGGGCCATTGCGTGGGCCAGCCCAGGTGTTCCACCAGCTCGCGCGGCAGGCCGAAAGGGAAGTCGAAGCCCGCGACCCAGGGGCCGGGGGTGCGCAGCACGGCCTCGAAGGCCGGGAAGCCGGTGCAGGGCTGCAGGGTGTCCAGCCGCACCACGCTGCCGGCCGGCGTGCCCCAGGCGGCGACGATGGGTTTGCGCTTCGTCGGCGCGCTGGTGAAGTCGACGCCGAGCAGCCTCATCGCCCCCGGCCCTTCAACAAGGCCGGCCGATGATGGACGCCGTGGCGATCAGGTCCTGCAGCAGCGCCATCGAGGCGCCGCCGGTCACGGCGTAGGGATCCAGCACCGGCCGCTCCGAGTGCTTGAGCAGCATCGACGGGTTGATCTTGGCCAGGTTGACCTGGCCCATGGTCCAGCCGGAGAAGCGGCGCTCGGTGATCTCCTCGTAGCTCAGCAGCACCACGTCGCGGTGGCGCCTGTCGCGCACGATGTGGCCGTAGAGCTCGTTGACCGGGCCGCGCCCGCCTTCGAGCACCTGCATGAAGACGTCCTCGCTCCAGCACAGGATGCCGGTGATGCCATGCGCCGGGTTGTGGGCACGCGACTGCGCGAGCACCGAGTCGACGAACTCGGCGTTCACCGCTTGGATGGCACGGCTGGCGTAGAGCAGGCGCACCAGCATGTCAGCCGCCGTTGCGCTTGCTGTTGATCAGCGCGAGGAATTCGCGCCGCAGGTCCGGGTCCTTCAGGAAGGAGCCGCGCATCACGCTGTTGATCATCTTGGAGTCCATGTCCTTGACGCCGCGCCACTGCATGCAGAAGTGGTCGGCCTCCATCACGACGGCCAGGCCGTCGGGCTGCATGCGGTCCTGCAGGATGTCGGCGACGTGGGTCACGGCTTCTTCCTGGATCTGCGGGCGGCTCATGATCCAGTCCACCAGGCGGGCGTACTTGGACAGGCCGATCAGGTTCGAGTGCTCGTTGGGCATCACGCCGATCCACACGCGGCCGATGATCGGGCACAGGTGGTGCGAGCAGGCGCTGCGCACGGTGATGGGGCCCACGATCATCAGCTCGTTGAGGTGCTCGACGTTCGGGAACTCGGTGATCGCGGGCTCGGCGACATAGCGGCCCTTGAAGACCTCGGTCAGGAACATCTTGGCCACGCGGCGCGCGGTGTCCTGGGTGTTGTGGTCGCTCTCGGTGTCGATCACCAGGCTCTCCAGCACGCCCTGCATCTTCACGCTGACCTCGTCGAGCATGCGCTCCAGCTCGCCGGGCTCGATGAACTTCGAGATGTTGTCGTTGGCATGGAAGCGCTGCTGCGCCTGCTGGACGCGCTCGCGGATGCGCGTGGACACGGGCACGCCGATGTCCTCGTCGGGCAGGGCGGGGGAGTTGGCGGCGATGGCGGCCGGGTGCGGAACGGGATTGACGGGCATGGCGGGTTCCGGGCGCGGAGGCAGGAAGCAGCGATGCTAGCGCCTGCTCACCGCCGGTGTGGGCCGCCGGCCGTCAAGCCCCCCGGTTCGGTCGGGGGCGGGAAGTCCCGTCAGTGCATGCCCCAGTGGGAGAAGGACTGCACCTTGGGCGGTGGATCCAGGTCCTCGGGGAAGGCTTCGCTGCGCGGGATGTAGTCCACCTGCACGGTCGTCGGTCCGGGCGGGGGCTTGCGTGCGCTTCGCACGGCGCGGCGGCTCCAGGGCAGGAATCTCATCGACAACGACATCGGCCACCACCTGGCCAGCGAACGCATCCCGAACATCTTGGGTCCCTCTCTTGAGTTCTTCATCGGCCGCTGCGGCCTGGGCCTTCAGTGACAAGAGATGGGGGTTTGTGCCATGAGCTCGTGACGTGCTTGTGGATGCCGGCGCGCGCCGAAAAGCCTCATCCGCGCCTGCGTGGCCTTTTACCGTTTCGGATGGGGCCGTCGCCAGGAGCGGAGAGGTCGGCCGTCTGCTCGACGAGGTAGTCGATGAAGGCCCGCACGCGCAGCGGCATGTGACGGCTGGCGGGGTAGAGGATGGAGAAGGGCCGCGAGCGCCCGCCGTGGTCGCGCAGCACCTCCTTCAGCGCGCCGCGGGCCAGGTCCTCCTCCACGACGAAGCGATAGGTCTGCAGCAGGCCCGCGCCGTGGCGCGCCAAGGTCACCGTGCCCAGTACGTCGTCCGCGCAGGTGAAGCCGCCGCCGGTCGCCATTTCGAAGTCCTTCCCATCCTGCCTGAACACCCAGGGAACGGGCAGCCCGGTGCTGGGCAGCAGGAACTGGATGCATTCGTGGCCCGCCAGATCGGCGGGCGCACGCGGCGTGCCGGCGCGCCGCAGGTAGCCGGGCGCGGCGACCACGACCAGCTCGGCATCCAGCAGCTTGCGCGCGACCAGGCCGGAATCCGCCTGGGCGCGCGCCCGGATGGAGAGGTCGAACTCCTCGGTCGTGAAATCCACGTTGCGGTTGCCCAGCTGCACCTCGACGCGGACCTTGGGATAACGCGCACGAAAGCCCGGCAGCGCGGGCAGCACGCGGTGGTGTCCCAGCGTGGTGGGCACGCTGACGCGCACGATGCCGGCCGGCTCGGCCTGGGTGCCGGTGAGCTCGCGCTCGGCTTCGCCCAGCTGGGCCAATGCCTGCCGGCATTGCGCGAAGTAGGCCCGGCCCCCGTCCGTCAGGCGGATCTGCCGCGTGCTGCGCACGAACAGGCGCACCTGCAGCCGTTCCTCCAGGCGCGCGATGGAACGGCTCACGGCTGCCGGCGTCAGCCCCGCCTGGGCGGCGGCGGCGGTGAAGCTGCCCAGCTCCGCGGCGAGGCAGAACAGCTCGATGCTTCCCAGCATCACGTCCCCGAAGCGGCGGCCCATGGGTAATCTTATGTAATCAATGAAGTGACAAGCGGTCAGTTTATCAATCGATGCTGCCTGAATACGCTGGAGGCCTCCATCGCTTTCCATCGCGCATCGCCATGAACCCGTCCATCTCCATAGTCTTCCACAGCGGCTACGGCCACACGCTCAAGGTCGCCGAGGCCATCGCCTGCGGCAGCGGCGGCACGCTGCTGCCCATCGATCAGCACGGCGAGTTGCCGCCGCAGGCCTGGGCGCATCTGGACGCCTCCCGCGTCATCGTGTTCGGCTCGCCCACCTACATGGCCAATGTCAGCTGGCAGTTCAAGAAGTTCGCCGACGCCAGTTCGTCGGTATGGGCGCGCCAGGGCTGGAAGGACAAGCTCGCGGCCGGCTTCACCAACAGCGCCGGCATCAACGGGGACAAGCTGAGCACGCTGTCCACGCTGGTGGCGCTGTCGCAGCAGCACGGGATGCTGTGGGTGGGCACCGGCATGCCGCCGGCCAACACCAAGGCGTCGGTGCGCGACGACACCAACTACCTGGCCTCTTTCACGGGCCTGATGACCGCCACGCCGGCCGACGCCTCGCCCGACGAGATGGCCGCGGGAGACCTGAAGACGGCGCGCCTGTTCGGCGAGCGCATCGCCGGCGTGGCGCGGCGCCTGGCCTGACGCGGAGGATCGTGATGCCCTACGTCAACATCCAGGTCACGCGAGAGGGCGTGACGCGTGAGCAGAAGGCCGCGCTGATCGCCGGCGTGACCGAGCTCTTGTCTCGCGTGCTGGACAAGAGCCCGGCCTTGACCCACGTGGTGATCGATGAAGTCGACCCGGACAACTGGGGGGTGGGTGGGCTGCCCGTCCCCGAGTTCCGCAGGCGGCAGTCATGACGGCCGCGGCCGACTTCGTCGGTGTGGTGTCCGTGCTGCAGGACTACCTCGACGGCCTGTACGACGGCGACACGGCCCGCCTGGCCCGCGTCTTCCATCCTGAGGCTCGTTATGCCTGCGCGACCGAGGGCCGGCTGCTCCACCTGGGCATGCAGGAGTATTTCCCCGTCGTCGATGCGCGGGCCTCGCCCCGCAGCCAGGGCCATGCAAGGACGGACCGCGTCCTGGCCATCGAATTCGCCGGGCCGGTGACGGCGCGCGCGACGCTGCAGTGCTCCATCCCGGGCAAGGATTTCGTCGACTTCCTGACGCTGGTCCACCTGGACGGTCGCTGGCAGATCGTCAGCAAGGTCTTCCATTACGAGGCCCGCCCCCCTGCGACGACGCGCGTCAGCGCTTGAGCAGGGCTTCCAGGCTGGCGAGCGTGTCCGCCTCGTGCAACGGCTTGTCCTCGCGGATGCGCAGCATGCGCGGGAAGCGCAGCGCGATGCCGCTCTTGTGGCGCGGGCTGCGCTGGATGCCCTCGAAGGCCAGCTCGAACACCAGGCTGGGCTTGACGCTGCGCACCGGGCCGAACTTCTCCAGCGTGGTCTGCTGGATCACGCGGTCGATGCGCGTGAACTCCGCATCGGTCAGGCCGGAGTAGGCCTTGGCGAAGGCGACCAGCTGCAGTGCGCCGTCGCGCGCGGGCTCGCGGCGCTCGATGGCGTCGATCACCGCCTGCGCTTCCGCAGCGTCCAGCGGCGGGCGGTTCCAGACGGCGAAGGTGTAGTCGGTATAGAGGCCGGCCCGGCGCCCATGCCCACGTTGTGCGTAGATGAGCACCGCGTCGGCTGTCATCGGGTCGATCTTCCACTTCCACCACAGGCCCTGGGCCTTGGTGCGGCCGATGCCGTAGCCGGAGTCGGCACGCTTGAGCATCAGGCCCTCGACGCCGCGCGCGCGGGATTGCAGGCGCTCGGCGGCCAGTGCCTCCCAGGAGCCGGTGCTCACCAACGGCGACAGCTTCAGCGCCGAGGGCTGCGGCATCGCGGCGGCCAGCGCCTCCAGCCGCGCGCGGCGCTCGCGCTGGGGCAGCGTGCGCAGGTCGGCGCCGTCCTGCTCCAGCAGGTCGTAGGCGACGAAGGCCACGGGCGCGTCGGCCAGCAGCTTCCTGGTCAGCGTCTTGCGCGTGATGCGCTGCTGCAGCAGGGCGAAGGTTGCGGGCGCCTCGTCGCGCCAGACCAGGATCTCGCCGTCGAGCACGGTGCCCGGCGGCAGCTCGCTGGCCATCGCGACGAGTTCGGGGAAGCGATCGCTCACCAGCTCCTCGCCGCGCGACCAGATGCAGGCGGTGTTGCCGTCGGGCGTGGGCCGGGCGACGACCTGGCCGCGGATGCCGTCGTACTTCCATTCGGCCAGCCAGTCCGTGACCGGGCCGAGGGCGGCTTGCAGCTCATGCGGTGATTCGGCCAGCACCGGATCCAACGGGTGGGCGAGGAAGAAGGGGTAGGGCTGGCCGGCGTCGCGCTGCGGGTCGGCGGCGGACACCAGCGCCAGGTAGCGTTCGGCGGTCGGCTGGGCCGATGACGAGGTCCAGCCGACCATGCGTTGGGCGACCACCTGCGGGTCGAGCCGGGCGTGGGCCGCCAGCGCCCGGATCACCAGCAGCCGGCTGACGCCGACGCGGAAGCCGCCGCCGATCAGCTTGGTCAGCAGGAAGCGGCCGTCCCAGTCCAGGGTGGCCCACCAGCCGCGCAGGGCCTCGCGCTGGCGCTCGGGCGGCCAGTGCTTCATCGGCAGCAGGCGCTCTTCCACCCAGTGCGCCAGGCCCAGGGGCTGGGCCGCGGCGGCCGGATCGGGCGGCGGCAGCAGGTGGGCGATGGTCTCGGCCAGGTCGCCGGCGGTCTGGTAGCTGGCCTCGAACAGCCAGTCCTCGATGCCCGCGGCCTCGCAGGCCCATTCGCGCAGCCGGGCGGTGGGCAGCACCTGCCGCGGCTTGCCACCGGCCAGGAAATAGACCGCCCAGGCGGCGTCTGCGGGCGGGGCCTCGGCGAAGTAGCGCACCAGAGCAGCCAGCTTGGCCCGCGTGGCGGTGTAGGCATCGAGCTCAGTGAAGAGTTGGGAGAAAAGCTGCATGTAGCGCGCAGAAGAATGCAGATGATGCGTTTGGAGGGTTGCGGTGGCCCAAGATCAATAGCCGCACTCAATCGATTACATTCGATCTATCAATTTTTCACTATTGCCGCCCCGGCCTAACATCCACTTCCCGTTTTCTCTCAACCACCCAACAGGAGCAGCAAGCCATGTCTTTGATCAATACCCAAGTGCAGCCGTTCAAGACCACCGCCTTCGTCAACCGCGGCGACAAGGGCGAATTCATCGATGTCTCCAACGAGACGCTGAAGGGCAAGTGGTCCGTGCTGATCTTCATGCCGGCCGCCTTCACCTTCAATTGCCCGACCGAGATCGAGGATGCGGCCGAGCACTACGCCGAGTTCCAGAAGGCCGGTGCCGAGGTCTACATCGTCACCACCGACACCCACTTCTCGCACAAGGTGTGGCACGAGACCAGCCCCGCCGTGGGCAAGGCCAAGTTCCCCCTGGTCGGCGACCCGACCCACCAGCTGACCAACGCCTTCGGCGTGCACATCCCCGAAGAGGGCCTGGCGCTGCGCGGCACCTTCGTGATCAACCCGGACGGCGTCATCAAGACCGCCGAGATCCACAGCAACGAGATCGCCCGCGACGTGAAGGAAACCGTGCGCAAGCTGAAGGCTGCCCAGTACACGGCGGCCAACCCCGGCCAGGTCTGCCCGGCCAAGTGGAACGAAGGCGCCAAGACGCTGAAGCCGTCCCTGGACCTGGTCGGCAAGATCTGAGCGTCTGCGTCTCAACGTAAACGCATTGAACGTTTTGGACTGATCAAGAACTGATCGGCTGATGGATGGGGGTGGGTCGGCTCACAAGGCCGGCCTGCTTCCCGCCCCTCGGCTCTCTCAAGCAGAAAGCAAGAAAGAAAGGACACAGCCATGTTGGACAACGATCTCAAAGTGCAGCTCGGGGCATATCTCGAACGGGTCACGCAGCCCTTTGAGATCGTCGCCTCGCTGGACGACTCCGAGAACGCCCGCGACATGCACGGCCTGCTGCAGGACATCGTGTCGCTGAGCGACAAGATCACGCTGCGCACCGACGGCAACGATGCGCGCAAGCCCTCCTTCAGCCTCAACCGCATCGGCGGCGACATCAAGCTGCGCTTCGCGGCCATCCCGCTGGGCCACGAGTTCACCTCGCTGGTGCTGGCGCTGCTGCAGGTGGGCGGCCATCCGCCCAAGGTGGAGCAGGAGGTCATCGACCAGATCAAGGCCCTCGAAGGCGACCTGCGCTTCGAGACTTACATGTCCCTGACCTGCCACAACTGCCCCGACGTGGTCCAGGCGCTGAACCTGATGGCCGTGCTGAACCCGCGCGTGAGCAGCGTGGTGATCGACGGCGGCCTGTTCCAGAAGGAAGTCGAGGAGCGCGAGATCATGGGCGTGCCCGCGGTCTGGCTCAACGGCAAGCCCTTCGCCTCCGGCCGCATGCTGCTGGAGGAGATCGTCGCCAAGCTGGACACCGGTGCTGCCGCACGCGAGGCCGCCAAGCTCAGCGCGAAGGAGCCCTATGACGTGCTGATCGTCGGCGGCGGCCCCGCCGGCGCGGCCGCGGCCGTCTACACCGCGCGCAAGGGCATCCGCACCGGCGTGCTGGCCGAGCGCTTCGGCGGCCAGACCCTGGACACGCTGGCCATCGAGAACTACATCTCGGTGCTGGAGACCGACGGCCCGAAATACGCCGCGGCGCTGGAGGCCCACGTGCGCTACTACGACGTGGACATCATGAACCTGCAGCGAGCCGAGCAGATCGTGCCCGCGGCCACCGAGGGCGGGCTGATCGAGGTGAAGCTGGCCAACGGCGGCGTGCTGAAGAGCCGCTCGGTCATCGTCTCCACCGGGGCGCGCTGGCGCCAGGTCAACGTGCCCGGCGAAAACGAATATCGCAACCACGGCGTGGCCTACTGCCCGCACTGCGACGGTCCGCTGTTCAAGGGCAAGCGCGTCTCGGTGATCGGCGGCGGCAACTCCGGCGTGGAGGCGGCGATCGATCTCGCGGGCGTCGTCGGCCACGTCACGCTGCTGGAGTTCGCACCGCAGCTGCGTGCCGACGCGGTGCTGGTGAAGAAGCTGCAGAGCCTGCCCAACGTGGAGATCGTCACCCAGGCCCAGACCACCGAGATCACCGGCGACGGGCAGAAGGTCAACGGCCTGACCTACAAGGACCTGGCCAGCGGCGAGATCAAGAAGGTCGAGCTCGAAGGTGTGTTCGTGCAGATCGGCCTGGTGCCCAACACCGAGTTCCTCAAGGGCACGCTGGAGCTGTCGCGCCACGGCGAGATCGTGGTCGACGTGAAGAACGCGACTTCGGTGCCCGGCGTGTTCGCGGCCGGCGACGTGACGACCGTGCCCTACAAGCAGATCGTCATCGCCGCGGGCGAGGGCGCGAAGGCGGCCTTGAGCGCCTTCGACTACCTGATCCGCACGCCGGCACCGGCCAAGGTTTGACGGGAAGCCGCGCCGCGGCGCGGTTGGTTGAGTTGGAGGCGGCCTGCGGGTCGCCTCTTTTTTTGACCTGTTTTTTGACTTGCCGCAACACGGCAGGGCCTACCTCCGCGCTCACGGGGTTTCCCTTGCTGGATCATTTAAGAATAATTATCATTTGCGACTTTCGGCGCGCTGGCGCCTCCCGTTGTCCCAACCGAGTTCATGTCTTCTTCGACCTGGGTCATTCAACACCGTGACGGCTTGGGCCCCGCAGCGACCGCGGGCTTGTGCGGCGCCGTGGTGCTCACCCACGTGGCCATAGCCCTCGTCGTGAGCCACTTGTCGCAGCGCGAGGTCCACGAGCCGACGATCTCGGCGATGACCGTGCAATGGATCTCGCCGGTGCAGGCGCCCGTGCCGCCGCCGCCCGAGCCCGTGAAGCTGCGGCCCGTCGAGCGGCCCAAGCCGCGCAAGGAAACCGTCGTCGCGGCCAAGCCGCCGGTGCCCGTGGACAAGCCTGTCTTCCAGGCACCGGAGCCGCCGAAGGAGGAGCCCAAGGTGGTGGACACCACGCCGCCCGCACCGCCTGCGCCTGCTGCGCCTGCACCGCCGCCGGCCCCGGCCCCGGCGCCCAGGCCGGTGTCCTTGTCCGACCTGGAGTGCGAGCAGCCGGCGACCGTCTATCCCATGGCCTCGCGCCGGCGCAAGGAATCGGGCCAGACCATCGTGGCGATGACCATCGACACCAAGGGCGTGCCGCAGAACGTGCGCGTCTCGCAGAGCTCGGGCTTCTCGCGTCTGGACGAGGCGGCCGTGGAGGCCGCACGCCAGTTCCGCTGCAAGCCTCGCATCCAGGGCGGCGTGGCGATGGCGGTCTCGGCGATCAAGCCGTTCAACTGGGTACTCGAATCCGAATGAATCCGGCGTTCCTGCGCGCCGCCTCGAATTGAAGGAGCTGTGATGAACGAAACCCTTGCCCCGGTGGCCGCTTCCGTTGCGAACGCCGCCTCGGCCTTGCCTGCCGCCCAGCCCGTCACCGACGCGGCGAGCACCGCCGCCGCCGTCGCGGCCCAGACCGGCTTCCTGCACTTCCTGCAGCAGACCGACGCCGTCGGCAAGACGCTGTTCGGCATCCTGGTGCTGATGTCGCTGATCTCCTGGGGCCTGATCCTCGTCAAGGGCGTCAACCACCTGATCCGCCAGAAGCGCAGCCGCAGCTTCCTCAGCTTCTTCTGGAACGCGACCTCGCTGGAGGCCGTGCAGAACGAGCTGGCCAACCACGGCGTCAACGAGCCCTTCGGCCACCTGACCGCGCATGCGATGCAGGCCCAGGTCCACCATGCGCGCTACGGCGCGGCCAAGCTGGAGGAGGCCGGCTCGGCCCAGGACTTCCTGACCCGCACGATCAAGAAGGTGCTGGACGAGGAGACGATGCGGCTGGAGAGCGGCCTCACCGCCCTGGCCACCATCGGCGCCACCGCGCCCTTCGTCGGCCTGTTCGGCACCGTGTGGGGCGTGTACCACGCGCTGCTGGCCATCGGCGCATCCGGCGCCGGCACGCTGGACAAGGTCGCCGGCCCGGTGGGCGAGGCGCTGATCATGACCGGCGTCGGCCTGGCCGTCGCCATCCCCGCGGTGATGGGCTACAACTGGCTGACGCGGACCAACCGCGTGCTGACCGCGCGCCTGGATGCCTTCGCGCACGAGCTGTTCACCTTCCTGTCCATGGGCCAGCTGCTGGGTGGCAAGCAGAACGGCGGCGCGCCGGTGCGCGAGGTCAAGGTCCAGTCCGCCTCGCGCTGAGGCGCACGCAGCACAGATAGAGGAGTCGCACCATGGCCTTCGCCAGTTTCGACCAGAAGAACGGCAGCGCACCGCTGTCCGAGATCAACATGGTCCCGCTGATCGACGTGATGCTCGTGCTGCTGGTGATCTTCATCGTCACCGCACCGCTGCTGACCCACGCCGTCAAGCTGGACCTGCCGCAGGCCAGCTCCCAGGTGAACCAGCTGCCGCCGAGCAAGATCGACTTCTCGATCGACGCCTCCGGCACGCTGTTCTGGAACGGCGAGGTCGTCACCCGCGCGGAGGCCTCGCGCCGCTTCGCCGAGGAAGGCCGCAAGACGCCGCAGCCGGAGATCCACCTGCGCGCCGACGAGGCGGTGTCCTACCGCCACGTCGCGCAGACCTTGGCCGATGCCTCGCGCGCCGGGTTGAGCAAGGTCGGCTTCGTCAGCACGCCGGACGCGAAGTAAGGCGCTTCGGACGCCTTACCATCCCCTTCGGGTCGATGCCTTGAGGGGGCTGCTGATGATGTCGTTCCGGTCGCGCTGGCATGCGCTGCTTGGTGGTGTATTGCTTCCGCTGGCCGGTGTTCCGGCATGCGCCCAGTCCGTCTGGCTGATCGGCGAAAGCCACGACCAGCCCGCGCACCAGCAGGCCGCCGCCGACACCGTGCGCCACCTGGCGGAGGGACGGCGGCTGCAGGCCCTGGTGCTGGAGATGGCCGACTCCGGCCGCAGCACCGCCGGCCTGCCGCGTGACATCGCGGAGAGCGAAGTGCGCCGCGTGCTGTCCTGGCAGGAGCAAGCCTGGCCCTGGGAGCGCTACGGCCCGCTGGTGATGGCGGCCGTGCGCGCCGGCGTGCCGGTGCTCGGCGGCAACCGCCCCCGCGCCTGGCTGCGCGGGGAGATGAGGGACGCGCAGTGGGATACCGCCGTGCCCGCTGGCGCCCGCGCCCACCTGGCCGATGCCGTGCGTGCCGGCCATTGCGGGCTGCTGCCCGAATCCCAGGTGCCGGCGATGGTCCGCATGCAGGTGGCACGCGACCGCAGCCTGGCGGAGGCCGTGATGCAGGCCGCCGACAAGGCGCGCCCGGCTGCGGTGGTGGTGCTGCACGCCGGCGCCCAGCATGCCTCGCGCGTGGCGGGCGTACCCGTGCACCTGCAGGCGCTGGCCCCCGAGTTGCAACTGCGCAGCATCGGCTTCATCGCGCGCGGTCAGGACCTGGCGGAGGTGGACCAGGCGGGCTTCGACGAGCTGCAGGCGGTGGATGTGGTGCCGGAGCCGGACCACTGCGCGCAGCTCAGGGCGCGGGGCATGCCGCCGGCAGCCTCGACACCCTGACGCCGGCTCAGCGCCGCGGCTTGCGCCAGGCAAACACCGCAGACAGCGCCACCGGCACGCCCAGCCCGGCCCAGGCCAGCCAGTCACCCGTCCCGTCCGACACCAGCCCCGCGATCAACCCCGCCAGGCTCAGCACGCCGATGACGATCGGCCACAACCAGATGCGCTTCATGCCGTGGCCTCCGGCGCGGCCGGCACCGCGGCGGTGAGGAGTTCCTCGATCGGCTTCCTGCGCCGCTGCCACCACAGGTAGAGCCCGCTGCCCAGCACCACGATCGTGATCACGTCCAGCGCGGCCCACAGGATCTTCAGCGGCATGCCGCCGTAGTCGCCGAAGTGCAGCGGCTGCGACACCAGCAGCGCCGTCACGTACCAGGGCAGGTCGCCGTGGTAGCTGACCTTCAGGTCCTGCGCGTCCACCAGCACCGGCTTGAGCAGCCGTGCGGTCAGCGGCTCGGTGCCGCGCAGGAAGACGGCGTAGTGGTGTGGGCTGGAGAAGGTGGTGCCGGGGAAGGCGATGAAGGCCAGGTCCAGCGTGGGCTCCAGCGCGGTGGCGATGCGGGCAGCGGTCTCCACCGAGGCGAGCCGGGTCGGCACCGGGTGGCCCTTGTAGGGCGCCACGATCCTGCCCAGCTGGTCGAACTGCCAGTACTTGATGACGAGGTCGGCCCAGGTGTTGAGGACGCCGGTGGCGCCCACCACCAGGGCCCAGCTCAGCGTGACGATGCCCAGCAGGTTGTGCAGGTCCAGCCACTTCAGGCGCGTGGAGCGG
Source organism: Aquabacterium sp. (assembly GCA_004322345.1). Classification (GTDB taxonomy): domain Bacteria; phylum Pseudomonadota; class Gammaproteobacteria; order Burkholderiales; family Burkholderiaceae_C; genus Aquabacterium. The sequence goes on along the minus strand of SCTQ01000379.1, from coordinate 13,865 downwards.
TCGCGCCGCACCGTGCCGAAATCCAGCTTGCGCATGAAGGGCGCGTAGAGCACGACGCCGGAGACGATGGCCACCACCAGCAGGATGCCCATCAGGCCGAGGAAGAGCTTGCCGGGCAGCTCGGCGAAGAGGTCCACGTGCAGCTTGAACATCACGTACATGAAGCCCTCGTCGAACTTGGGCTGGGCCAGCACCTTGGCCGTGCGCGCGTCGATGGCCACCGAGTCGCCCTCGGTGGATTCGGGCTGGTCGCCGACGAAGGCGAACCAGACGTTGCGCTCGTCGGCGTCGCGGAACAGCGAGTGCAGGTAGCGCCCCGGATGCACGGCGCGCGCCGCGGCGGCCACCTCGTCGAGGCTGGCCGTGGGCGTGCCGGCCGGCATCTCGGGCGCTTCCACCTCGGTGCCCAGCAGGTGGCCGATCTCGTGGTGGAAGATCAGCGGCAGGCCGGTCAGGCACAGCAGCAGCATGAAGATCGTGCTCACCAGGCTGGACCACTTGTGGATCCAGGCCCAGCGGCGCAGGGCGGAGTTGGTCATGGGGCGGGCTTTCTCTTGATGTGCGCTCAGAGCCAGGCTTCGACGCCCAGCCCCACCGGGCGCGGCTGCGGCCGGTGGGCGACGTCGGCGCCGCGGTCGGAGGGGGAGGGGATCGGCATCGAGGGCCGGGCGGGTGGAGGCCTCACCAGCGATAGGTGGCGCGCGCGCGCAGGCTGCGCTGGTAGGCCACGGTGCACAGGGCGGCGTCGCAGCTGGTCAGCACCGTCTTGTCGAACAGGTTGTCGACGTTGAGCGCGAGCAGCCACGGGCCGGCCTCGTAGTTCAGCGCGGCGTCCATCAGCGTGCTCGACGGGTTGCGCACGGTGGCGCTGCTGCTGCGCGAGTCGCCGACGTGGCGCACGCCCAGGCCCAGGCCCAGGCCCTGGACGGCGGCGGGCTTGAACATGCTCCAGACCGAGGCGGTGACCTTGGGTATGTTGATGACGCTCTTGCCCTGGTCGGTGCCGCTGCTGCGCGTGATGCGCGCGTCGGTGTAGGTCAGCGCGCTGATCAGGTCCCAGTTGCGCTGCGGGGTCCAGGTGAACTCGAACTCGCCGCCCTTGGACCGCACCTCGCCCTTTTGCTCCAGCACGTTGTCGATCGTCATCACGACGTTGGTCTTGCGCAGGTCGTACAGCGAGGCGAGCAGGCTGAACGGCCTGCCCACGGGCTGCCAGCGCGTGCCGATCTCGAACTGCTTGCCGCTGGTGGGATCGAAGCTGCGGCCCTGCTGCGAGGCCACGGGCTCGAAGGAGGTGGACCAGCTCGCATAAGGCGCCCAGCCGTCGCCGGCGAGCCACACCGCGCCGACGCGGCCGGTGGTGGCCATCCAGCCGCTGTCGGTCTCCACGCCGTTCTTGTTCTTCGCGTCCTGCCGGATGCGGTCGCGGCGCAGGCCGGCGGTGAAGGCCCACTGCTCGCCCAGCTTGACCTGGTCCTGCGCATAGACGCTTTCCTGCCGCTGGTGCGTGGTGTCGCGCGAGGAGATCGTGTTCATCGCGCCCCAGTCGGGCTCCACCCAGCTCGGGTTGAACAGGTCCAGCGGGCGGATCACGCCGTCGGTGCGGATCTCCGAGCGGAAGCGCACGCGCCGCAGGTCGAAGCCGGTCAGCAGCGTGTGCTGCAGCGGCCCGGTGCCGAAGTGCCACTCGGCCTGGTTGTCCAGCTGCAGGTTGCGGTCGCGGTCGGGGCGGAAGACGCCGATGCGGTTCAGCGTGCGGCCGTCGGCCTGCAGGCCGAGGCCGGAGCCGAAGTAGCTGGCCCAGACCTCGTTGCGGTCGGTCTTGATGTCGGCATAGCGCAGGTTCTGGCGCAAGGTCAGCGTGTCGTTGAGCCTGTGCTCCAGCAGCCAGCCGGCGGTGGCCATCCTGCGGTCGAAGCCCACCCCGGGGCCGGAGAAGTTGAAGTCCTTGGGCAGCTGCGCGATGGGCCGCCCGGCCACCGGGCTGCCGTCGGCCGCCGTGCCCCAGACGTGGTACTGGCTGCCCCAGACGTAGGCCTGGCGGTCGCGGTTGTAGCTGGCGAGGAAGGTCAGCGTGGTCGCGGCGTCCGGCTTCCAGGTCAGCGCCGGCGCGATGTAGAGGCGATCGTCGCGCGTCCAGTCGTATTGCGTGTCCGCCTTGCGGCCGAGGAAGGTGAAGCGGCCCAGCAGCGTGCCCGCTTCGTCCAGCTTGCCGGTGAAGTCGGCGTTGACCTGGCGGCGGCTGTAGCTGCCCAGTTCCACGCCGACCTCGCGCAGCGTCTCGGCCTGCGGCCGCTTGCTGACGATGTTGACCACGCCGCCCGGCGTGGCCAGGCCGTAGAGCACCGAGGCCGGGCCGCGCAGCACCTCGATGCGTTCGGCGCCGTAGGGCTCGATGCTGGAGGAGAAGACGTTGCTGAAGGCGCGCATGCCGTCCAGCAGCAGGCCCTCGTCGTCGACGTTGAAGCCGCGCATCACGAACACGTCGCCGCCGTAGCTGAAGGCGCCGGGCGTGACGCCCGCGCTGTAGCGCAGGCTCTCGGCCACGCTGGAGACACCGCGGTCGTCCAGCTGCTGGCGCGTGATGACGGAGATGGACTGCGGTGTCTCGGCCAGCGGCGTGTCGGTCTTGGTGGCCGTGGCCGAACGCGTGGCGCGGTAGCCGGCAACGGGGCCGGTGGCGGTCTCCTTCAGTGCCTTGGCGCGCACGTCCTGCGCGGGCAGGGCGGTGGGCCCGGAGGCCGCCTGCGCAGGCTGCGGCACGGTCTGCGTGAAGGCCGGCCAGGCGGCCAGCAGGGTGGCCGCGGTGCCGGCGCGCAGGACGAGGGGACGATGCTTGTCTGGTGGTCTCATGGTGTTGCCGGTTGCATGGATGCGATGAAGATCCGATGGCGCCCGGGCGGTCTCCGGCAGGCCGGCCCCGGTGCGCGCGAACGTGGTGTCAGAAGCGGTAGGTCAGGCTGCCGACCACCGAGCGGCGGGCGCCGTACCAGCAGTCGCCGCGGCTCAGGCAGGTGGAGTAATAGACCTTGTCGGACAGGTTGGTGACGTTGAGCGCGGCGCGCCAGCGCGCGTTCTCCCACGCGACCATGGCGTCGACCAGGGTCACGGCGGGCGTCTCGGGCGCCGTCGAGGTGACGGAGCCGTTGTAGGCATGGGCGACGTCGCGGAAGGAGCTCATCCAGCGCAGGCCGGCACCGGCCGAGAAGCCTTCGATCCCCGCGACCGCGAAGCGCCACTTGCCCCAGAAGGAGGCCTGGTTGCGCGGCAGCTGCTCCAGCTGCTGGTCGATGTCGGTGTAGGTGTAGTTGGCGACCACGTCGATCGCCCGGGTCACGCTGGACTTGAACTCCAGCTCCAGGCCTTGTGTCCTGGTCTCGCCGATTTGCGCGTAGGTGGTGGCTGTCGGGCTGACCACGCGGTTGGACTCGCGCAGCTTGTAGGCCGCCGCGGTGAACAGCAGGCTGCCGTCGGCCGGCTGGTACTTCACGCCGGCCTCGACCTGGCGGCCGCGCTGGGGCTTGAAGATCTGTGCGTCGATCGCGGCCACCGGCGTGAAGGACTCGCTGTAGTTGACGTAGGGCGACCAGCCGTTGTCGAAGGCGTGGATCAGGCCCAGGCGGCGGCTGGTGGCGTAGTGGCGTTCGGCCGGTGCGTCCTCGGTGCCGGAGGCGGCGCGATCGCGGCGCAGGCCGGCGACCAGGGTCCATCGGTCCAGCCTGACCTGGTCCTGCAGGTAGAGGCCGAGCTGGCGCTGGTAGCTCAGCGGGTTGGCCGTCAGCGTCGGCGGAGTGAAGCCGCCGTAGTGGGGCGCGTAGACGTCGATCAGCGGCACGCTGCCGCCGTAGTAGGTCGGATAGTCGATGCCGCTGGCCGAGGCCTGCTTGTATTCGACGACGTCCAGGCCCAGCAGCACGCGGTGCGTCAGCGGGCCGGTCTGCACGGTGCCCTCCAGGTTCTGGTCGGCGGCCAGCATGCGGACCTTGGTGAGCGAGGCGTCGGCGAAGCGGCCGAACAGGCCGGACACGCCCGAGCCGTAGGTGCCGGGCGCGGCAGGCGTGATGTCATTGCCGAAGGAGTCCCCGTACAGCGACCGGTAGTCCACCTTGTTGTACGAGCTGCGCAGGTTCTGCTTGAACGTCCAGCCGGAGTCGAAGTGGTGCTCGAAGACCGAGGTCAGGCTGGCGCGGTCGGAGTCGTAGCGGTCCCAGTCCGGGTCGCCGGTGAAGGTGTGGGTAGGGATGCGGCGGCCGTTTGCCGTGGGCGTGGCCACGCCCTCCCATGGGAAGAACTGCGAGGTCGAGCCCGAGCGGTCCTGCTGCCACAGCGCCAGCAGCGTCCAGCTGGTGGAGGCCGAAGGCTTCCAGGTCAGCGAGGGCGCCAGCACCGTGCGGTCGTCACGCACGTGGTCCACCTGCGTGTCGGCCTTGCGCTTGAGCGCGACCAGGCGATAGAGCCACTCGCCGTCCTCGCTCAGCGCGCCGGTGAGGTCGGCCTGCACCTGGCGGCGGTTCCAGCTGCCGAGCTGCACGCCGACCTCGCGCTGGGTCTCGGCCTGCGGGCGCTTGGACACGGTGTTGATCAGGCCGCCGGTGCTGCCCTGGCCGTACATCAGCGCGGCCGGGCCGCGCAGCACCTCGATGCGTTCCAGCGCGTAGGGCTCCACGCGCGTGTTGCTGGTGTACCAGTTGAAGAGGCGGCGCAGGCCGTCCTCGTATTCGTCGGGTGCGGTGCCGCGGATGCGTGTGCCGTCGGAGCGCGAGTCGAGGCCGTAGGCGTTCGAGCGCACGCCCGCGGCGTAGTTGAGCGCGTCCTGCACTCCGTTGGCTCCCTGGTCGAGCATCTCCTCGCGGGTGACGACGGTGATGGATTCCGGCGTCTCGTTCAGCGGCGTGTCGGTCTTGGTCGCGGTGGCCGAGCGCTTGGCGCGGTAGCCGTCGACGGGGCCGTTGGCCTGTTCCTCGATGGCCTTGGCGCGCACGCTCTCGGTGGGCAGCTTCTCGGGTGTCGTGGCGGCATCGGCCGCGAAGGTCGGCCGGGCCAGGGACAGCACGGCGGCGGCGGCCAGGGCGGCGGGGCGGGGGCGATGGATGGTGCGGCTCATGTGGTCTGGGCGATGTGCTCGTGATGAAAAGGAAAGACGTCAACCGGCGCGTGCGCCGGTCAGGAAAAGACGAACTGGCGGACCGTCTGCGCGGCGCCGGCGTCGTGCACGGGCGCGCAGCGCACGCCCCAGACGCGTTCGATGCGCGCGGGCTGCAGCACCGCGTCGCAGGGCCCCGCGCTGTCGACGCGGCCGGCGGCGACGACGGCCACGCGGTCGGCGTAGCGCAGGGCCAGGTTCAGGTCGTGCAGCACGACGACCAGCCCCAGCCCTTCGGCGGCCAGCTCGCGCAGCAGGCGCATCACCAGGTGCTGGTGGGACAGGTCCAGTGCGGCGGTGGGTTCGTCCAGCAGCAGCCAGCGCGCGGCAGCGGCGTCCTGCGGATGGGGCTGGAGCTGGGCCAGCACGCGCGCCAGCTGCACGCGTGCGCGTTCGCCGCCGGACAGGCTCTCGTAGCGGCGCTGCGCCAGCTCGGCGACGCCGGTGCGCTGCAGTGCGGCGGGCGCCAGGCGGGGCTCGTCGGGATGCGGGCGGCGGCGGTGCGGATAGCGGCCCAGCTCGACCACTTCCCGTGCGCTGTGGCCCGGCGGCACCGCGTGGTCCTGGAGCAGCAGCGCGCGCGTGCGGGCCAGTGCGTGGGCAGGCCAGTCGGCCAGGCGGCGTCCGTGCAGGCTCACCGCGGCGCACGAGCCGGCGTCCAGCCCGGCCAGCGCCGACAGCAAGGTGGACTTGCCCGCGCCGTTGGGGCCCAGCACCGCATGCACGAGGCCCGGCGCGAAGGCCAGGCTGTCCACCTGCAGCAGCGTGCGCGCCCCGCGCCGGACCTGCAGACCGTCGACGCGCAGCTCGTTCACAGCCGCTCCCGTTGCCGCCACAGCAGGGCGAGGAAGAGCGGCGTGCCGATGAAGGCCGTCAACACGCCCAGCGGCAGCTCGGCCGGTGCGAACCAGGTGCGCGCGGCGGTGTCGGCCGCGATCACCAGCGCGGCGCCCAGCAGGGCCGAGCCCGGCAGCACGACGCGGTGGTCGGGCCCGCCGGCCAGCCGCACGAGATGCGGCGCGACGAGGCCGATGAAGCCCACGGTGCCGGTCAGCGAGGTCACGGCGCCGACGGCCAGCGCACCGGCCACCACGCCGATGAGCTTGACCCGCTCCACCGGCACGCCCAGCAGCCGCGCCTGGGCCTCGCCCAGCGCCAGCGCGTTCAGCTCGCCGGCCAGCCGCAGCACCAGCAGCAGCGCGGGCAGCACCATGGCGGCGATCACCAGCGCCGGGGCCCAGCGCGCCGCACCGAGGCTGCCGAGCAGCCAGAAGTTCAGCGCACGCAGCTGCACGTCGGTGGCGATGGACGAGAGGAAGCCGATGCCGGCCATCGCCAGGGCATTGAGCGCGATGCCGGCCAGCAGCATCACCGCCAGGCGCGACTGCCCACCGACGCGGCTGATGCGCTCGACCACCGCGGTGACCAGCAGGCCGGCGCCGAAGGCCGCAGCCATGAGCGTCCAGTCACCCAGCATCGCGCTCATCCCGGGCAGGAGCGCAGGGCCGAGCACGATGGTCAGCGCCGCGCCGAAGGCCGCGCCGCTGGACACGCCGATCAGGCTGGGGTCGGCCAGCGGGTTGCGCAGCAGGCCCTGCATCAGCGCGCCGGCCACGCCCAATGCGGCGCCGGTGCACGCGCCCAGCAGCACGCGCGGCGCCCGCACGTCGAAGAGCACGCGCTGGTCGGCGCTGGGGTCGGCCAGGCCGGACAGCAGCGCGCCGCGCACGGCTGCAAGCAGGCGGGGCAGCGTGATCTCGTAGGCGCCCAGGCTCAGGGCGGACACCACGGCCGCCGCGGCCAGCAGGGTGAAGAGCGTCAACGCCGGGCCCGCACGCAGGCGCGCGGCGCCGGGTGCGAACCAGGCGCCGCGCAGGCTTGGCAGGCCGGCCGCGTGCCCGGGCGCACGCGGCAGTGTCGCGGGCGGGCTGCTCATGGCGAACGGGTCGTCACGGGCCGGCTCCCGTCAGATCCGCGACGCCAGCTCGCGCACCGCCTGCGGCAGGCGCGGGCCGAAGCCCAGCAGGTAGAGCGAGTCCATGGCCACCAGCCGGCGCTCGCGCGCGGCGGGTGTCAGCTGCAGCATGGGCTGGCCGGCCCAGAACTGCTCGGCGCTGCCGGCGGCGTCGAACATCTCCTGCATCACCAGCACCACGTCGGGCGCGGCGGCGGCGGCGGACTCGGCGGTCATCGCGCGGTAGCCGGCGTAGGCCGTCATCGCGTTGACGCCGCCGGCCATCCCGATCACCGCATGCGCGGCGGTGTGCGTGCCGGCCACCTGGGGCGTGCCCGTGCGCGACATCACGAAGAGCACGCGCGGCGCGCGCCTGCGCCTGGCCGATGCGGCGGCGACGGCCTGCTGCGTGGCCTGCCAGTCGCGCGCCAGCCTGTCGTCCAGCGCCTTGCCCTCGGCCACGCGGCCCAGCACGCGCGCGGCGGCGCCGACCTTGCGCTGCACCTCGGCGAAGCTGTGGTCGGCATGCACCAGCTCCAGCGCGACGCCGGCGCCGCGCAACTGCTCCAGCACCGCGGGCGGGCCGGCCTCGTCGGTGGCCAGCACGGCGGTGGGACGCAGCGACAGCAGGCCCTCGGCCGACAGCGTGCGCATGTAGCCGACCTTGGGCGTGCGCTGCGCGGCCTCGGGCCACAGGCTGGTGATGTCGGTGCCCACGAGGGCGGACTCGCCGCCCAGCGCATAGACGATCTCGGTGAAGCCACCGGTGATGCTGACGATGCGTGGGGACGGCAGCGCTGCATGCGCCAGCAGCGGCGCCGCGGCGAAGGCGCCCAGCAGCTCTCTGCGTTTCATGCCGCCACCCGCTCGGCTTTCAGCCGCGGCAGACCGTGGGCCAGGTCGCGCCACGCCGGCAGCTCCGGCTTGCCCGGCTTGCGCTCGCCGAAGAACATCGCGATGAGTTCGCCGTCCGCGGCGAAGGCCTCGATGGAGGTCACCGGGCCGTCGCTCGTGGGCTTGGTCACCAGCCACACGTCGGCGATGTGGTCCTCGCGCAGGTGCAGGTTGAAGCCGGGGTCCATCACGTTGAGCCAGGGGCCCATGCGCTGGATGCGGCTGACGGGGCCGGTGTGGATCTGGATGCAGCCGGGGTTGCCGACGAAGACCATGATGGGCAGCGCCTCGCCGGCGGCCTGCACCAGCAGCTCGTTGACGGCGCCGGTGTCGCGGCGCTCGGCATGGCGGCCGGCCATCAGGCGGAAAGACTGCTGGCGCTCGACCTCGAACTTCTTCAGCAGGCCGAAGAACTCGTGCGTGTCCTGCATGGCCGACCAGGCGGCGTCCAGGCCGGTGCGGTCGATCAGCGCGTCGGGGCGCGGCGGCGCGACGACGCGCGGCGCGGCGTCGAAGTGCAGGCTGCGGCTGGGGTCGGCGTGCCGGTCCACCAGGCCCAGCAGGGCCTCGACGTCGGTCTGCTCTCGCGCGTGCACCTTGTGCACGGCCTGGCCGTGGCGGTCGTAGAACTGCAGGCTGTGGCGTTCCTCGCCTTCCCCCCCGTCGATCCTGCGCTCCAGCACGTGGAAGCCCTGGGCCCATTGCGACAGGAACAACCTCAGGTCGATCTCCACGCCCAGCGCCAGGCCCATGTCGCCGTTGACGCTGACGCGGCGGTAGACGCCGGTCTTCTCGTGCACGACGTGCTCGTTGCGCGTCAGTGCCATCAGCGGGCCGCAGGCCTCCAGCCCCTGCAGGATGGCGCCCCAGTCGCCGCCCAGCGGCGTGGCCAGCGTGCCGCAGCGCGCCGCCTCGCCCGGGCCCATCAGGGTGGCGGCGTGGAAGGCCAGCGAGGCGCCCTCGCTGACACCCAGCCCCTGGGCCGCGTCGCGCGCGCGCTGGCCGCGTGCGCGGGCGTGGGCGTACTGGACGCGGAACTCCTCGGCACCTTGCGGGAATGCTTGGACTTGGGTCATGCGTAACTCCGGATTCGTTGAGGCCTTCATTGCGGCCAGAAGGCCCAGCCCACGCCGCCTGCGATGGCGAAGAAGGCGAGGCCGAAGGCCAGGTCGGTCAGCAAGGGACGCAGCGAGCCGCGTGGATGGCCGGTCACGACGCGGAATTGCCCAGCGGATACCGCGGATCCGGCTTCGCCGGTCCGCTGGTGTCGCCCCCTCGAGGGGGCGCGCGAAGCGCGTAGGGGGTGGTCCATATCAATACCTGGCCGTCAGGCTCACGCGCAGGTTGCGGCCCGGGGCCTGGGTCCCCTGCCCGCCGCCCCAGCCGTCGTTGAGGTGGTAGCCGGCGTTCTCCAGGTTCTCGCCGCTGACTTGCAGCTCCAGGTGCGGGGTCAGCTCGGTGCGGAAGGTGGCCCCCAGCAGGTGGTAGCCGTCCTGGTGGCCGATGGACTCCCGGCCGTACTGGTCCGTCTTGAGCACGCGGCGCGCGGCCACGCGCTGCCAGCGCAGGCTGGCTTCGGTCTTGCGGCCGCGCCAGCCGACGCTGGCCGAGGTGGTGTCGCCCGGCGCCGTGTAGAGGTCCTCGTGGACGTCGCCGTCGTAGCGGGTGCCGCGGATGCGGCTGTAGCTGAGGCGGGCGAAGACGCTGCTCGTGCCCGCCAGGCGCCAGGCCGCGGTGGACTCCAGCTCCTGGCCGCGGCGGTGCTCCCAGCCCGGCTGCCAGGTCTGGCCGCTGCCGCCGGGCACGAAGCTCAGCGATTCCAGCAGGTGGTCGGTGCGGTTGCGGAAGAAGGTGGCGCGTGCGGCGAGCTGGCTGTTGCGGCCCAGCACGTCGCGCTGGCTGGTGCTCAGGCCCCACTCGACGGTGCGCGATTCCTCGGCCTCGTAGCGGCTGCCGCAGATGCCGGACTTCGGGCCGTAGACGTTGGTGAGGCTGCGCGTCCTCGGATAGCCCGGCACCTTCCAGCCGAAGCTCAGCACGTTGTCGTTGCAGCGGCCGTAGCCGCTGTCGGTGTAGATCTCGTCGATCAGCGGCGGGCGGAAGGAGCGCGCCGTGTTGGCGAACAGCGTCCACTGCTGCGGCACGAGGTCGAAGGAGACCGAGACGTGCGGGCTGGTCCGGCCGTAGCCGACGCTGGTGTCCTCGTCCTGGCTGCGCAGCTTGGCGGCGGTCTGGCTGCGGGCCTCGATCTCGTAGAGGTCGCGGCGCAGGCCGGCGGCCACGTTCAGCCGTCCCCAGCTGAGCTGCGGCTCCACGTAGAGCCCGCGACTGCGCTTGATGCCGGGCGGCTGGGCGCCGTAGAAGCCGTCGGGCTGCGAGGTCGCGCTGCCGAAGCTGGTGACCCTGCGTTCGTTGCGGCCGAGCTGCGCGCCGGCCTTGACCTGCAGCTCGGCCGGCAGGCCGAGCCAGGTGGCGCGCAGCAGCTGCTGGCGCCCGCCGGCGTCGATGGTGTCGATGCGGTAGGCGTAGTCGTTGGTCGTGCGGCTGTTCAGCGACCAGTCCTCGACCCGGGTCGTGCCGCGCGCCAGCGTCAGGTGCCAGTCGTGGCGGCCGGCGTCGTCGGCGTATCTCAAGGTGAGGGCGGCCGTGCGGTCGCGTGCCTCGCGGACCACCAGGCCGAACAGGCCGGCCAGGTTGCTGGTGGTGTCGAAGGGCTGCAGGCCCTTGTCCGTGTAGTCGGTGAACGAGAAGCTTGCGCTCCAGTCGCCGCCGGGCAGCCAGGTCGCCTTCAGCAGGCGGCTGTCCAATGCGGCCGAGGAGTGCTCCAGCTCCTTGCCGCCGGGCAGGCCGATGTCGTCGCTGCGGCGGCGCGTGACGGCCAGCAGCAGGTCCACGTCGTCGTTCGGCCGGCCGTAGACGGCGGCGAAGCGGTGGCGTTCGTCGTCGACGCTGCCGTATCCCAGCCGCACGCGTGCGCCGAAGCTGCGCCCGGGCTGCAGGAGGTCGGTCGCGTCCTTGGTGGTGGCCAGCACGGTGCCGCCGAGCGAGCCCGCGCCGCTCTCGATCTGCGGGCCGCGCTGCACCTCCACGGACTTGATCAGGTCCGGCTCGATGAAGGTGCCGCCGTAGCGGTATTTCTCGAAGCCCTTGACCGCGCCGTCGACCTTGACGGCGACGTCCTCGCTGTCGGTATAGCCGCGGATGTTGAAGCTCATGCCGCTGGCGCGCGGGCCGCCGTTGACGCCGGCACCGGCCACGCCGTCGAGCAGCTCGAAGACGCTGGCGGCCTGGCGGCGTTCGATCTCACCCGACTCGATGCGGGTGATCGACTGCGTCGCGTCGGGTTCGCTCACGGGCGTCTGCATGCCTTTGGCCTTCACGGTCTCCGCGGGCAGCACGCTCGGCTGGGCCGCCCGGGTCTTCGCGCCGTCGGCGGCATCGCTGCCGGCAGCCTGCGAAGCGGATAAAAGAGGCACGCTGGCGGCCAGGTTGTCAGTGGAGACGACTCCAGCCTCCGCCCCCGGCGCTGGAATCGGCCGACCGATCCCCCATAACCAACATGCGGCGACCACTAACGGCCGCCAGCGCACCTGCAAAAACATCTGGTTCGACGCCCGTGCGTGCGGGGCACGCACGGGGCTTGGCTTACTGCTCGGTTCCCTGTCTCAGGCTGGCCGCGTCAGGCCGCGTGATCTTGCGGCGGCGGGCCATCACGCCGACACCGGCCAGGCCGGCGGCGACCATCGCCCAGGTGCCGGGCTCGGGCACGACGGCCGCCTGCTGCTGCACGGCGTAGACGGCCAGCTGGTCGAGGCTGAGGCTGGAGCCTGCTGCGCCGAAGTCGATCGCGAAGCTCGGCGTGCCGGTGACGGTCCAATGCCACAGGCTTTCCTCCTCCAGGCCGCCGAATCCGCCGGAGGCCGAACCGGTGAAGGTGATGACGCGGGTGGCGCTCACGCCGTTGAGCAGGGCGGTTTCCAGCGGCGAGGTGCCCAGGGAGGCGACGCGCAGGTAGACGTCCCAGGTGCCCGTGCCGCCGCCCACGGTGACGGTGAAGTCGGTGGCAGCCGCGAAGCTGTAGATGTTCCCGCCGCCGGTCAGGAAGCCGGTGCCCGAGAACTCGGTGACGCTGCCGGTGCCGGCGATGTCGGGTGTGCTGTCGGTGGGCAGCGAGTTGAAGACGTTCCACTCCGCGTAGGAGCTGCCGGCGGCCGGCGTGGCGATCCAGGGCGTGGCGCTGGTCAGGCCGTTGCCGCTGTAGCCCAGGGCGCCGCTGTCCCAACCGGCAGCGGCCCAGGCGGAAGAGGTGATGGTCAGGAGGGCCGCGACGGCGGCGGCGATGTGAACGGTGCGCATAAATAGCCTCGTGAGTAGGAAAGGAGGAACGACGACCGCTCCCTTCCTCACGAAGGCGATGCGAAACAGCTCGGACCCGCCCGCACCGGCGCGGGTCCTCGATCGAACGGAAACCGGCGGCCCGCCGCGCGCCCTCTAGGCGCCTGCGACGGGAGGCCTGCGCTGCGGCGTCTCATCCGCGGCATCCGGCCGCGGCATGAAATCGACGACGTAGCGGTATTGCTTGCCGCAGGCCAGGATGACTTCCTTCTGCCCGCGCTTGAGCAGGCGCATCTCCACGTTCAGCGAGCCGTACCCGTCATGCGCCAGCAGTTCGTCGAACAGGGCCAGCAGCGTGGTTTTCACAGCGGAGGCGGAAGGCGACGACACGATGGCAACGACTCGGGAGGGGCGCCGGACCAGGGCGGAAATCACGGTCTGTGCAAGCAACGGGGTGGAATGTAATGCGAACGATTCGCATTTGATTGGAAGACCCTCGTGAGAGGGCGGGTATGTCGATCTGCCGGGAATGGAAGAACGTCCCGGGGCCTGGCGGCGCCGGGGTGTGGCGCACCACACTCGTTAGTAGCCGACGGTGAAGCGCTGGCGCAGGTGCTGGGGCTGCTCGATCTCGTTGGCGATGGCCACGGCCAGGTCGGCCACCGAGATGCCGGCCGGCTTGTCGCCGTCGAAGAGCACCTCCTCGCCGCCGACGCGGAAGGCACCGCGGCGCTCGCCGGGGGCCAGGAAGACGGGGGGCGAGAGGAAGGTCCACTCCAGCGCGTCTTCCTTGCGGATCAGGTTCAGCGCCTCGCGCGCGGCCAGCGCGCCCTGCTTCCATTCGGCCGGGAACTCCGGCGTGTCCACCAGCTGCACGCCGGGCGCCACGTATAGGCTGCCGGCACCGCCGACGACCAGCAGGCGCCTCACGCCGGCCTGCTTCAGCCCTGCGAAGACGGCGCGCGTGCCGCGCAGGAATTCGTCGTGCAGGTCGGGGTTCTTCCAGCCGGCGTTGTAGGCGCTGACCACCGCGTCGTGGCCGGCCACGGCGCGGGCCACCTGGGCGGCGTCGAGCACGTCGGCCTGCACCGCGGTGAGGCCGGGGCGGGCCTCGATCTTCGAGGGCTGGCGGGCCAACACCGTCACCTGGTGGCCGCGCGACAGCAGTTCGGGCAGCACCGCCGAGCCGACGAAGCCGGTGGCGCCGATCAGGGCGAGTTTCATGGTCATCTCCTACGAGAGGTTGGTGATGAGGGGACGATAGATCCGCAATGAAAACTACACTAGACGCCAAATGGTGATGCCTATTTGAAGAAAATCTTCATGATCGATCAGCTCAAGCGCATGGCGGTCTTCGCCGCCATCGTCGAACACGGCTCCATCAGTGCTGCCGCCCGGGCGCTGGAATCCACGCCCTCGGCCGTCAGCCAGCTGCTGCGCCAACTGGAGCGCGACGTCGGCGTGACCCTGCTGCATCGATCCACCCGCAAGCTGCAGCTGACCACCGCCGGCGAGCGCTTCCACGAGGGCTGCGCGGCG
>SCTQ01000036.1 GCA_004322345.1 Aquabacterium sp. | reverse complement strand
GAACAGGGCCGCGGCTTCGCGGTGGTGGCCGGCGAGGTGCGCAGCCTGGCCCAGCGCAGCGCCAACGCCGCACGCGAGATCAAGACGCTGATCGGCGCCTCGGTGGAGCGCGTGGAGGTCGGGACCCAGCTGGTGCGCAGCGCCGGCGGCACGATGGACGAGATCGTCAGCGCCGTGCAGCGCGTCAACGACATCATCGGCGAGATCGCCGCAGCGGCGCGCTCGCAGAGCAGCGACATCGGCCAGGTCAACGACGCCGTGGTGCAGCTCGACGCGATGACGCAGCAGAACGCGGCGCTGGTCGAGCAGTCGGCCGCGGCGTCGGATTCGCTGCGGGCGCAGGCGGCCAAGCTGGGCGAGGCGATGAGCCGGTTCAGGCTGGACGGTGTGCGGGGCTGAACGCCGTCCTCAGGACATGATGATCTGCACGTTGCGCTCGTAGAGCCCCGTCAGCTCATCGAAGCTGCCCAGCAGCAACTCGCTCGCCCGCGCGATCGCCAGCCGCGTCTCCGGGCTGTGCGGCGCGCGCATGCCGGCGGCCAGACGGCCCCATTCGGCGCGTGCGATGGCCAGGGCCTGGCGGATTTCGGCGTTGCTCAGCGGGGCCTGCTCCAGCTCCACCAGGGCGGATTCGAACTCGGCGGCGCAGCGCTCCATGTCGCTGCGGTGGGCATCCCCCGGCGCCAGGTCGGCGAGCAGGACGTCCTTGGCGATGCGCTGGGTCAGCATGCGCTGGCGGCCGCAGAGGTTGACGATGCGCAGCGGGCGGCGGTGCGAGGCGGCTTCCAGTTGCGCCGTCAGCTCCTCGGCCAGCAGCAGCAAGGCGTTGGCGTGGTCGTCGGCCTCCTGCACCGAGGCCGCGGACAGGCGCTGCGCCAATGCATGTTTCAACGCGGCCCAGCCGGCCTGCACGCGTGCCAGCGTGGCGGCCCGTTCGGCGTCGGCACCGTGGGCCGGGGTCCAGGCCGCCAGGTGGTCGAGGATGGCCTGCACGCGTTGCACGCCCTGCTGCTGCAGTTCACGCGCGCCGTGCACGTCCAGGCCGGCCAGGCGCTGGGCGGCCAGGCGCACCAGCCGCTGCGACAGCATGCGCAGCTGGCCGGCGCGGTTGAGCGTGTCGGCCCAGGCGGCGGCCTCGATCACCGCCCGCGAGACGTCGCCGATCTTCAGGTTGGCGTGCATGGCTGCGCCGCGCAGCAGCTTGAAGGCCTCGTCCTCGCTCAGGCCGCCGGCCTGCGCCAGCAG
Organism: Aquabacterium sp.; assembly: GCA_004322345.1. Taxonomy (GTDB): domain Bacteria; phylum Pseudomonadota; class Gammaproteobacteria; order Burkholderiales; family Burkholderiaceae_C; genus Aquabacterium. The sequence goes on along the minus strand of SCTQ01000036.1, from coordinate 9,947 downwards.
GCCCTTGGCGCGGTCCAGCCACTTGCGGTCGTCCAGCCGGGAGCGCATCTCGGACAGTTCGCCGGCCAGAGCCGATTCGCGGCCGCGGCGCAGGCGGTCCCAGGCCAGGGCGGCCTTCAGCCCGGCCAGCGGCATGGCCTGGTCCGGCCACCAGCCGGACAGCCCCGCGGCGGCCAGGCGCTGCAGCTCGGCGGCCGCAGCCTCGGCGCTGATCCAGCTGACCGCACAAGGCGGCGTGCCCTTCCAGGCCGCCAGGGCCTCCAGCAGCTCCGCGGCTGGCGCGAAGACGACCACGTGGTCCGGCGCATGCCGCTCCACCTGCCGTACCAGGCCCGTGCAGCGCCCCCCGGGGATGACGTCGATGCCGGCGTCCGGCCCCTCTTCCAGCAGCAGCGTCTTCAGCGGCGAGGCCGTCTTGTCGGAGGACGAGATCAGGAGCAGCGTCGGCGCGCGGCCGTCGCCTTCGGCGGGAGCGGAGAGATCGGACATGGCGAGGCGGAAAGCAGGCGCGCATTCTTGCAGGTCCGGACTCGCGTTCCCTGCCGTCCCCCGCCCCACCCGCAGGTGATCGTCCGTCCCCGCCGGCACGGGCCGCGGATGCGCTTCGCCCGGCTTCGATGACCCGTTTGAAGTGCGCGCGCGCATGAAATAGTGGGCACGGCCCTGCGGCAGACCCTGGGCACCGCGTCATCCACGGGCGGAGAAGATACGTACGGTAACGTACTTGGATCTTCCGCCCCCCTGCATGCCCAGCCGGCCCAACGCCACGCGCCCCATCCCGCTCGCCGAGCCGGAGGACGCGGCGCCGGCCGGCAACCGCTTCCTGCGCCTGCTGGGCATCTGGCTGATGTCGGACGACCATCGGCAGCGCACCTACGCCGTGCGCTATTTCATCGGCGTGGCCAACTGCATCGCCGGTGTCGCGGCGCTGAACTACGGCGTGCACGTCGGCGTGATCGAGGCCGAGGGCACGCGCATCCTGACCTGGGCCGCCAGCGCAGTCATGCTCGGCTTCTACCTGATCCTGCGCACCGGCCTGAACAAGCGCCTGGCGGATCCGGCGATGACCGAGGCCAAGATGCTGGCCACCATCAGCTTCCTTGCCGCGGGCTACTACCTGGGCGACATCGGCCGCAGCGTCGCGCTGATCCTGCTGGTGGTCACGCAGATGTCCAGCATGTTCGAAAGCACGCCGCCCAAGGTGGCACGCACGAGCGCCTATGCGCTGGTGGTCTTCGGCTTCACGATGCATGCGGTGGCCAAGGCGCACCCGCTGAACCACGAGCCCGAGCTGCAGATCGTCTACTTCTTCCTGTTGGCCATCATCCTGCCGACGACGACGCTGCTGGCCTACCAGCTGCACAAGATCCGCAATGCGCTGCGCCGGCGCAAGAACGAGCTGGAGGATGCGCTGCAGCGCATCCAGGTGCTGGCCACGCGCGACGAGCTGACGGGCCTGGTCAACCGCCGCCACATGGGCGAGCTGGTGGCCGCGCAGATCGCACGCATGGAACGCGGCGGCGAGGGCTTCTGCCTGTGCCTGCTGGACATCGACCACTTCAAGTCCATCAACGACACCCATGGCCACGGCGTCGGCGACGAGGTGCTGCAGGTCTTCGCGCGCAAGCTGCTGATTTCCGTGCGCGACACCGACGTGGTGGCGCGCTGGGGCGGCGAGGAGTTTCTGCTGATGCTGCCGCATGCCGACGCGCATTCGGCCAGACTGAGCGTGGAGCGGGCACGACAGGAGATGGCCCGCACCTGCGTCAGCGAGGCGCTGCCGGAGCTGCGCGTGAGCTTCTCCGCCGGACTCACCGCCTACCGTTCGGGCGAGCCGCTGCAGGCCGCCATCGAGCGCGCCGACCACGCGCTCTACGCCGCCAAGGCGGGCGGGCGCAACCGCAGCCTGCTGGACACCGATGTGCCGCCGTCCGCCGTCGCGTCACCGCGCCAGCCGGCCGCGCCCGTCTCCGTGGTGTCCTGTTGACGCTATTGCGGCAGCAGGGGCACGGCCTGGGACGGTGAAGGCGGCGGGCTGAGCAGCATGTCGCGCATGCACGCCGTCAGCGTGTCGATGGTGAAGGGCTTGGTGATCATCGCCATGCCGGACTCGAGGAAGCCCTTGGCCGCCAGCGCGCTTTCCGCATAGCCCGTCATGAACAGGACCTTGAGCTGCGGGCGCTGCACGCGGGCTGCATCGGCCATCTGCCGGCCGTTGAGGCCCGGCAGGCCCATGTCGGTGACCAGCAGGTCGATGCGCCGGTGGCTGCGCAGCATCTCCAGGCCGGACGGCCCGTCACAGGCCTGGAGCACGCTGAAGCCCAGCTCGGCCAGCGTCTCCGCCACCAGGCCGCGCACGACCTCGTCGTCCTCCACCACGAGCACCACCTCGCCCGAATGCGGCGCCGGCACGCTTGCCGCGGGGGCCGGCTCGGCCTTGTCCTGCGCCTCCAGCTCGTCGTGCCCGTCCCGCGCCTGGTGGCGCGGCAGGTAGAGCGAGACGCTGGTGCCCAGGCCCAGTTCGCTGCTGATGTGGCAGGAGCCCTCGGACTGGCGGGCGAAGCCATAGATCATCGACAGGCCCAGGCCCGTGCCCTGCCCCATCGGCTTGGTGGTGAAGAAGGGATCGAAGGCGCGCTCGATGACATCCGGCGGCATTCCCGTGCCGCTGTCGGTCACGCAGATGCACACGTATTCGCCCGGGCGCAGCGCCACGCCGCGCTCGCGGCCATCCAGGCGCACGTTGTCGGTGGAGATCACCAGCCGCCCGCCGTCGGGCATGGCGTCGCGCGCGTTGATGGCCAGGTTGAGGATGGCGCTCTCCAGCTGGTTGGCATCGGACAGCGTGGGCCACAGCCCGGCGTCCAGCCGCAGCTCCAGCGCGATGCCCTCGCCCAGCGTGCGCACCAGCAGCTCCTCCATGGACTCCACCAGCGGATTGGCCTGCAGCGGCCGCGGGTTCAACGGCTGGCGGCGCGAGAACGCCAGCAGCCGGTGCGTCAGCGCGGCGGCCCGGTAGGCGGATTTCATCGCGCTGCCGATGTAGCGCCCCATGTCGTCGGTGCGTCCGCCTTCCACGCGCTTTTGCAGCACCGCCAGCGAGCCGGTGATTCCCTGCAGCAGGTTGTTGAAGTCGTGCGCGATGCCGCCGGTCAGCTGGCCGACGGCCTCCATCTTCTGTGCCTGGCGCAACGCCTCCTGCGCGCGCTGGCGCTCGTTCATCTCCGCGTGCAGGGCGGCGGTGCGCTCGATCACACGCTCCTCCAGCGCGCCTTGCGCCTGCTTCAAGGCCTCCTCGCTCAGCCGCAGCTGCTCGGCCTGGCGCGCCAGCTCGCCGATCTGGTCACGCACCTGGAACTGCCGGCGCCGCGCGGCCAGCGCCCAGTCCACGGCACTGGTCAGCGAATCGCTGCTGAGGGGGCGCTCCAGCACCATCGCATTGGAGATGCGCCGCGGCAGCATGCCGCGCATGGCCAGGCGCTGGGGTGAGCCGACGCGCGGCGGCGCCAGGTAGATGAAGGGCAGGTCCGACCACGTCGGCTGCGCGTGCAGCGCGTCCACCAGCGGCTGCGCATCGGCACGATAGAGCGCCTCGGAGGTGATCAGCACGGCGCCTGCGCGGTCGTCCACGAGCGCGGCCAGCTCGGCCACCGATGCGACGCTGCGCGTGCCCAGGCCGTGGCGCTCGAGCACGGCCGCCGCGCTCTGCGCGTCGCGCCCTGCCGGCGCCAGGATCAGGACCAGTCGGCCTTCGCCGGCATCCTCATTTGCCATGGACACGGTCGCCGAGCAGCGCCTCCATGCTGCCGACGTATTCGGGCACGCCGGTCAGGACACCGTGGAAGTCGCTGAGGACCGCTCCTATGCGCACGCCCCGGGAATCGATGCGCAGCTCGCGGATCGTGTCCTCGTGCGGCCCGCCGCGGTTCTTGATCACCGACAGCGCCTTGCGCACCCGGCCACCGCTCTCGAAGAAGCGCAGCAGCAGGACGGCGTCCGAGATGTAGCTGATGTTCAGGCCTGCAGCGGACATGCTGCCCACGAGGCTGTGCTGCGAATTGATCAGCAAGGTCAGCACGCCCTGCTGGTTGAGGTAGGCCAGCAGCTCGTGCATCTGCAGCAGCAGCTGCTGCTCCTGCGGCATCGCCGCCATGTAGCCGACGAGGCTGTCGATCAGGAACAGGCGGGTGCCGTTCTCTTCCACCTCGCACTTGACCATCGAGGCGAACTCACCGGGCGAGATCTCCGCGGGATCGATCTGCCGGATGTACAGCAGTCCATCGCGCATGTGCGCGTGGACGTCCAGGCCCATGGCCTGGGCGCGCAGCAGCAAGGTGCCGATGCGTTCGTCGAACTCGTAGACCACCGCACGCTCGCCGCGCCGGCAGGCCGCACCGATGTATTGCAGGGCCAGGTTGGTCTTGCCGCTGCCCGCCGGGCCCAGGATCAAGGCGGTGGTGCCGCGCAGCGGCCCGCCGTTGAGCATGGCGTCGAGTTCGATCACGCCGCTGGGCGTGGGATCGCCTGCGTAGGGCGTGTGGAACTCGGAGGCGATGAGGCGGGGATAGACCACCAGCCCCCCGCGCTGCATGCGCATGTCGTGGTAGCCGCCGCGGAAGTCCACGCCCCGCATCTTCTGCACCTCCAGGCGCCGCCGTGCGGCCCCGAAGTCCAGGGTCAGGCGCTCCAGGGTGATGACACCATGGCAGAGGCTGTGCAGGTGCGAGTCGCGCTCACCTCCGCTGCCGGTCATGTCGTCGACCAGCAGCACGGTGATCCGGCGGGTCGCGAAGTACTGCTTCAGTGCCAGCACCTGACGCCGGTAGCGCAGCGGATCCTGGGCCAGCAGGCGCATCTCGGACAGGCTGTCGAAGACCACGCGCGCCGGGCTTGCCTGCTCCACCTTGGCCGTGATGAGGCTGACCGTCTCGCCCAGTTCCACCTCCCAGGGGTGCAGCACGCTTTGCTCGCGGTCGGCGCCCAGGGCCTGCTCGGCCTGGGCCAGCTCGAACAGCTCGATGCCGTCCAGGCCCCAGCCGTGCGAGCGTGCCACGCCGCGCAGCTCCTCGGCGGTCTCCGACAGCGTGATGTAGAGCGTGCTCTCGCTGGCCGGCGCGCTCAGCAGGAACTGCAGGGCCAGGGTGGTCTTGCCCGACCCCGGTGCCCCTTCGACGAGATAGAGGCGCCCGGCCGGCAGGCCGCCACCGAGGATGTGGTCGAGGCCGGGGATGCCGGTGGAGACGGTGGAGACGGTTGCTGGGTCGGACAATTCCATGGGCGTTCGCGGTTGCGATGACGCCTGCAATTCTGGGAAGAAAGTTCGGCCGGCAGAAGGTAAGCCGGCCCTGCCTTTCTGTCAGACGTTTCCTACGCCTGCCCCGCCGCCTTGCGCAAAGTCAGCCCGCGGCGCGCAGCGCGGCCTTCAACTGCTCGCCCAGCTCCGGCCTGCCCGCGAAGGGATCGGTCGGGTTGCGCTGCTGCATCACGTCTTCCAGGCGCGTCTGCACCATGCCCAGGGCCTGGGGGTGGCTGAAGATGTAGAAGCGGTCGGCGCGCATCGCGTCCACCACCATCTGCGCCACTTCCACCGCGGTGACCTTGCCCGAGGTGACGGCCTTGGTGCTCATCATCTGGGCAATGATCTGGCTCTGCGTGGGCTGGGTCTGCTCGCGCAGCTCGCCGGGCCGGTTGCGGTGCGACTGGTGGATGCCGGTGGGCACGAAGTACGGGCACAGCACCGAGCAGGAGACGTTGTCGCTGACCAGGCGCAGGTCCTGGTAGAGCGTCTCGCTCAGCGAGACCACCGCATGCTTGGTGACGTTGTAGACACCCATGTTGGGCGCGTTGAGCATACCGGCCATGGATGCCGTGTTGACGATGTGGCCCTGGAAGGAAGGATCCTTCTTCGATGCCTCGATCATCAGCGGCGTGAAGACGCGCACCCCGTGGGCCACGCCCCAGAGGTTGACGCCGATCACCCACTCCCAGTCCTTCAGGCTGTGTTCCCAGATCAGGCCGCCGAAGCCCACGCCCGCGTTGTTGAAGACAAAGTTGGGCGCGCCGAAGGTCTCCGCGGTCAGGCGGCCCAGGGCCTCGACCTGCTCGGCCTTGGACACGTCCACCTTCTGCGCCAGCACCTTGACGCCGAGCGCGCGGATCTCCTCGGCGGCGTTGTTCAGCGCCTCGTCCTGCACGTCGGCCAGCACCAGGTTCATGCCCTCGCGGGCCAGCAGCCGTGCCAGCTCCAGGCCGAAGCCGGATCCGGCACCGGTGATCACGCCGGTCTTGCCCTTGAAATCTTGCAGCATCGAAGTCTCCTAGATGGAATGGGTGGGGTCAGTTCAGGGCCGGCATCGCCCGCGCGAGGATGCCGTCGAAGTGGGTGCGGGATGGCAGGCAGCCGAAGGCCGCCAGCCCGGAAGGCGAACCGAAACGCGAGGCGCAGAAGGCCTCGAAGACGAAGTCCGGCGCCTGCTGCCTGAGCAGCGCGGCCTGCACGGCCAGCGCGAGGTCCTGGGCCAGGCCGCGGGATTCGATCTCCTCGGTGCCCTCGGTCAGCCGATGGGCCACGGAGGCGATGCAGGCGTCCAGCCCGGCGTGCATGCCGCGCGCGGGCTGCAGCTCGTGCATCAGCGCGTCGACCAGCTCGCTGGTATGGGCCGAGCCGCGCTTCGCGGCACGCAGCAGGTCCAGCGCCATGATGTTGCCGGCGCCCTCCCAGATGGAGTTGACCGGCATCTCGCGGTAGATGCGCGCCAGGATGCCCTCGCCGCCCTCCTCCACGTAGCCGTTGCCGCCCAGGCACTCCATGGCCTCCTGGGCGAAGCCGGCGCCGCGCTTGCAGATCCAGTACTTGGCCACCGGCGTGAGCAGGCGGCGCATCGCGGCGGCGTGGCGGTCGGCTTCGGGGTGGTCGAAGGCGTGGGCCAGTCGCAGGGCCAGCGCGGTGGCGGCCTCGCTTTCCAGCGCCAGGTCGGCCAGCACGTTGCGCATCAGCGGCTGGGCGATCAGCGGCTTGCCGAAGGCCATGCGCTGCGCCGTGTGGTTCAGGGCCTGGGACAGTGCCTGGCGCATCAGCGCCGACGAGCCCAGCGCGCAATCCAGGCGGGTCATCGTGCCCATCTCCAGGATCTGCGCGACGCCGCGGCCCTCCTCGCCGATCAGCCAGGCGTAGGCACCATGGAACTCGACCTCGGAACTGGCATTGGCCTTGTTGCCCAGCTTGTCCTTCAGGCGCTGGATGCGCAGGCGGTTGACGCGATCCGGCTCGCCGAGCCACTCGGGCAGCCACCGCGGCAGGAAGAAGCAGCTCAGGCCCGCCGGCGTCTGCGCCAGCACCAGGAAGGCATCGCACATCGGCGCCGAGAAGAACCACTTGTGGCCCACGAGGCGGAAGCAGCGACCCCAGGGCGTCTCGCCGTGGAAGACAGCCTGCGTCGTGTTGGCCCGCACGTCCGAGCCGCCCTGCTTCTCGGTCATGCCCATGCCCATCGTGACGCCGGCCTTCTGCTCGAAGGGCCTGAAGGCCGGGTCGTAGGCGCGGGCAAAGAGCTTGGGCGCCCATTGCCCGGCCAGCTCGGCGTTGCCGCGCAACGCGGGCGTGGCCGCGTAGGTCATCGAGACCGGGCACAGGTGCGAGGGCTCGACTTCGCTGAACAGCATGAAGCCTGCGGCGCGCAGCAGATGGGCATGCGGGTTGGATGCCGCCTCGCCCCAGGGCGTGCCGTGCAGCCCGCCCTCGCAGGCAGTGGCCATCAGTGCGTGATAGCTGGGGTGGAACTCCACCTGGTCCACACGGCGGCCGTGGCGGTCGTGCGTGTGCAGTTCGGGGCCGTGGGCATTGGCCAGGCGCGCGTGCACCTGCATCTGCACGCTGCCGGCGGATTGGCCGAGCTTCGTCAGGCCGGAGCTGTCCAGACCCGGCGCCAGCCGTGCCAGCGCATCGCGCATCGGCAGGTTCAGGCGGAAGAGGTCCACGTCGGCCAGCGGCGCCGGCTGGTTGGTGACCTCGTGCGTGGCAACAGCGTAGGCGGCGTCCATGCGTGCTCCTACTTCCGGTTGAGGGCGAGAGTGAAGAAGGTGTGAACGGACCCGGCGTGCCCGAGCAGGATGAGCGGGCATGCCGGGTTCGTTCGCAGCTTCTCAGAGCTTGACCAGCTGCTTGCCGAAGTTGCGGCCCTTCAGCAGGCCGATGAAGGCCTCGGGCGCGGAGGCGATGCCCTCGGCGAGGGTCTCGCGGTACTTCAGCTTGCCGGTGGCCACCAGGGTGCCGAGTTCCTTCAGCGCCTCGGGCCAGACCTGCATGTGCTCGCTGACGATGAAGCCTTCGATCTTCAGCCGCGAGACCAGGATCATCGCGGGGTTCTGCAGCGGCAGCGGCTGGCCGTCGTAGCCGGCGATCATCCCGCACATGGCGATGCGGGCGAAGGCGTTGGTACGCAGCATGACGGCGTCGAGGATCTCGCCGCCGACGTTCTCGAAGTAGCCGTCCACGCCCTTGGGCGCGGCTTCCTTCAGCGCGGCGGCCAGCTCCCTGACGCCCTTGTGCTGCTTGTAGTCGATGCAGGCATCGAAGCCCAGCTCCTCCACGACGTAGCGGCACTTGTCCGGGCCGCCGGCGAAGCCGACCGCACGCGCGCCGCGGGCCTTGGCCAGCTGGCCCACGGCACCGCCGACGGCGCCCGAGGCCGCGCTGACCACCACGGTCTCACCCGGCTTGGGATCGATGATCTTCACCAGGCCGTACCAGGCGGTGACGCCGGGCATGCCGACGGCGCCCAGGTAGGCCGACAGCGGGATGTGGGTGGTATCCACCTTCTGCAGCACGCCGCGCTGGCCGGCGTCCACCAGCTGGTACTCCTGCCAGCCACCCATGCCCACCACCTTGTCGCCGGGCTTGAAGTAGTCGTTCTTGGATTCCACCACTTCGCCGACGGTGCCGCCGATCATCACTTCGTTCAGCGGCTGGGGCTGGGCGTAGCTGCGGCTGTCGTTCATGCGGCCTCGCATGTACGGGTCCAGCGACAGGTAGTGGTTGCGGACCAGCACCTGGCCGGCGGCCAGTTCGGGCACGGGCGTCTCCACCAGCTTGAAGTTGGCGGCGGTGGCTTCGCCCTGCGGGCGGGAGGCGAGCAGGATCTGGCGGTTGGTGCGGCTCATGAGGTGGCTCCTTGTGGGATGGTGGCCGGTCTTGCAATGGTGGCCGGAGAGCGTGTGGGTAGGAATCAGGGTTCGATGTCAGGCGCGGGTCGGCTCTTCAGTCCGATCCCGTCTTCGCCGACAGCCGCCGCAGCGGGTGCGGTGAGCCGTCGTCGCGCGGCCTGGTGCGCATGTACTTGAAGGTGGCGGTGGCATGGGCGCACAGCGCGCCCTCGGCGTCGATCACGCGGCCCTCGGTGAAGGCCAGCTTGGCGGTGGGATGCAGCACGCGGCCCAGCGCACGCAGGCGGCCGATGCCGGGGCGCATGAAGCTGGTCTTCATCTCGATGGTGACCAGTCCGGGGCCGCCGCCGGGTTCGTCCAGGTGCAGGCTGCGCGCGGCATGCGCCATCGCGACGTCCAGCAGGGTCATCACCAGGCCGCCGTGGGCCACGAGGAAGGAATTGCAGTGGCGCTCCTGCACATCCAGCGCCACCTCGGCCTCGCCGCCGGCGTAGCGCACGAGTTCGAACCCCAGGTCTTCGACCAGCGGGATGCGGATCGGGAAGTCCATCTGCGCCTCGATGCCCGGGATCAGCCGCCGATCAGCGCGCTGGTGCCGCCGTCCACCGCCAGGACCTGCCCGGTGATGTGCTTGCCGGCGTCGGAGGCGAACAGCAGCGCCGCGCCCTTGAGGTCCTCGTCGTCGCCCAGGCGCATCAGCGGCGCACGTGCGGCCAGGTTGTCCTCGCCCACCGCGGCCAGCGTGCCCTTGGTCATCTTGCTGGGGAAGAAGCCCGGCGCGAGCG
>SCTQ01000378.1 GCA_004322345.1 Aquabacterium sp. | reverse complement strand
TGGGCGTGAAGGCCAGCTCCTCGGTGGTGTTCCAGATCCAGCGGCCGGCCAGGGCCGGCGTCATGCGGATGCCGGCGGCGTCCTTGCCCACCTTGCCGACGGCCACCACGGGATGCGTGAAGCGCACCAGCAGCGGCTTCGGGCTCCCGCCGCTCTCGATCTCGGTGCGCGTGGGCTCGACGAGCTTGAAGCTGGCCGACACCGGGTCCGTCTTGTCCGCCACCACGCCGGGCGGGAACCAGCGCAGCCACTGCTGGTGCAGCGGCTGGCGCCCCTGCCAGCCGCCGACTGCAGCGCCGATGACCAGCAGGCTGAGCAGCGCATGCGTGCGCAGCCAGGCCAGCGGACGCGCCAGCGTGCGGCCCGTCCAGGCCAGCCAGCGCGGCGGCTGCCAGCTGCCTACCAGGGCCAGGCCGACGGGCGCCACGACGGCGTTCCACGCGAAGAGCCCGGCGTCCCAGATGAACTGCAGCAGGCGTGACAAGGCTTCGTTGACGCGGGACAACATGTGGCGGCGCTCCCTGGGATCGTTGGTTTGGTTCTGACCGGGCGGCGATTATCTGCAGCGCGATGCGGCTTCCAAGTCCGCATCAAGCGGGGGTCTCGGCGGCCTTCTTCGGCGCGTCCTGGTCGCGGATCTGCGCGATCAACGCATACCAGTCGATGCGGCGCGTGACCACCATCACCGCGGCCAGCACGATGAACAGCAGCACCGAGCCCAGCACCAACGAACCCTGCTCCATCTGCAGCAGCACGTAGAGCGCGCCATAGAGCGCGGCGATGCCCCCGCCGAAGGCCAGGCCCGGCAGCCAGCCGCGCAGCACGTGCGCGCCGTAGTAGGCCAGCAGCAGGGTGCAGGCGCCGGCCGCCGCGGCATAGGCGGCTGCGAAGGGCAGGTGCTCCGACAGGCTGACCAGCAGCAGGAAGAAGACCACCAGCGCGCTGCCCACCAGCAGGTACTGCACCGGGTGCACGCGCAAGCGGCGCATCACCTCCACCAGGGCCACGGCGACGAAGGTCAGCACGATGAAGAGCAGGCCGTACTTGGTGGCGCGGTCGCTCAGCACGTAGGGGTTCACGGGGTCGATGAAGCTCACGCCGAAGGTCTCGATGCAGCCGCGCGGCGCGCCTTCCTGGGCGGCCTGGGCGTTCTCCTCGGAGGCCGCGCCGCAGGCACGCGCGCCGGAGGCGAAACTGGTCGGCGCCGTGGTCGCCAGTGCGCTGATCTGCCAGGTGGCCGAGAAGCCGCGCTCGTCGATCTCGCGCGCCGTCGGCAGGAAGCGCCCGCCGAATGACGGGTGCGGCCAGCTGGAGGAGAGCTTGACCTCGTTGTGCTCGGCCAGCGGCGCGAAGGCCAGCTCGCCGGTGCCCACCAGCTCCAGCGCCAGCGCCGCCTGCAGCGGCTGCGCGGCGCGCGCCGCGTCGTCGGGACGCACCGGCAGCACCGCATGGAAGCCGCGGCCGTGGCTCTTGTGCAGGGTGCCGGGCTGCACTGCCAGCTCGGCGCCGTCCACGCGCACCGCGGCGCGGCGGATGCCGCGGGCGTCGCCCAGCGCCACCATGAGCACCGGCGCGCCGCAGGCCAGCGTGCCGCCGGCATGCTCGGCACGCGGCTGCAGGGCCGACAGGTCGCGCCATTGCGCGTTCACCTCGGCCTTCAGCGTGTAGCCGTTGAGCTTGAAGATGCCGCGGTAGCGCGACTCCTGCGGCGCGCGGCCGTCCACCACCAGCTTGTGCGGCAGGGCGATCAGCGTGAACTCGCGGCTCTCGGACAGCGTGCGCCGGGTGGCACCTTCGCCCTGCTCGGTGGTCCAGGTCTCGGTGCAGGTGCGGTGCAAGGCCGGGCCGACCAGGGTCTGCTCTGCGGCCAGCGTGTTGGCCAGGTCGAACTGCGCGCCGCTCAGCCGGCCCTGCCGCTCTTGCACGACCCCGGTCACCATGCCCAGGCCGATGAACAGCCCCAGCACCACGCCACCCAGGGCCAGTGCCTTCATCAACAGCGGAAGTCTCATCGGCGCACCTCGTCCTCGTTTCATTGGAGATGCGCCGCACTGTGGCCGGCGGCCGTGCGCGGGGAATGAAGCCGGTGCGCGCAGCGCGTGAAGCCGGCGTGAAGTGCGCGGCCTTCAGTCCGTGGCCACCGCCCCCAGCACCGGATGCGCGCGCAGCCGCTGCGCCGCGAAGTCGACGAAGGCCCGCACCTTGGCCGCGGCCTTGCGGCCTTCCGGATAGACCAGGTGGACCGGAATGCGTGGCGGCTCGAAGCCGGCCAGCACGATGCGCAGGCGGCCGGCCTCGACCTCGGCGGCCACCTGGTAGGACATGGCGCGCGACAGGCCGTGGCCGGCGATGGCGGCGTTGATGGCGATGTCGCCGCTGTTGGCGGTCAGCGCGATGCGCGGCGGCTCGAACTCCTGCAGGGCCTGGCCGCCCGGCTCCTGCGGGAAGCGCCAGGGCCCGGCCGCGCCGCCGCCGGGTGCCGTGCCGACGGCGCGGTGACGGGCCAGCTCGCCCGGGTGCAGCGGCTCGCCGTGGCGGGCCAGGTAGTCGGGCGCGGCCACGATGACCCGCCGCACGCTGCCCACGCGCACCGCCGTCAGCGAGGAGTCCGGCAGGTGGGCGATGCGCAGCGCGACATCGAAGCCCTCGTCCAGCAGGTGGACGATGCGGTCGACGAAGAAGGCGCGGGCGGTCAGGCCCGGATGCCGGTCCAGGAAGTCCAGCAGCAGCGGCGCGACGTGCAGCCGGCCGAACTGCACGGGCGCGGTCACCGTCAGCAGGCCGCGCGGCTCGGCATGCGCGCCGCCGGCCTGGGCTTCGGCCTCCTCCAGGTCCAGCAGGATGCGGCGGCAGTCGGCCAGATAGCGCTCGCCGGCCTCGGTCAGGCGCACGAGGCGGGTGGTGCGCTTGAACAGCGGCACGCCGATGTGGCGTTCCAGCGCGGCGATGGCGCGCGTCACCGCCGGGGCGGATATCCGCAGGTTGCGCGCACCCGCCGCAAAGCCGCCGGCCTCTGCCACGCTAGTGAACACTCGCATTGCTTCAAAACGATCCACCGCAGCCTCCGGGTCACCATTCCATTTTTCGGAACAGTCAAATGCATCCGCCGGTGATTCTGCCCGTCGATGGCAATGGCTAAGGTGGAGGCCTTCGCAGCCACCTTCCCCGGGAGACCGCCATGTCCAGCCAGCCTGCCCAACCCATCAAGCTCCACTACTTCCCGTTTTCCGGCCACGCCCACCGCGTGCTGAACTTCCTGTCCATCCTCGGCCTGCCCCACGAGCTGCTGCCGGTGAACCTGCCCGGCGGCGAACACAAGACACCTGGTTTCCTCGAGAAGAACCCCTTCGGCCAGGTGCCGGTGATCGAGGAC
>SCTQ01000377.1 GCA_004322345.1 Aquabacterium sp. | reverse complement strand
GCGCCGGGATTTCGGCCCGGCGGCCGACTTCCTTTCTTTGCTTGTGCAAAGAAAGGAAGCAAAGAAACACACCCCGACGTCCTCGTCGCCCGTGGTCACGGGCGATCCCCTGCGGTGCTCCATTGATGCCCCGTTTCGTGTCAGACAACGGACGCTGCGCGTCCTCGCAGAGCTGGCACCATCAAAAGGTTCTCCAGACCACTTCACCGCACCAAGGTTCGCACCGGCTCGGCGAGGGCACGCCGTGCCCGTCCACCGTCGAGACGCCTTCGGGCTTTAGCCCCAATGGGGCCCCGTTGGCCTCGCTGAGGAGCACAGGACTTCGGGTCGCGCGCGCCAGCGCGCTTCGTCCTCTGACTCAAGGGCGTTGTCTGAGCGTAGTGAGCGCAGCGAACGTAGCGAGTTCGCCCTTGGACCCGAAGTCCGAGCACCGCAAGGCACCGGCCGTGACTACGGCCGGCGAGGACGTCGGGGTGTGCTTTCTTTGCCCCCTTTCTTTGCACAAGCAAAGAAAGGGGGTCGCCTGCCGGGGCGAATTCCCGGCGCAGCGCACTCAAGCCGAGCGGGACCACAGCAAGAACGCTCAAGCACCAGCACCAGCACCAGCACCAGCAGCGAGGAAAACGCCCCCGCCCCGCCCACGCAAGCTGCGTAGAATCAGCCACCGGGCCCAAATTTCAGGCGCCCGGTTTTTCGTTGCGGCCCCTGCCCCGCTGGCAGGCCTTCAGCCGACGACGCATCCGGGTCAGCCGAGTCAAGCGCTCGCAGCCACTGGGCACGCACTGCCACAACGCGTGCCCCAACCCTGCACCGGAGCGATTCCATGGAAATCTTCGACTACGACAACGTGCTGCTGCTGCCGCGCAAGTGCCGCGTGGACAGCCGCAGCGAATGCGACCCCTCGGTGGAGTTCGGCGGGCGGCGCTTCAAGCTGCCGGCGATCCCCGCCAACATGAAGACGGTGGTCGACGAAAACATCTGCGAGTGGCTGGCGGCCAACGGCTATTTCTACGTGATGCACCGCTTCGACCTCGACGTGGTGGCCTTCGTGCGGCGCATGCGCGAGAAGAAGCTCATCGCCTCCGTCTCGCTGGGCGTCAAGCAGCCCGACTACGACACGGTCGACCGCCTGGCGGCCGAGGGCCTGGGCGCCGACTACATCACCATCGACATCGCCCACGGGCACGCGGAGAGCGTGCGCAGGATCATCGCCCACATCAAGGAGAAGCTGCCGCAGGCCTTCGTCATCGCGGGCAACGTCGGCACGCCGGAGGCGGTGATCGACGTCGAGAACTGGGGCGCGGACGCGACCAAGGTGGGCATCGGCCCGGGCAAGGTCTGCATCACGCGGCTGAAGACGGGCTTCGGCACCGGCGGGTGGCAGCTGTCGGCGCTGAAGTGGTGTGCCCGCGTGGCGACCAAGCCCATCATCGCGGACGGCGGCATCCGGGAGCACGGCGACATCGCCAAGAGCGTGCGCTTCGGCGCCACGCTGGTGATGATCGGCTCGCTCTTCGCCGGGCACGAGGAGTCGCCCGGGCGCACGGTGGAGGTCGACGGGCGGCTGTACAAGGAGTATTTCGGCAGCGCCTCCGACTTCAACAAGGGCGAGTACAAGCACGTCGAGGGCAAGCGCATCCTGGAGCCGGTCAAGGGCACCCTGGCCGAGACCCTGCGCGAGATGCGCGAGGACCTGCAGAGCTCGATCTCCTACTCCGGCGGCACGCGGCTGTCGGACATCCGGCGGGTCAACTACGTGATCCTGGGCGGGGACAACGCGGGCGAGCATCTGCTGATGTGAGGCCCGGGCGCGCGCCGCGCCGGTTTTCCCCGCCTTCGGGCGAACGCCCGGACGCCGGGCCCGCGGCCATAGCAGAATGCAGCCGTCCTGCTCCTCGACGAGCAGGTCAGGACAATCGCCGGGCACCCGCCGGGGCAAGCCCGCCATTCGTGCATGAGGGAGGAACCATGGACCTTGACGTCAACCCGGGCGGCCCGAAGGCCGGCACGCCGGACGCACCGCGCGTGGACAACAGCCCGCGCTATTTCCAGATCGATTTCACCGGCTCCGGCTCGGAGTACTTCCGCATCTGGATCGTCAACCTGCTGCTGACCATCGTCACGCTGGGCCTCTACGCCCCGTGGGCCAAGGTCCGCAAGCTGAAGTATTTCTACGGCAACACCCATGTCGGCGGCCACACGCTGGACTTCCACGGCAGCCCCAAGCGCATGCTGCGCGGCTACCTGCTGGTCGGTGCGATGTTCCTGGCGGTCAACGTCTCCGGACGGATCAGCCCGATAGCCGGTGGCGTCGCCATCGTGCTGATGGTGTGCCTGTGGCCGGCCCTGGTACGGGCGTCCCTGCAGTTCCGCCTGGCCAACACGAGCTGGCGGGGCATGCGCTTTCGCTTCAGCGGGACGATGGCCGACGCCTACAAGGCCTTCCTGCTGCCGATGCTGGTCTTCGCCGCCTTCTTCGTCGTCGTGGGCCTGCTGGCCCCGCATCCCGGCGGCATCGGCCCCGACGGCGAGCCGATCGCGCCGGCCGCACCGGATCCGCTGCTCGGCAAGCTGATGGCAATCCTCACGCTGGCCTTCTACGGCGTGATGCCCTACTTCTGGTACCGGCTGAAGCGCTACCAGCACGACCACTACGGTTTCGCCCAGCTGCAAACCGAACTGCGCGCCGGTGCCGGCTCCTTCTACAAGCTGTTCCTCAAGTCGCTGGGCGTGCTCGTGCTGTGCGGCCTGGTGTTCGGCGTGCTGGTGGCGATCGGCGGCATGGGCGGCGCCATCTTCGGCCGGGGGCCTGGCGCGATCATCGCGATGATCCCCTTCTTCATCCTCGGCGCCGTGCTGCTGCAGGCCGTGCCCTATCCCTACTTCGTGTCGCGCATGCAGAACCTGCTGTGGTCGAGCACCGGCAGCAACCTGATCCGCTTCAAGAGCGAGCTGCCGTTCAAGGCCTTCTTCCTGCTGACCCTGAAGAACTGGTTGCTGACCGTGCTGACGCTGGGCTTCTACTGGCCCTTCGCCGCGATCGCCACCACGCGCATGAAGCTGCAGGCGATGAGCATCCACACCCGCGTGGACCTCGATGCGCTGGCCAGCGAGGCCCGGGCCAAGGGCAACCAGGACGCCTCGGGCGACGTGGCCGCCGACCTGTTCGGCATCGACTTCGGGCTGTGAGCGCCGATGCTGCCCTGCTGCGGGCCGAATACTTCGACGGCCTGAGCGCCCGGCCCCGGCCCGTGACGCTGCGGGTCGGCAACGGCCGGCTGCACATCGCCGGCGACGGCGTGGCCATCGAGCTGGCGCTGGAGGAAGTGCGCTGGCCCGAGCGCACCGAACACGGCTCGCGCATCGCCCACCTGCCCGACGGCAGCTCGCTGCACAGCGTGAACACCGCCGCCTGGGACCGCTGGGCGCAGGCCGCCCGCCTGAAGGAATCCCTGGTGGTGCGCTCCCAGCAGAGCTGGCGCGGCGTGCTGGTGGCCTGCGTGGTGCTGGCCGCGGTGGCCGTGGCCGGTTTCCTGTGGGGCCTGCCGCTGGGCGCGCAGGCCGTGCTGGTGGCCGTGCCGCCGTCGCTGGACCGGCAGGTCGGGGACATCGCCCTGCAGTCCATCCGCTCCAGCTGGCTCAAGCCCACCGCTGTGCCGCCGGCCCGCCAGGAGCAGCTGCGCGCGGCCTTCCGGCGCGCGGTGGATGCGGCCTATCCCGCGGGCGGGAAGCCGGCCTATGTCCTGCATTTCCACAGCGGCGACATCGGCCCCAACGCCTTCGCGCTGCCCGGCGGCCACATGGTGCTGACCGACGAACTGGTCCGCCTGCTCGGCGACGACGACCGTGCCATCGTCGGCGTGCTGGCCCACGAGCTGGGCCACGTGCGCCACCGCCACGGCATGCGGCTGATGGTGCAGGCCACGCTGCTGGGCGCCGCCACCAGCGTCGCCTTCGGAGACTTCAGCAGCATCGTCGCGGGCGTGCCGGCCCTGGTGGGCCACATGGCCTATTCGCGCGACTTCGAACGCGAGGCCGACGACGAGTCCATCCGCGTGATGCTGGCCGCCGGCATCCCGCCGGACGTGATGGTCAAGCTCTTCGAGCGCCTGCCGCTGGCCAACCGCGATGGCAGCATCGACCCGCCCTGCCCGCCCGGCGTCCAGCCGCCGGCCCGCGGCCGAGACGACGAACCCGCCAGCGGTGCCGCCGGCAGCGGCAAGCCCGCCGTCCCCCGATGCCGCGAGGCCGGCGCCGCGTCACACGGCGACGACGACGAAAAATCCTCCCTGGGCATCGGTTTTTCCAGCCACCCGGCCCATGGCGAGCGCATCCGGCACTTCCGCGCCGCCACCCGCTAGCGCCCGCCTCACCCGGGCCCGGGCGGGGCACGGCGCCCGCCCTCCTAAAATCCCCGCTTTCCCTGGCCGCACGGGCGCCACGAGCGCCCGTTCCCGCCGCGCCGCCGGAACCACCAGAGCCTTCCCATGAGCCAAGAACTGCCGAAGTCCTTCGACCCCGCGCCCATCGAATCCAAGTGGGGGCCGTTGTGGGAGCAGCGCGGGCTGTACGCGCCCACGCTGGACGCGTCCAAGCCGTCGTTCTCGATCCAGCTGCCGCCGCCCAACGTCACCGGCGTGCTGCACATGGGCCACGCCTTCAACCAGACCATCATGGACGCGCTGACGCGCTACCACCGGATGCTGGGCCACAACACGCTGTGGGTGCCGGGCACCGACCACGCCGGCATCGCCACGCAGATCGTGGTGGAGCGCCAGCTGCAGCAGCAGGGGACCAGCCGCCACGACCTGGGGCGCGAGGCCTTCACCGAGAAGGTCTGGGAATGGAAGCACAAGAGCGGCTCCACCATCACCCAGCAGATGCGCCGCGTGGGGGCCAGCGTGGACTGGAGCCACGAGTACTTCACGATGGACCCCAAGCTGTCGAAGGTGGTCACCGAGACCTTCGTGCAGCTGTACGAGCAGGGCCTGATCTACCGCGGCAAGCGCCTGGTCAACTGGGATCCGGTGCTGAAGTCCGCCGTTTCCGACCTGGAGGTGGAGAGCGAGGAAGAGGATGGCTCGATGTGGCATATCCGCTATCCGCTGGCTGACGGCTCCGAGTCCCTGGTGGTGGCCACCACCCGCCCCGAGACCATGCTCGGCGACGTCGCCGTGATGGTGCATCCCGAGGACGAGCGCTACAGCCACCTGATAGGCAAGCAGGTCACCCTGCCGCTGACGGGCCGCAGCATTCCCGTCATCGCCGACGACTACGTGGACAAGAGCTTCGGCACCGGCGTGGTCAAGGTGACGCCGGCGCACGACTTCAACGACTACGCGGTGGGCCAGCGCCACGGGCTGCCGATGCCCACCATCTTCACGCTGGACGCCAAGGTGGTGGACAGCGCACCCGAGCCCTACCGCGGCCTGGACCGCTTCGTCGCGCGCAAGCGCATCGTCGCCGACCTGGAGGCCCAGGGCCTGCTGGTGGATGTGAAGAAGCACAAGCTGA
Source organism: Aquabacterium sp. (assembly GCA_004322345.1). Classification (GTDB taxonomy): domain Bacteria; phylum Pseudomonadota; class Gammaproteobacteria; order Burkholderiales; family Burkholderiaceae_C; genus Aquabacterium. The sequence continues at coordinate 4,312 of SCTQ01000377.1, read as the reverse complement.
TGGTGCCGCGCTGCGAGCGCACCGGGCAGATCGTCGAGCCCATGCTGACCGACCAATGGTTCGTCGCCGTCGGCAAGGCCGCCGCGGACGGCAAGTCCATCGCGCAGAAGGCCATCGATGCGGTGGACAGCGGCCAGGTGAAGTTCGTGCCCGAGAACTGGGTCAACACCTACAACCAGTGGATGAAGAACATTCAGGACTGGTGCATCAGCCGCCAGCTCTGGTGGGGCCACCAGATCCCCGCGTGGTACGGCAGCGGCGGCGAGATCTTCGTCGCCCGCAGCGAGGCGGAAGCGCGTGCCAAGGCCGGCGCAGCAGGTTATGCGGGCGAGCTGAGCCGCGAGCAGGACGTGCTGGACACCTGGTTCTCCTCGGCCCTGGTGCCCTTCTCCACCCTGGGCTGGCCGGAGAAGACCCAGGAGCTGGAACTCTTCCTGCCCTCCAGCGTGCTGGTCACCGGCTACGAGATCATCTTCTTCTGGGTCGCCCGGATGATCATGATGACCACCCACTTCACCGGCAAGGTGCCCTTCGAGACCGTCTACATCCACGGCATCGTGCGTGATGCCGAGGGCAAGAAGATGAGCAAGTCCGAGGGCAACACCATCGACCCCGTGGACCTGATCCAGGGCATCGCCCTGCCCGAGCTGGTCAAGAAATCCACCTCCGGCCTGCGCAAGCCCGAGACCGCGCCCAAGATCGCCAAGCGTGTGGAGAAGGAGTTCCCCGAAGGCATGCCCGCCTACGGCGCCGACGCCCTGCGCTTCACGATGGCCTCCTACGCCAGCCTGGGCCGCAACATCAACTTCGACACCAAGCGCTGCGAGGGCTACCGCAACTTCTGCAACAAGCTCTGGAACGCGACGCGCTTCGTGCTGATGAACACCGAGGGCCAGGACTGCGGGCTGTCCGAGCACGCGGCGGAGGCCTGCGGGACCGGCAGCTACCTGCGGTTCTCCTCGGCCGACTTCTGGATCGTCAACGAGCTGCAGCGCACGGAAGCCGCCGTGGCCCAGGGCTTCGCCGAGTTCCGCCTGGACACCGTGGCCCAGGCCATCTACCAGTTCGTCTGGGAGTCGTATTGCGACTGGTACCTGGAGATCGCCAAGGTGCAGATCCAGGCCGCCAAGGACGCCGGCGACGAGCCCGCCCAGCGCGCCACCCGCCGCACCCTGATCCGCGTGCTGGAGACCATCCTGCGCCTGCTGCACCCCGTCACCCCCTTCATCACCGAGGAGCTGTGGCAGAAGGTGGCCCCCGTGGCCGGACGCAAGGCGGCCGGCGGGGACGAGAGCATCGTGCTGGCCCCCTATCCGCAGGCGCAGCCGGAGAAGATCGACGCCCAGGCCGATGCCGACATGAGCCGCGTCAAGGAGCTGGTGGGCGCCTGCCGTACCCTGCGTGACCAGATGGCCCTGCAGCCCAGCGATCGCGTGCCGCTCCTGGTCATCGGCGACGACGGGCTCGTGGCCCGCTTCGCGCCGGTGATCAAGGTCCTGTCCAAGCTCAGCGAGGTGCGCCTGGTGACCGACGAGGCCGCGTTCGACCAGGCGGCCCGCCAGGCTCCGGTGCTGGTGGTCGGCCAGCTGCGCCTGGCGCTGGAGGTGAAGATCGACGTGGCTGCCGAGACGGCGCGGCTGGACAAGGAGATCGCCCGCCTGGAAGGCGAGATCGCCAAGACCGCGGCCCAGCTGGGCAACGAGAGCTTCGTCGCCCGGGCGCCTGCCGCCGTGGTCGACCAGATGCGCCAGCGCCGGGCCGATTTCGAGGCCACGGTGGTCCGCCTGCGCGACCAGCGCGCCCGCCTGTCCGGCGCCTGACCCCGAGACCCCAGGGGCGCGCTCCCCCCATCCCGGTGAGCCCATCGGCACTGGGGGAACCCCTGGTCAGGGGCCGGATCTGCGAATATCCGGGCCCGGAACCTGCCTGTCACATCTCCGGGCAACAATGCCACCCCCTTTTCCTGTCCACGCAGTCCAACCACCGCAGTCGCCAATGAAGCAGCAAGTCAGAAAAGCCATCTTCCCGGTTGCCGGCCTGGGCACCCGCTTCCTCCCCGCCACCAAGGCCCAGCCCAAGGAAATGCTGCCGGTGGTGGACAAGCCGCTGATCCAGTACGCCGTGGAAGAGGCCTACGCCGCAGGCATCCGCGAAATGATCTTCGTCACCGGCCGCCACAAGCGCCCGATCGAGGACCACTTCGACATGGCCTACGAGCTGGAACACCAGATGGAAGAGGCCGGCAAGCACGAGATGCTGAAGGTGGTGCGCTCGGTCAAGCCCGACGACATGGAATGCGTCTTCGTGCGCCAGCCCAAGAGCCTGGGCCTGGGCCACGCCGTGCTGTGCGGCGAGAAGCTGGCCCGCGGCGAGCCCTTCGCCGTGCTGCTGGCCGATGACCTGATGGTCGGCGAGCCGCCAGTGCTCAAGCAGATGGTCGAGGTCTTCAACGAATGGCGCGCCAGCGTGCTGGCGGTGCAGGAAGTGCCCGAGGAACACACCAAGCGCTACGGCATCGTCGCCGGCAGCCTGGTCAACGACTCGCTGATGGAAGTCACCGCCATCGTCGAGAAGCCCGCGCCGGAGAAGGCGCCCTCGCGCTGGGGCGTGGCCGGCCGCTACATCCTGACCCCGGGCGTGTTCGACGAGATCCGCAACCAGCCCAAGGGTGTGGGCGGCGAGATCCAGCTCACCGACGGCATCGCCGGCCTGATGCGCCGCGAGAAGGTCTTCGCCTTCAAGTACAAGGGCAAACGCTACGACTGCGGCAGCAAGGAAGGCTTCCTGGAGGCCAACGTCGAGCTGGCGCTGACGCACCCGCAGCTGGGCGAGTGGTTCCGCGGCTACCTGAAGTCGCTGAACGTCTGAGCGCGCGTCCCGGACACGCAACCCGGATGCAGAAAAGGCCGCCCCAGGGCGGCCTTCTCCTTTGGCGGGCGCCGGATCAGGCCGCCCGCTGGCTGCCCTGCGCCTGACGCCCGGCCACCAGGGCACGGATGCGCGGCAGCAGCAACTGGCCGTACTCCACCGCGTCGCGCTGCGGCTCGAAGCCGCGGAACAGGAAGGTGGTGACGCCTGCGTCGTAGTAGTCCAGCACCGCTTCGGCGACCTGCTCGGGCGTGCCGACCAGCGAGGTGGAGTTGCCCGCCGCCCCCGTGAGCGCGGCGATCTCCGTCCACAGGCGTTTGTCCTGCACCTTGCCGCGGCTGGCCACTTCCACCAGGCGGTCGGAGCCCACGTTGGTCTTGGCGCCGTTGTTGCGGCGGGGCTTGCCCCGGGCCAGGCGCTCACGCGCGGCCTGCAGGATGCGGTCGGCGCGCGCCCAGGCCTCGGCCTCGGTGGCGCCCAGGATGGGGCGCAGCGACAGGCTGTAGCGGATCTGGTCCGCACGGCCGTAGGCAGCGGCGGCCGCACGCACCCCGGCGATGCGCTGGCGGATGTCGGCCACCGGCTCGCCCCACATCATGTAGACGTCGGCATGCCTGGCCGCCACCTTCACGGCCGCGTCGGATGCGCCCGAGAAGTAGATCGGCAGGTGCGGCTTCTGCAGCGGCTTCACCGCCGTCAGGTTGTCCTGCACCTTGTAGTACTTGCCGTCGTAGTCGAAGGGCTCGCTGGACGTCCACACCTTGCGGAAGATGTCCAGGTACTCGTCGGTGCGCTCGTAGCGCTCGTCGTGCGAGAGGAAGTCCCCATCACGCTGCAGGTCGCCGCCGTCCCCACCGGTGATCACGTTGATCGCCGCGCGGCCGTTGCTGAGGTGGTCCAGCGTGGCGAACTGGCGTGCCGCCAGCGTGGGAGAGGTGAAGCCCGGGCGCTGGGCCACCAGGAAGCCGATCTTGTCGGTCACCGCGGCGGCATAGGCTGCCAGCACCAGCGAGTCTGGCGCCGCGCTGTTGACGGCCAGCAGGGCCTTGTCGAAGCCGCCGTACTCCTGGGCGATGGCGTGGGACTTGATGTAGTGGTGGTCGACGATCCGGCCGATCGGGGCGAGGGCTTCGCTGCTCTCCTGGGCGCTGATGTGGCCGATGAATTCGAGGTCCTTGAGGCTCATGTGTGCTTGCTTCGGTATCTGGGCTTGATACGTCATGCTATATGCACATGATGTTCCATCAAGATTATGTTGTTCCTTGGATATTTGATTTGTGCTGGTTGCTTGCTGCTGCTTGAGCGGTCTTGCTTTGGTCCCGTTCGGCTCGGTGCCCTGCGCCGGGGTTTCGGCCCGGCGGCCGACCTACTTTCTTGCTTGTGCAAGAAAGTAGGCAAAGAACACACCCCGACGTCCTCGCCGCCCGCTTCGCGGGCGGTGCCC
>SCTQ01000376.1 GCA_004322345.1 Aquabacterium sp. | reverse complement strand
CGCGCCTCGTCGCGGGCGATCATCACCAGGGCCAGGCGTGCGCTCATCGGCACACCCTCCGCGCATGGCGCTGGGAGATGCACGCCGGGGAGCGGGCCGGCGCGTTCACAGGCAGACCCAGTCGGCCGGCACCACGTCGCGCGTGTCGAAGCCCGGCGTGCGCACCCATTGCCTGGGCGAGATCACCGTGGCCTGCGGCGCGTGGCCCAGCCAGGCGCCCCACCAGCTGAAGCTGCTGTTGGCGATGACGTGGTGGCGGCATTGCTGCATCAGCCACAGGTCCTCGTGCGCGGCGCTGGCCGCGGCGTCGCTGACGACGTGCAGCGGCGCGTCCACGCGCAGGTTGGCGGCGACCCAGGCCGGATCGTCGGAGAAGGCGAACACCTCCAGCTCGCCATGGCGGCGCTGCAGCTCGGCCAGGGCCTGGAGGTAGTAGTCCGTCTCGCAGGCACCGTGGTGGGCGGCGGCCTGCGGCAGGCTGACGTAGTCGCCGCGGCGCACGTGCAGCGAGACCGTCGCGCGGCCCGCCCGCTGCGCGGCCTGGATGCGGTCGCTCCAGGCGCGGGCATGGCTGCCCGGGGCACGCCTGAGGCGGAAGTCGCGCTGCAGCACCGGCCGCACGCCGCGGAAATAGCGTTCGCTCTGCCAGTAGCCGGCGAGGTAGGCATCGCCCTCGATGCGCGGCACGCGGGCATCGAACCGCGGGCCGGACTCGGCCACGCGCATGCCGTTGAAGCCACGCAGGCCGCCTTCGCCCAGCACCTCGGCGCGGATGTCGAAGACGTCCAGCGCGTAGTCGCGCGGCGTGTGGCCGCCGGGCACGGCCAGCGCCGCGGTGTCCAGCAGCAGCCGGCCGCCCTGGTACAGGGACAGCGCGCGCGCCGCCGCGTACTGGAACATCTGGTTGCCCAGGCCGCCGAGGAGACGGGTGACGACGGTAGGCATGCGGGGATCGGCCTGCTCAGGCCACGGCGCGCAGGTTGGGGCCCTGGCCGGGCAGCAGGCTCTGGCGGATCTGCTCGACCGCGTCGGGCAGGCCCTGCACCGCGGCATGCGGGCGCACGAACCAGAAGCAGCCGCAGCCGTATTGCTGGCGGTCGGACTGCTGCTGGCTGGCGCCGACGACCAGGCCGCCTTCGCCCGGCTGGTCTGGGATGAGCGCGAACTCCTTCAGCTCCCAGCCGGCGAACATCTCCAGCACCTGCGAGTAGGTGTAGATGCGGTGTGCGTTGAACTGGATGCGCGCACGCCCGCCGATGGGCACGACGAAGAGGATCTGCCCGCCGCGCGCCGTCACGCGCTTGAGCTCGGCCACGGCCTTCAGGTCGCCGTCGTAGTCCAGCTCGTCGCCGTAGCGGCCCAGGCCCACGTGCTCGATCACGTGCATGCAGGACAAGGACTGCACGCTGGCCTCGGGGAAGGGCAGCTTGGTGAGGTCGGCACGCCCGCAGTCCAGGCCCTTGAGGCCCATGTCCACCGGCCGCACGTCGTAGAACTCGGTCGGGATGAAGGCCGAGACCTGGGTGACGAACTGCAGGCTGGACGAGATGTCCACGTGCTTTTCCGGCCGGGTCTGGGCCAGGATGCGCGCGGCCCAGGCCGGGTGGTAGGTGTAGTGCTTGTCGAAGCCGGTGCTGGCGGTGTTGTCGTCCAGGCAGAGCCAGCGGTCCTTCCAGTCGAGGTCGAAGCGCGGATGCTCGGCCCCGGCGAGCAGCTTGAACTGCGCCTGCACCTCGGCCACGCGGCGCGCGGTGTGGGCCACGCGCGGGTCGACCTGGGCGGGCGCGGCCACGGGCAGCGCGGCCGGTGCGGCGAAGGCCTGCACCGCGCCGGCGTCGCCGCCGTCCAGGGCCGCGGCGCACAGCTGCAGCGTGGCGGCCGCCTCGGCCAGCTCGCGCCAGGCGCCGCGGGCGACGAAGACCTTGGTCGCCAGGGCCATCGCCTGGGCGCGGGCCACTTGCGGCTGGTTCCAGTCCAGCCCGGGGAAGAGCACGGACCAGTCCAGCTCACGCAGCGCCTTGGCCGCGATCAGGCCCTCGGCGCGGCGGCTGCGCTCCACGTCGGCCGAGCGGCTGTTGGCCGTGCGGCGGTAGATGCAGACGTCCTTGCCGATGTGGGCGAAGCGCGCGCCCTTGGCCGCGGCGCGCAGCCAGAAGTCGTAGTCCTCGGAGGCCGGCAGCTCGGTGTCGTACAGGCCCACCTCGTCGTAGAGGCCGCGGCGCACCAGCGTGGCCGGGTTGGGCACGCGGTTGGCGCCGAACATGTCGGGGAACATGGGCTTGTCCGCCGGGTCGTCGTAGCTCCAGCGCCCCTGCTGGCCGCTGGCCTCGTCCATCACGAGCAGGTCGCCGAAGATCACGTCGGGCGCGCCCTGCTGCAGGCGCTCGCGGTAGGCCGCCAGCGTGCCGGGCATCAGCATGTCGTCGCTGTCCAGCCAGACGATGTAGCGGCCGCGCGCCTCGGCCACGCCACGGTTGCGGGCGCGCGTGGTGCCGGCATTGGCCTGGCTGACGACACGCAGGCGCGCGTCGTCCACCTTGGCCAGCGCATCGGCGGTGCCATCGGTGGAGCCGTCGTCGATGACCAGGATCTCGATGTCCTCGCCGCTCTGGGCGAAGGCCGAGGCCAGGGCCTGCCCCAGCTCGTCCATGCGGTTGTAGGTGGGGATGACGACGGAGAACAGCGGTGCCGGGCCCTGCACGCGTGCGGCCGGGGCGGCTTCCTTGCCGCTCATCGCGGCGATCAGCGCGGCAGGCTCCAGCGTGGCCAGGTTGTCCAGCAGGCCCAGCGTGCTGGCGAAGAGCTCGCAGGCGTAGATGGCGCCGTTGCCGCGATAGGCCGGGGCCTTGGGATGGCGCGGCAGGAAGCTGTGGCTGGGCAGGATGCTCAGGCTGGAGTCGCGTGCGTCCTTCCACACCTGGGTCAGCTTGAGCGAGCCCACGCTGGCCGACAGCGGATGGCGCGTGAGGTCCCCGATGTCCTTGGTCGCCGCAATGTCCTCGACGATGCGGCTGACCAGCGGATGCTTGCGCTCGGCGCCGACGTAGCTGGCGCACAGCACGCCGGGCTCGGCCAGCTCGTTCTGCCAGCAGGTGAACATCGTCGCATCCAGCAGCGCGTCGTCCAGCGTGCGCAGGCACAGGCTGTCGGCGGCGACGACCACGCCGCCCTCGTTGTGCAGGATCTCCCAGCGCATCACCGCGGCCACCGCGGCGCAGTCGACCTGGCCCAGCGCGTAGAGCTGCTCGCGGCAGCGCCAGGTCTGGCTCACCAGGTCCTGGTTGCCCCAGAGCTTCACGTCCCATTCCGGGTGGTGGTTGACCCAGGTCTGGACCAGGCGGTCCGGGCGGCGGGCCTCGTCGCCGACCCAGATGATGTGCAGGATCTTCGGGATCATCTGTCTTCTCCTTGCGGTCCTTCAGGCGGCCGAGACCTGCACCTGCTGGTCCGACTGGCGGTTGACGGCCGAGTAGGTCTCCCAGAAGGCGGTGCTGCGCTGCTGCGCGTACTCGGTGATCAGGCGCACGAAGACGGGGTCGTCGGGCACGGCGTAGATCACGTCGTCGATGACCTGCACGTGGCGGCGCGGGCCGAGCGCGGCGACGACCTCGGCGATGCCGGGCCAGGCCTGCGGGTTGTGCGGCTTGGGCGGCGCGCACAGGAACAGGCGCGCGTCGTCGATGAGGATGATGTCGTTGGTGCGCGTCAGCAGCGCGTTCAGCTCGTCGAGCAGCGGGCATTCGTCGTTGGAGCCCGCCGTGCCCTCGCCGGACCAGTGCGCATCCAGCCAGTGCAGCGCGCGGAACTCGTGCAGGCCGTTGGCGATGACCGGCAGCAGCGCACGCGAATCGCCGCACAGCGGCTGCACGTTGCCCAGTGCCTTCAGGCCCTCGCTGTGCTGGCGGAACAGCGGCTCGTAGCGCTCCATCGTGAAGACGAAGTCGAAGTGCGAGGCGGCCCACTTCGAGGTCGCGCCCATGAAGGTGCCGGACTCGACGAAGACGCGGGCTTCGGCCGCATGCGCCAGGTCGAGCGCGATCGCTTGCGGGATGCCGGGGTGAACGATGCCCATCTGCTGGACTCCTGCAGGTTGTCTTGTTGTCTGGGGAAAACGTGGGAAGGCGCGCTCAGGCGACCTTCTTCGTGTGCAGCGTGTCGTAGGAGCGGCGCGTGCTGGCCCACTCCTGGCGCGCGTAAACGATGCCGCGGCCTTCGTAGTGCGTGCCGCTGTAGTGGTCGGGGATGAAGAAGTGGCTGGGATAGATCGTCAGCCCGGTGTAGCGGTACTTGTAGTACGAGGTGGTCAGGCGCAGCGGGCCCACCGTCTTCCACGCCATGTCGTGGGTGACGAAGGGCTCCTCGTTGATGTCCAGCACGATCTGGCCGATGAACTCGTTCTCGGGATGGCAGCCCATCACGCCGCAGGCGATCAGGCGCGAGCGCACCAGCTCGTTCTCCCAGCAGGAGAAGGCCTCGGCTTCGAGCAGCCAGTCGTCCAGCGGGCGCACGCAGATGCTGTCGGCATCCACCGCGACGCCGCCTTCGCGGTAGAGGATCTCCCAGCGCATCATGTCGGCGACGCCGTTGAGCTCCTTCTTGGACATTTCCCGCATGTGGCGGGCGTTGACCCACTCGGTCTGCGTCAGGTCGTCGTTGCCCCAGATCTTGATCGTCCATTCCGGGTTCTTGTCGACCCAGGTCTGGATGCAGTTGTCGGGACGTTTGGATTCGTCGCCGATCCAGATGATGTGCAGGATCTTGGGGATCATTTCAGTTCTCCATGGCGCTGATGCGCGCCTTCGTCCGCGTGGCACGGACGCATTGCCCAGCGGACACCGCGGATCCGGCTTTGCCGGCCCGGAGGTGTCGCCCCCTCGAGGGGGCGCGCGAAGCGCGTAGGGGGTGTTTCATTTGTTTGCAGGCAGCGCGGCGGGCGGGAGGCCCTGGTCGTAACGCTCGACCATGCGGATGAAGAGATCGCCCAGGTCGCGGGCGAAGCGGTCGGCGCGGAACAGCGGCGCGAAGTCGCGCGAGCGGCGCAGGTGGCTGCGCAGGCCGTCGAGCTTGGCGCGGTCGTGCGCCAGGTTGATGGCGCGCGTCTCGTATTCGCTGAGGTGGTTGCAGGCCAGCTCGCCCAGGTCCACGGCGTGCAGCAGGCTGGCCGCCACGCGGGTGGCGAAGCCCTGGCCGGCCAGGGTCACCACCGGCACGCCGGCCCACAGCGCATCGCTGGCGGTGGTGTGGGCGCCGCAGGGGAAGGTGTCGAGGAAGAGGTCGGCCTGCGGGATGCGCAGGCGGTGGCGCTCGATGGGCTCGAAGTCGGCGAAGACCAGGCGATCGGGCGCGATGCCGCGGCGCTGGGCCTCGATACGCAGGCGGGCCTGCACCGGCTCGTCGGGCACCAGCAGCCACAGCAGGCTGTCCGGCACCTGGTTGAGGATGCGGCACCAGGCGCCGAAGATGTCCTCGGTGATCTTGTAGGACTGGTTGAAGCTGGCGAAGACGAAGCGGTCCTCGGGCAGCCCGCAGTCCTCGCGGCTGCGCGCCGCGCCGCGGCTGCGCGTGCCGTCGTTGGGCTGGTAGCACACCGGCATCTGCGCGATCTTCTCGGTGAAGTCGTCCTCCGCGGCCAGCGGCGTGACGATGGGGTCGCCCACGATGTAGTCGATGAAGGGCGCACCGCAGGTGCCCGGGTAGCCCAGCCAGGCGACCTGGATGGGGGCGGGCCGGCGGCCGAAGACGCCGATGCGCGAGTTCTGCGTGAAGCCCTTGAGGTCGACCAGCACGTCCACGCCGTCGGCGCGGATGCGCTCCACCTCCTCGGCCTGGTTCATCGTGACGCATTCCACGAACTGGTCGGCAGCAGCCATCACGCGCTTGCGCAGGGCGCTCTTGTCGTCGTTGCCATGCGAATAGAGATGGATCTCGAAGCGGCCGCGGTCCATCTGCTCCAGCGCGTCGACGATCAGCATGCTGGTGGCGTGGTGGTGGAAGTCGCCGGAGACGAAGCCCACGCGGATGCGCTTGCGGCCCTCGGCCAGCGCGGGGCGCGGCTGGGCGGCCGGGTCCCAGGCGGGCGCGACGTTGCGGAAGCGCCGCATGTCCCACTGGGCGGCGAACTTCATCAGCTGCGGGTCGTCGATCAGCGACAGCAGGCAGAAGGGGCTGATGGCCTCGGTGACGGTGTCGGGCTGCAGCAGGTCGATGCAGTCGGCCAGCGCGGCCTTGTCGGCATCCACCAGCGGCCAGTCGCAGGCCCAGGCGCTGTAGTGGGCGGCGTAGAGCGCGGCGTCCAGCGCGGTGGGCTCGATGGCCAGCACGGTGCGGAAGCACTGGGCGGCCTCGGCGTAGCTGCGCAGCTTGCTGAAGGCGAACCCCATCTGGCTGTGGGCCTCGCGGTCGTCCGGCGCGCGGGCCAGGCAATCCAGGAAGGCGTTGACCGACTCCTGGTGCTTGCCCATGTCCGACAGGCAGGCACCCACCAGCAGGAAGTAGCGGGCCTCGCGCTTGGTCGCGGGGTCCAGTTCCTCCAGCGTCTGCAGGGCCTGCTCGGGCTTCTTGAAGTCGCGCAGCAACTGGGTGAGCAGCTGGCAGGTGACCCAGCTCGTGCGGTCCAGCTCCCAGGCCTGGCGGGCGGCCTTGAAGGATTCGTCGCGGCGGTTGAGCTTGTTGAGCACCGCCGCGTAGTTGGTCCAGTACAGCGCGTCGCCGGGGGCCAGGCGCAGGGCCTCCTCGAAAGCGTGCGAGGCGTCCACATGGCGGCCGGCGCGGTTGAGGTCGACGCCGCGCTGCCATGCAGCATGCGCCTTCATATGCTTCTTCTTGAGCGCGCCGTGCAGGCCGGCGGCGTTGCCGCCTCGGTGCGGGCCGATGGGAGGGCGCTTGGCGGAAGAGGCGGCGGAAGGCATCGGGCAGGCGTGGGGGAGGTGGTCCTGTGGGTCCGTTCAATGTAGGCAAGCGCCGATCCCCGCGTGCAGGAAACAGGACGGCAAAGCCCCTACAGATCCGCGCATGCCGGCCGATACCGCGGTCCCCCTGCCGCAACCGAGGTTTTCGCGAAACCCGGAACTGCGCCGCATCCCGCGCGCTGTTTTCCTGAACAGGGCCTTGACTCCCTAAAGTTCCTTCGGGGCGTCTCCGAAAAGCAACCCATCGCTGCATGGAACCCATCAGCGATGGTCCGGACAGCCGATCCACGCTTTTCTCCCAGGGTCGTGCACGTGTCGGGCACCGCTTCGAAGTGCACAGGCACGCGGGGCGGGAGAGACCCCGGCGCCGTTAGGCCGGACGAGACTGGAACCCGTTAGGAGTATTTGTCATGCCCCAAATCATCAACACCAACCTGGTGTCCCTGAACGCTCAACGCAACATGAACATGTCGGCTTCGTCGCTGGCCACGTCCATGCAGCGTCTGTCGTCGGGTCTGCGCGTGAACTCGTCGAAGGACGACGCCGCCGGCCTGTCGATCGCCGAGCGCATGAACGCCCAGGTTCGTGGCATGAACGTCGCCGTGCGCAATGCGAACGACGGCATCTCGCTGGCGCAGACCGCTGAAGGTGCGATGTCCCAAGTCGGTGACGCGCTGCAGCGTATGCGTGAACTGGCGGTGCAGGCCCGCAACTCCACCAACTCCTCCAGCGACCTGGATTCGCTGGACAAGGAATTCGGTGAGCTGGCCAAGGAAATCCAGCGTGTCGTGGGGGGTACCACCTTCAACGGCAAGCACATCATCGGCTCGGAGGCCGGCTCCCTGACCTTCCAGGTCGGCGCCAACACCTCGTCCGACGACACCATCGACCTGGCCACGTCCAACCTGAGCACCTCGCAGCTGTCGAGCGTGGCAGGCACCGACAACACCGGCGCAGGCCGTGCGGTCATCGACAGCACCGCCACCTCCGGCGCACTGGCCACGGTGATCAACAACATCGACTCCGCGATCGACTTCGTCAACTCGCAGCGAGCCACGATGGGTGCCGCCCAGAACCGCTTCACCGCCGTGATCTCCAACCTGCAGGTGGCCGTCGAAAGCCAGACCGCCGCGCGCAGCCGGATCATGGATGCCGATTTCGCCTCGGAAACGGCAAACCTCTCTCGATCGCAGATCCTTCAACAGGCGGGCTCGGCGATGGTGGCGCAAGCCAACCAGCTCCCGCAGCAAGTCCTGTCTCTCCTTCGATGAGCCCTGGCCGACCTACTCAGGTGGGTCGGCCATAGTGGAGCAAGCTTCGATGGCACAGGCCACAGGGCCTCCTCCCTGATGCCGGCTCAGCGAAGATCACTGAACGAATTAGCCGCCTTTTAGGGCGGCTTTTTTTTGGTCGGCGTTTTCGCCGCATATCGGCGAAATGCGGCACTTCAGTCCCCCGAACAATCCGTCCGAAGCCCGATGCACCCTGCATGGAGCTGAACGGAAACCGGCACCCCCATTGTTTTGCCGGACGTGCCCGGATTGCGTAGGAGTTCTACATGCCGCAGACCATCAATACGAACCTGTCGTCGCTCAATGCCCAGCGCAACCTGAATGCGTCGCAGAGTTCGCTCGCCACCTCGATGCAGCGCCTGTCGTCCGGCCTGCGCGTCAACTCCGCCAAGGATGACGCCGCGGGCCTGGCCATCGCCGAGCGCATGAACGCACAGATACGCGGCATGAACGTCGCGGTGCGCAACGCGAACGACGGGATCTCGCTGGCGCAGGTCGCAGAAGGCGCGCTGAGCAAGCTGGGCGACGCCCTGCAGCGCATGCGCGAACTGGCGATCCAGGCGCGCAACGCGACGAACTCCTCGGCCGACCGGGACTCGCTGGACAAGGAATACGGCGAACTGGCCGCGGAAATGCAGCGCATCATCGGCGCCACCAGCTTCAACGGAAAGCACATCCTGGGCGCCGAAGCCGGCTCGCAGACCTTCCAGATCGGCGCCAACACCGCCTCGGACGACACCATCGAGGTGGCCACCACCAACATGGGCTCGGCCACCGAGATCGTCAACGTCGCGGGCACCGACAACCTCGGCACCGGCCGCGGCAGCATCGGCTCCACCGCCACGAACGGCGACATCGCCGCCGTGATCGACAACATCGACCTGGCGCTGGACCTGGTGAACAACACCCGCGCCACCTTCGGTGCGACGCAGACCCGCTTCGAGGCGATCATCGCCAACCTGCAGGTCGCCGCCGAGAACCAGACCGCCGCACGCAGCCGCATCATGGATGCCGACTTCGCGGCCGAGACCGCAAATCTGTCACGCGCGCAGATCCTGCAGCAGGCCGGCACGGCGATGGTGGCGCAGGCCAACCAGCTGCCGCAGCAGGTACTCCAATTGCTGCAGGGCTGACGAAGGGGCGGGCCTGCCACGCAGGCGGCCCTTACTGCCCGTTTCGTTTGCGCGCTCAAGTTCCCAGGGGCGCACGACGATATCCCGATCGACCGGGCAACCTGTATGGATCAGGAAGCCCGCTCGGTCCGTTGTCGTTTGAGGAGTTTTGATCATGGCAGTCACCAGCACCACCGGCACCATCAGTTCGCCCGGGCTTTCGAGCGGGCTGGATGTCGACGGCATCATCCAGAAGCTGGTCGCGCTCGAGCGCCAGCCGATCACGAACCTGCAGACCGACGCCAAGAAGCTCAGCTCCAAGCTCTCGTCCTGGGGCCAGGTGAAGAGCGCCATGTCCACGCTGCGCGACGCCGCGCTGGCGCTGAACAAGTCCGACACCTGGGGCGCGAAGACCGCGACCTCGGGCGACAACTCCATCACCGTCAGCGCGGACGCGACCGCCGCTGCGGGCAGCTATTCGGTGGAGGTGCTCAACACCGCCTCGTCG
>SCTQ01000375.1 GCA_004322345.1 Aquabacterium sp. | reverse complement strand
CAGGCCCTCGACCAGCAGCAGCGCGCGCTCGCCGGCCTGGCGCAGCAGCCAGCGGCCCAGCAGGAGGTAGATGCCGGCCATCGCGGCCGCGGAGACTGCCAGCGCATAGGGGATGTGGCGCACCATCGCCGCCTGCAGGCCGAAGGCGGCGATCGGCATGCCGAAGAGCAGCCCGCCGTCCACGTAGGGCAGGTTGCCGGCGCCGGCCTCGCGCAGGCGCACGAGCTGCCGGCTGTACTGCACCGAGATGTAGAGGTAGAGCAGCACGTGCGCGATCAGGAAGGGCTCGGTGCTGGCCAGCAGCTCCGGGTGCCACGCGCGCAGGCCCCAGGCCAGCCCGATGCCGAAGGTGAGGAAGAAGCCGACGAGGTTCAGCAGCTTCCAGGTCTGGCGCGAGGCGATCCAGGCGATGGCCAGGTTCAGCACCAGGTAGTAGCTGAACAGCGCGACGTGGCTGCCCTGGCCGGTGGAGGTGAGCACCGGCGCCAGGAAGCCGCCGGCGAAGCCCAGCACCGCCAGCGGCAGCGCGTCCTGCAGCACGGCCAGCAGCGCGGAGACGGCGGCCAGCGCCGCCAGCAGCGCGAAGGCCAGGCCGCCGGGCAGCAGGCCGTACAGGCGGAAGGCGGCGAACAGCGTCAGGTAGATGACGCCGATGCCGCCGCCCTGCAGGCTCAGCGCATAGCCGCGCCGCGTGCCGCGCAGGCGCCAGCCGACCACGACGAGCGCCAGCCCGCCCAGCGCCACGCCGGCCAGGCGCAGCTCGATCGGCACGACGAGGTTCTCGGTGGCGTAGCGCAGCAGGAAGGCCACGCCGATGAAGAGGATGGCCACCGCGGCGCGCACGATGGTGTTGCCGCCGGTGAACCAGGCGGTGATGGTGCGGCCCAGCGAGCTGACGACGTCGGGCGAGGACTCGTCGGGCTCCAGGCGGGAGGCTGCCGTGGCGGCCGGCCGGGGTTCGGGATCGGGGGCGGGCAGGATGCCGGGGACGGTGTGGCTCCAGGCCGGCGGCGCGGCTTCGGCGCTGGATGTCGAGACGGGCGCCGGGCCGGGGGTCGCTTGCGGCTCGTCGCCCCAGTCCCAGTCGTCGTCGGCCGGGCGCACGCGTGCCGCCTGGGCGGGCGCCGCCCGCGCGGGCAGCGCGGCTGGCGGCGCGGGCTGCTCGCCCGGCCCGGGCAAGGCGGGCTCCACGGCCGTGGCCGCGCGCTCGGCCGGCCGCGTGGCGAGTGCGAGCCGAAGCTCCTCGACCTGCTGCTCCAGCTTGCGGATGCGGCCCCACAGGAACCAGCCGCCGACGAACGCCAGCAGCGACACCGGCAGGGCGGGCATGCCGCCGAACACCAGCCAGACGACCAGGACGATCGCCAGGATCCACAGCAAGGCCATGCCCTTCCTCCCTCTTGTTGTTTCGGCCGACACGCGTGTGCGCCGGCGGGCCGGGCAGCGCCAGTGTGGCGCACCACACTAGTGTGGTGCGCCACGCAGATCTGTATTTTTGCCGAGCCGTATCGGGCCGCAGGCTAGGCGCGTGCGCAGGCCCGTACCGGGCGGTACGGGCCTGTGGACGCAACGACGC
>SCTQ01000374.1 GCA_004322345.1 Aquabacterium sp. | reverse complement strand
GACGGCCTGGCCGGCGATCTGCGTGATGACGGGCGTCGTGCCGTCCGGGTCGCTGTCGTTGGACAGCGGGGCGATGAGCACCGCCGTGTTGATCGCGGCGAAGGCCGTGTCGTTGACGGCTACCGGGGCGTCGTTGACCGTGGTCACGGTCAGGCTGACGGAACTGACGGCGGTGGTGGTGCCGTCGGTGATGGTGTAGGTGAAGGTGACGGGGCCGTTGTAGTTGGCCTCGGGCGTGAAGGTCAGGGTGCCGTCGGCGTTGAGCGCCACCGTGCCGTGGGAGACGGCCACCGGCGAGCCGACCACGATGGCCTGGCCGGCCACCTGGGTGATGGCCAGCGCATCGCCGTCCACGTCGCTGTCGTTAGCGCGCGGGTCGAAGGTCAGCGTCGTGTCCTCGGCCAGCGATCCGCTGTCGGCCACGGCCACCGGGCCGTCGTTGCTGCCGATGAGGGTGATGGTCAGCGTGGTGGTCGACGTGCCGCCGTGGCCGTCGCTGACGGTGTAGCTGAAGGTCTCGGTGGCGAACTCGCCGTCGTCCAGGGCCTGGGCCGCGGCGCCGGGCACGTAGCTGTAGGAGCCGTTGGCGTTCAAGGTCAGCGAGCCGTAGGCGCCGGCCAGGGCCGAGCCCACCGTGCCGGTGGTCGCGCCGAAGGAGACGGCGGAGACGGACAGCGTGTCGCCGTCCACGTCGGTGTCGCGGCCGGCGGCCGAGGCGCCGCTCTGGATCACGCCGTTGGCGGCGCTGATGGTGAGGGTGCTGTCCTCGCCGAGGCTGCCGGCGTCGGCCCGGGCGACGGGGTTGTCGTTGACGGCCGCGACGTTGATCGTGATGGAGGCGCTGGCGCTGCCGCCGTGGCCGTCGCTGATGGTGTAGGGCAGGCTGAAGCTGCCGTTGTAGTCGGCGGCCGGGGTGAAGGTCAGGCGGCCGTCGCTGCCCAGGCTGATGCTGCCCTGGGCGATGGCGACCGGCGAGCCGACCGCGATGGCCTGGCCGTTGACGGTGGTGATGCTCAGCGTGTCGCCGTCCACGTCGCTGTCGTTGGCGCGCGGGTCGAAGGTGATGGGCGTGTCTTCGACCGCGCTGACGAAATCGCTGCCGGCCACGGGCGGATCGTTGACGGGCGTCACCGTCAGGCTGACCGTGCTGCTGGCGGTCGCCGTGCCGTCGCTGACGGTGTAGCTGAAGTTGACCGGGCCGTTGTAGTTGGCAGTCGGGGTGAAGGTCAGCGTGCCGTCGTTGTTGAGCGCGACGGTGCCCTGGGCCAGCGTGACGGGCGAGCCGACGGCGATGGCCTGGCCGGCCACCTGGGTGACGGTCAACGCCTCGCCATCGACATCGCTGTCGTTGCTGCGCGGATCGAAGGTCAGCGAGCTGTCCTCGGCCAGCGTGCCGGTGTCGGCCACGGCCACGGGGGCGTCGTTGCTGCCGATCAGCGTGATCGTCAGCGTGGTGGTGGCGCTGCCGCCATGGCCATCGCTGACGGTGTAGCTGAAGCTCTCGGTGGCGAACTCGCCGTCGTCCAGGCCCTGCGCGGCGGCGCCTGGCACGTAGCTGTAAGAGCCGTCGGCACGCAGGGTCAGCGAGCCGTAGGCGCCGGCCAGCGGCGAGCCCACGCTGCCGGCCGTGCCGCCGAACGAGACGGCAGAAACGCTGAGCGCGTCACCGTCCGCATCGGTGTCGCGGCCGGCCGCGGCGGCGCCGCTCTGGATCACGCCGTTGGCGGCGCCGACGTTCAGCGTGGCGTCCTCGCCCAGGCTGCCGGTGTCCGCGCGGGCGATCGGGTCGTCGTTGACCGGCGTGACGCCGATGGCGATGGTGGTGGTGGAGGTGCCACCGTGGCCGTCGGAGACGGTGACGGTGAAGCTGTCGGGGCCGTTGTAGTCGGCCGCGGGCGTGTAGGCCCA
>SCTQ01000373.1 GCA_004322345.1 Aquabacterium sp. | reverse complement strand
GACCGGCTGCATGCAAGGGGAGATACCAGCAGCCCGCTCAACCCTTGCGCATCATCAATTCCTCGAACAGGCCAGCGACGCGCGCCTCGACTTCCTGCGGCATGCGGATCGTGCGGCCCCATTCGCGCGAACTCTCACCCGGCCACTTGTTGGTCGCGTCCAGCCCCATCTTGCCCCCCAAGCCGGAGACCGGCGAGGCGAAGTCCAGGTAGTCGATCGGCGTGTGCTCCACCAGGGTGGTGTCACGCACCGGGTCCATGCGGGTGGTGATGGCCCAGATCACGTCCGGCCAGGAGCGGATGTCGACGTCCTCGTCGGTGACCACGATGAACTTCGTGTACATGAACTGCCGCAGGAAGCTCCACAGCCCGAACATCAGCCGCTTCGCGTGGCCGGGATAGGCCTTGCGGATGCTGATGACGGCCAGGCGGTAGCTGCATCCCTCGGGCGGCAGGTAGAAGTCGACGATCTCCGGAAACTGCTTTTGCAGGATGGGGACGAAGACCTCGTTCAGCGCCACACCCAGCACGGCCGGCTCGTCCGGCGGCTTGCCGGTGTACGTGGAGTGATAGATGGGGTCGCGCCGGTGCGTCAGGCGTCCGACCTGGAAGACGGGGAACCAGTCCTGCTCGTTGTAATAGCCGGTGTGGTCGCCGAAGGGCCCTTCCAGCGCATGCAGGTAGCCGCCCTTCTCCTTCAGGGGCACGCCGGCGTCGCTGGTACCGGTGTAGCCGGGTGCCGCGACGGGGATATGGCCCTCGAGGACGATCTCGGCCGAGGCCGGCACCTGCAATGGCCAGCCTTCCTCCCCGATGCGCGTGTCGGCCACCTCGGTGCGGCTGCCGCGCAGCAGGCCGGCGAACTGGTACTCGGACAGGCTGTCGGGCACCGGGGTCACCGCGCCCAGGATGGTCGCTGGATCCGCGCCCAGGGCGACCGCGATCGGAAAGGGCTGGCCAGGATTGGCCAGTGCGAACTCGCGGAAGTCCAGCGCCCCGCCGCGATGGGCCAGCCAGCGCATGATGACCTGCCGCCTGCCGATCACTTGCTGGCGGTAGATGCCCAGGTTCTGGCGTCGCCGCGGGTTGGCCACGGCCTGCGGCCCGCGGGTCACGACCAGGCCCCAGGTGATCAGGGGCCCGGCGTCCTCGGACCAGCAAAGCTGCACCGGCAGGCTGCCCAGGTCCACATCGCCGCCTTCCAGCACCACCTGCTGGCACACCGGGGACCGCACCTTCGAGGGCTTCATGTCCCAGACCGCCCGCGCCAGTTGCAGCAGGCGGCCGGTGTCCTTGAGCCCGCGCGGGGGCTCGGGTTCTTTCAAATTGGCCAGAAGCTGGCCGATCTCGCGCAACTCGCTGGTCGATTCGGCGCCCATGCCCCATGCCACTCGTCGGGGGGTCCCGAACAAATTGCCCAGGACCGGCATCGTCCCGCCGTCATGCTGCTCGAACAGCAAGGCAGGCCCTTCGGCGCGCAGGACGCGGTCGCACAGGGCCGTCATTTCCAGGCGAGTGGACACTCTCCCCGCCACTCTCTTCAGTTCGCCACGGCTTTCCAGCGCGCCGAGGAACTCTCGCAGATCTCGATACTTCATATTCCTATCGCATAAAGAACGAACTCTTGCAGCTTGACTGGTTATTTTCGAGCTTCCTAGAATTCGCGCGTTTTCCCGACCCGGCCGAACCAAAGCGCCCCCACCACCCTGGCGCACCTACAAGAACACAGCTTTCGCCGGTCCTAACGACGCCCGCCTCTCCCATCAGCTGGAGCAGCTTTTCCGGCGGCGTCGATGATGAACCCAGGCCCTGCTGCCGGCCGTACCGCGGCACGCAAGGCGCGAAAGGATAGTCATGTCTGCGTTCGACTTCTCTCGGCTTGGCCGAAGTACGTGGTCATCCGTGAAGGTCTTCTGCTCGGATACCGTCAACGGCCTGTGGGCCGTTTGCCATCACACGCTCGTGCTCTTCGGCCTCGCCGGCGTCGGTGCCGCCCTGCTGCTGACCCATCGCGCCGACCTGCGCGCCCAGCTCGAGACCCGCACCCTGGGCTGGCTTCAGGCCCGCGAGGAGGCCCGCACCGCCGTCGTCACCCCCGATTTCGATGCCGCGCTGCGCGTGGCCCTGGCCGAGCCTGACGCGATCAGCCGGGCCACGGCCGCCGACCCGTCCGAGCTCAACCGCCAGCAGGCCGCGGTCGCCTACTGGCTAGCCCGCCGCTACAAGGTCGCGCCCGAACCCGTCAGCCGCCTGGTGCAGGAAGCCTGGGCCGTGGGCAAGCAGGCCAACATGGATCCGACCTTGATCCTCGCCGTCATGGCCATCGAGTCCAGCTTCAATCCCTTCGCGCAGAGCCCCGTGGGCGCCCAGGGCCTGATGCAGGTCATGACCCGCGTGCACGACAACAAATACGAAGCCTTCGGCGGCCAGCATGCGGCCTTCGACCCGGTGACCAACCTGCGCGTGGGCGTGCAGGTGCTCAAGGAGTGCATCCAGCGCGCCGGCAGCGTGGAAGGCGGCCTGAAGTTCTACGTCGGCGCCGCCAACCTGGACGCCGACGGCGGCTACGGCGGCAAGGTGCTGGCCGAACAGGCCCGCCTGCGCGAGGTCGCAGCCGGCCGCGCCGTGCCCATCCACATCCCGTTGGCACCCACCGGTGCCGGCCCGGCCGTGGTGCAGACCACCGCCCCGGCGGCACCTGCCGCGACGACGTCCGACCAGCCGGCGCCGGCAGCACCCGCTGCCGCCTCGGCGGTGCCCGATACGCCCGCCCCGCCCCATCTGGAACGCGTGGCCTCCGCCCACTGATTTCGCGGTGCCGGACGCCTGGGCGTCTGGCAAGGCCGCACGCGCCCGGCTACACTGGCGCTCCGCGCGACTGGCGATCAAGGCCGTCTGCGCTGATCGGCATACCGATCCAGCACAGACACGGCCCAAGGTGGACGACCACCGGGAAGCGCGGCTGGTGAGCGGCACGAACCGACGCCAGTCAAGCCGTTCGCCTGGGCAGCCCTCCGACCATCCGCACATGCGCGCCTTCTTCGCGCCGTGGGCGTTCGTGGTCCACGGGTCTTCTTATTCGAGGACTGCCAAATGTTCGACCGTCAACAGCACACCATCGCGGCCATCGACCCCGAGATCTGGACTGCCATCCAGGACGAGAACCGCCGCCAGGAAGATCACATCGAGCTGATCGCCTCGGAGAACTACGCCTCGCCGGCCGTGATGGCCGCCCAGGGCACACAGCTGACCAACAAGTACGCCGAGGGCTACCCCGGCAAGCGCTACTACGGCGGCTGCGAATACGTCGACGTGGTGGAGCAGTTGGCCATCGACCGCGTCAAGCAGCTCTACGGCGCCGAGTTCGCCAACGTGCAGCCCAACTCGGGTTCGCAAGCCAACCAGGGCGTGTTCTTCGGACTGCTGCAGCCGGGCGACACCATCATGGGCATGAGCCTGGCCGAGGGCGGCCACCTCACGCACGGCATGTCGTTGAACATGAGCGGCAAGTGGTTCAAGGTCGTCAGCTACGGCCTGAACGCCCAGGAAGAGATCGACTACGACGCGATGGAGCGCCTGGCCCACGAGCACAAGCCCAAGCTGATCATCGCTGGCGCCTCCGCCTACGCGCTGCGCATCGACTTCGAGCGCTTCGCCAAGGTGGCCAAGGCCGTCGGCGCCTACTTCATGGTGGACATGGCCCACTACGCCGGCCTCATCGCCGCGGGCGTCTATCCCAACCCGGTGCCGCATGCCGACGTGGTGACCTCCACCACCCACAAGAGCCTGCGCGGCCCGCGTGGCGGCATCATCCTGATGCGCTCCGAAGAGATCGCCAAGAAGATCAACAGCGCCATCTTCCCCGGCATCCAGGGCGGCCCGCTGATGCACGTCATCGCCGGCAAGGCTGTGGCCTTCAAGGAAGCGCTGCAGCCCGAGTTCAAGGCCTACCAGCAGCAGGTGGTGAAGAACGCCCAGGCGCTGGCGACCACGCTGACCCAGCGCGGCCTGCGCATCGTCAGCGGCCGCACCGAGAGCCACGTGATGCTGGTGGACCTGCGGCCCAAGGGCCTGACCGGCAAGGAAGCCGAGGCTGTGCTGGGCCGCGCCCACATGACCTGCAACAAGAACGGCATCCCCAACGATCCGCAGAAGCCGATGATCACCAGCGGCATCCGCCTGGGCTCGCCGGCGTTCACCACGCGCGGCTTCAAGGAAGAGCAGGCCGTGGCCACCGGCAACCTGATCGCCGACGTGCTGGAGCACCCGAACGACGAGGCGCACATCGCCCGCGTGCGGGAGAAGGTGGCGGCCCTGACCCGCGACTTCCCGGTCTATCGTTGATCCCCTGCAAGCCCGGCCTCGCGCCGGGCTTGTTTCATCTACGCAGGATTCCCGCCCACCTCACGAGAGCCCGCCATGCGCTGCCCCTTCTGCGGACACGCCGACACCCAGGTCGTCGAGACCCGCGCCTCCGACGAAGGCGACGTCATCCGCCGCCGCCGCCGCTGCACCGATTGCGACAAGCGTTTCACCACCTATGAACGCGCCGAGATCGCGATGCCCAGCGTGGTGAAGAAGGACGGCAGCCGCGTCGACTACGACCGGCAGAAGATCCGCGCCTCGATGACGCTGGCGCTGCGCAAGCGCCCGGTGACCATCGAGCAGATCGACAGCTCGATCGAGCGCATCGAGGAGAAGCTGCGCACTTCCGGCCTGAAGGAAGTGCCCAGCACCAAGCTCGGCGGGCTGGTGATGCGCGAGCTCAAGCGCATCGACAAGGTGGCCTACGTGCGCTTCGCCTCCGTCTACCGCAGCTTCGAGGACGTGGCGGAGTTCGGCGAACTGATCCGCGACATCTGATCCGCCGCTTCACGAAGCCGCGGGTTCCTCCCCCACGCCTCGGGGGGAATCCGGGGATCACCCCAACTTGCATCCGATGACCGGTCGCCGAACGGCGGCGAGCGGTTTGGGCTTTGCGGCACGGTGCCAAAGAATGCCGGCCCATGGGAGCACCAGACCACACCAGCCTGCGCGGCATGCGCCGAGCACCTCTCCTGCATGACCGGCATCACGGCTTCACGCTGATCGAGCTGCTGGTGACCATCGCCATCGTCGGCGTGCTGCTGGGCCTGGCCGCACCGGCCCTGCGCGAGTTCGTCGCGAAGAACAAGGTGGCGGGCATCAGCAACGAGTTCAACGCGGCCATCCTCAGGGCCCGCGGCGAAGCCATCCGGCAGAACACCTGCGTGTCCATGTGCATCAGCACCAGCACGCAGAACGCCGCGCCGGCATGCAGCCCTGCAGAAACCGACTGGCAGAAGGGCTGGCTGCTCTTCGTCAACAAGAGCTGCGACGCGACCACGCCTGCGGCCACCGCCGACATCCTGCAGGCACGCAGCGCCGACCAGGCGCAATACACGATGACGGCGAGCACGCCCATCGTCACCTTCACCGCCCAAGGCCGCGTCCGCGGCCAGGCGACCACCTTCGGCCTGCGCGACGCGGGCGACACGTCGACGCATTACGGCCGCGACATCGTGCTGAGCCTGCAGGGCCGCACGACCATCGCCGCCCCTGCGCCGCCTGCCGACAACTAGGACCTCCGGAATGACTGGAACTTCCTCCCTTCGCCGCCGCCGTGGCCTGACCCTGATCGAGGTGCTGGTCACCATCGTCATCCTGTCCATCGGCATGCTGGGCATCGCCGGCCTGCAGGCAGCCACGAGCAAGTACAAGATCAACAGCTGGGCACGCTCCGCGACCTCCATGCTGCTGTCCGACCTGGCCGACCGCGTGCGGGCCAACCCGGTGGCCGACGACAGCGACTTCATCGAAAAGCCGTCTCCGACCACCCCGTCGCCCTACCTGCTGTCGGCGACCTGGCAGGACCAGCAGGCCGCCAAGAAGGGCTCCGCCGCCGCGGGCAAGGATTGCGCCGCCAACAACGCACAGTGCACACCTGCCGAGCAGGCCAGCTACGACATGGCCGAATGGCGCCGCCTGGTGGGCCAGATGCTGCCCCAGGGCGCCGGCCTGGTCAGCGGCAACCGCAGCAACGGCTACACGGTGACGCTGATGTGGTTCGACAAGGGCTACCTCAACGCCACCACCAACGCGCTGGTCGCCGCTCCCCGCTGCAACGCCGACCTGTCCGGCATGGCCGCGCAGTCCTGCTGCCCGCAGGCCTCTGGCGCCCCGGCCGGCGTGCGCTGCCTGAACATGACGATGGTGCCCTGATGCCACGCACGCACACCCTCCCCTCGAAGCTGCGGCTGCGCCGCGGCGTCACCCTGGTCGAGCTGATGGTGGCCCTGTTGATCAGCTTCCTGCTGGTCGGCGCGGCCGCCTACCTCTACATGACCACCCGCGAGTCGCAGCGCGGCATCGACAGTGCGGCCAACGCCAACGACATCGGCGCCTTCGCGATGCAGACGCTCGCCCGCGAGGTGATGAGCGCCGGCTTCTTCCCCTCGCTGTGGGCGGAGGAAGGCAAGTTCGCGACCGTGGGCTACGAGTACGTCGAGAACATCCCGTCGGCAAAAGGCATCGCCGCCTACCAGTTCGGCATCTATGGCTGCAAGAACCAGCGCTTCGACGTGGCGACCGGCAGCTGCGTCAACCACGCCGGCAGCGTGAGCCGTGGCGACTCGCTGGTGGTCAGCTACTTCACGCTCGACACCGGCGGCCGCGGCCAGCGCTTCGACTGCACCGGCGCCAATGCGGACAAGGACACCGTGCGCAACGAAGACAAGCGCGTCTGGGGAGAGGGCGTCAAGAGCGACGACGACCGCGTCCCGGCCGCGCCGCTGATGGTCATCAACGCCTTCGGCCTCAACAGAACGGACATCGAGATCGAAGGCCGCAGGTCGACCACCTGGAGCCTGTCGTGCAACGGCAACGGCGCGGGCGCCTACCAGCCGCTGCTGGCGGGCGTCGAGGGCCTGCGCTTCACCTACGGCCTGCGCCCGGCCGCCGGCACGGCCCTGAGCACGGAGACCTACGTGGATGCCGATGCCGTGACCGCCGCATCGGCCTGGAGCCGCGTGATGTCGGTGCGGGTCTGCATGCTGGTCAAGTCCGTCGACTCCGCCGGCACCAAGCTGTCCGACCGCAACGGTGGCGGACGCAGCTACGTGGATTGCGACGGCAGCACCGTGACGCAGGCCGCCACCGACACCGCGCTCTACAAGACCTACACCCAGACCTTCGGCGTGCGCAACCACCAGACGATGACCTACTGACGCTCGGCGAGCGTCCAGGCCCGGCCCCACCATGAAGCTCCATCACCTCCCCGCCTCGAACACCCGCCTGCGCGGCCTGCCGCGCCGTGGCGTCACGATGATCGTCGTGCTGATGTTCCTGCTCGCGGTCACCGGCATCGCGATCTTCAGCGCGCGTTATGCCCTGTTCGGCGAAGGCATGGCCCGCAACCAGCTCGACCTCGAGGTCGCCCGCCAGGCTGCCGAAGCCGCCTTGCGCGATGCCGAACGGGACCTGCGCTTGGTCGCCGGCACCCCCCAGCCCGGCGCGGCGTGCCCGCGCAACCGCGTGCCCGACGAGCCGCTGAGCAAGTCCCGCTTCCTCTTCAACGAGCAATGCGCCCAGGGCCAGTGCTTCCTGGACAAGACGCTCTACGCCGAGCGCACCTGGAAGAAGGACAGCAAGAACGACAAGGCCGAGCCCTGGTGGCCCTCGGCCAACGGCGGCCTGTGGAACGACAACTTCGACCAGAAGCCGGGGGGCAAGTCCGCCAGCTGCACGTTCAACGGCGCCGTCCCGCTGGGTACCTACACCGGCGTGGCCCAGCTCGCCGGCGTCGCGCGCCAGCCCGAGTACCTGATCGAGTTCCTGTCCACCGATGCCAACAAGGGCGTGATGTTCCGCATCAGCGCCCGTGGTTTCGGTTATTCCGAGAACACGCAGGTGCTGCTGCAAAGCTATTTCGTCCCGCCCGAGGAAAGCTGACGCCCGCGTCGCCCCGCCGCCATCCCTGACCGACGACACCAGACATGAACATGCTCAGGAAGTTCCTCTGCTCGACGCTGGCCTTCGCGTTGCTGCTGTCCCCGCTGGCCTCGCAGGCCGCGGTGGACACGCCGATCGAGGCGATCCCCCCCATCATCACCGCGAGGAACGCGCGGCCGATGATCATGCTGAACATGTCGCGGGACCATCAGCTGTTCTATCGCGCCTACACCGAGTTCGCCGACATCGACGGTGACGGTGCGCCCGACACCACCTACAAGACCGGCTACACCTACTACGGCTACTTCGATCCGTCCAAGTGCTACGCCTATGTCGGCACCTCCGGCGGCCGCTTCGAGCCCAGCGGCGCGGCGGAGCCGGACACCCATTACTGCAGCGGCAACTGGAGCGGCAACTTCCTGAACTGGGCCACGATGACGCGCATGGACATCGTGCGCAAGGTGCTCTACGGCGGCACGCGGTCCACCGACACGGCCGACCTGACGGTGCTCGAGCGTGCCAGCCTGCCCTCCGACGCGCACTCCTTCGCCAAGTACTACAACGGCAGCGACCTCGGCCGCCTGACGCCGTTCAGCGCCCGCGAGATCACGCTGTGCAACACCACCTACGCCAACGGCACGGGCGTGGACAAGTGGTCCCACACGACGACCCAGCCGCCGCTGATCCGCGTGGCCCAGGGCAACTATCAGCTCTGGAACGCCAACGAGCGCTGGCAGTGCCAGTGGAGCGAGGACCGCAAGACCGACAACCAGATCAAGGCCAGCGTGATGCCCGGCGTGTCGGCAGCCAACCCCTCGCGCGCCGCGCAAGGCCTGCAGTCCGGCGGCAGCGGCCCCGACTACGTCGTGCGCGTCAAGGTCTGTGATCCCGCCCAGCAGGGTTCGGGCTCCGAGAAGTGCGTGGCCTACACCAGCGACGCCGGCAAGACCGTCTACAAGCCCACCGGCCTGCTGCAGTCCTTCGCCACCGGCGACAAGGCCGAGTTCGCACTGCTGACCGGCTCCTTCGACTCCAACATTCAGGGCGGCATCCTGCGCAGCCCGATGGGCGACTTCAACGAGGAGATCAACCAGCAGACCGGCATCTTCAAGAAGAACAGCGACGCCAGCTTCAGGAGCGGCATCGTCAAGTCGCTGGACGCGCTGCGCGTTTTCGGCTTCGACTACGCGCCGGCCACTTATTCCTACTACGACCCGTCCGACGCCTCCAGCCCGAACACCGGCGGGCACTTCTGTACCTACCAGACCATCGGCCTGACCAACGGCCAGTGCGTGAGCTGGGGCAACCCGATCGGCGAGATGATGCTGGAGTCGCTGCGCTACCTGGGCGGCCAGAAGGCGCCCACGGGCGACTACCTGCCCACCGCGACGCCGCGGGACGACTGGCTCGGCCTGCCCAAGGTCACCGAGTGGACCGATCCCCTGAACCAGAGCAGCGACCGCACCAGCCGCTACGGCAAGGCCCAGTGCCGGCCGGCCAACGTGGTGAACTTCAACGCCAGCGTCATCTCCTATGACGGCGACAACCTCGGCGACTTCAAGGACCGGGTCAGCGGCGCGCTGGGCACGATCGGAAACACGGCCCTGACCGCCAAGGACGGCACCAAGCTGCCGGCCATCGCGGGCGGCAAGTGGTTCGTCGGCCGATCCGGGACCAACGACGACAAGCGCTGCACGGCCAAGGACATCGGATCGCTGTCCTCCGCGGACGGCCTGTGCCCGGACGCACCGGGCTACCGCGGCTCGTTCAGCAGCGCAGGCCTGGCCTACTGGGCGCACACCAACCGCATCCGCACCGAGATCCCGGGCGTGACTCTGAAGGATCTCAGCGGCGGCGACGTCGGCAAGGTGGCCGGCTTCGTCAACACCTACAGCGTCGCGCTGAGCCCGGGCAAGCCTCGCATCGAGATCAAGGCGGACAACGCGACGGTCGTCATCCAGCCGGCCTACACACTGAGCAAGAGCGCCACCGAGACCGGCGCCGGCACCCTGGTCGACTTCCGCGTCATCGAGCAGAGCGCAACCAGCGGCCGCTACCTCGTGATCTGGGAAGACTCCGAGCAAGGCGGCGACTACGACCAGGACGCCGGCGGCATCCTCGAATGGAAGCTGGAGGGCGGAAAGGTGTACGTTACGACCTCCGTCTACACCGCCTCGACCTCCAACGGGCAGGGCTTCGGCTACACGATATCGGGCACCGACAAGGACGGGGCCCACTACCACTCCGGCATCCTCGGCTTCAACTTCCAGACGGATCCCACCAACCTGGTCGTGACCGACGTCAACGGCAACCCCCATCCCAAGGTCAACGCCACCGGGGGTTGTGCCAACTGCCAGGTCAACGACGCCCCCAGCCGTGCCGAGTACACCGTGAAGGGCGGCGCAGCGAACTCGCTGCAGGATCCGCTGTGGTACGCCGCGCTTTGGGGCGGCTTCCCGCGCAAGACGACGAATGACACGCTGCCGAAGACCGGCGAGTGGGACTCCAAGGTCCCCGGCACGCCCGACAACTACTTCCTGGTCTTCAACCCGGCGAAGCTGGAGAGCGCGCTGAGTGCCGCCTTCACCAGCGCCGTCAACAACTCCAACGCCGCGCCGGCCGTCTCGTCCAGCCAGCTGAACGTCGGCAGCACGCGCTACACGGCCCAGTTCGATCCGGACGCCCGCACCGGCGACGTCGAGGCCTCGACGCTGAACGCGGCCGGCGACTTCAAGCTCGCCTGGAAGGCCAGCGCACGGGTGAACGCCAAGATCAAGGCCGGCAACCGCTTCGTGGTCACCGAGGATGCCGGTGCCGGCGTCGAATTCACGGCCACCGGCCTGAGCAACGCCTACAAGGAAGCCCTGAAGTCCCAGGACAGCGGCTCCGTGGTGAAGACGGATGCAGACGTCGCCGACCTCATCGCCTACGTGCGCGGCGATCGCAGCAACGACGGCGGCAAGTTCCGCAAGCGTGACGCCGACAAGGGCACGGACAACAACCTGCTGGGCCCCATCGTCAACTCGGTGCCCTGGGTCCAGGGCCTGCCGTCGGCAGCCTACATGGGCTCGCAGTTCCCGGGCTATGCCGACTTCGCAAGCAAGCGCCTGGATCGCCACCGCCTGCTGTGGGTCGGCTCCAACGACGGGATGCTGCATGCGTTCAAGGTGCTGCCCAAGCTGACGGACAGCTCGGGCGCCTCCCTGCCCAACGCCGACGCGGACGGCGAACTGGTGCTGTCCTTCGTGCCCGGCGTGCTGGCACCGCGGCTGCAGTCCACGGCCGGGATCGACGGCGGCCAGACCGCGATGTTCGACGGCAGCCCCTATACCGGCGACGTCTATGCCAACGGCCAGTGGCGCACCTACCTCTTCAGTTCGCTGGGCCGCGGCGGGCAGGCGCTGTACGCGCTGGACGTGACCAATGTCGGACAGGTCGCCGGCACCACGGCTGCCGACGTCTTCAAGTGGCGCTTCACCGCGGACGACGACAAGGATCTCGGCTACGTGCTCACCACGCCGACGGTGGACCGCGGCAGCAGCCAGCCCACGCCGATCGTCAAGCTGAACAACGGCAAGTTCGCGATCATCACCGGCAACGGCTACAAGTCGTCCACCGGCCGCGCCGCGCTGTTCCTGCTGCCCGTCGACGGCCCAGGCTCCGGCGGCTGGAACACCGGCAACTACTACAAGATCGTCGCCGAATCGGCGGACGCCGCCGCCGGCAATCCCAACGGCCTGTCCGCGCCCAACTGGGTGGACCTGGACGGCAACGGCACGGCCGACGTCGTCTACGCCGGGGACCTGCGCGGCAACCTGTGGAAGTTCGACATCAGCAGCAAGGACAGCACCGCCTGGAGCGTCGTGCGCCAGCCGCTGGTCACCGCCCAGGAAAG
>SCTQ01000372.1 GCA_004322345.1 Aquabacterium sp. | reverse complement strand
GAGGCGGGCCTGAAGGACGGCCTGTTCGCCGCCATCAAGGGTTTCATCGAGATGCACGCGCTGGCGCCCAAGGGCGTCAAGCTGATGCCCGACGACGTGTTCTCGCGTGCAAGCTTCGTGCTGTCGGCCAAGGTGCTGGACCCGCAGTTCCAGGGGCAGACGAAGGAGCGCCTGAACAGCCGCGACGCACTGCGCCTGGTGTCGGCCTACGTGAAGCCCGCGCTGGAGCTGTGGCTCAACCAGCATGTGGATTACGGCAAGAAGCTCGCGGAGCTGGTCATCAAGCAGGCCCAGGCCCGCCA
Source organism: Aquabacterium sp. (assembly GCA_004322345.1). GTDB lineage: Bacteria > Pseudomonadota > Gammaproteobacteria > Burkholderiales > Burkholderiaceae_C > Aquabacterium. Next base: position 8,236 of record SCTQ01000372.1, on the reverse strand, counting down.
AAAGGCTTCTCAGAAGGTCGAGAAGAAGAAGGGCTCCGGCGTGGCCGTGCTGCCGGGCAAGCTGACCGACTGCGAGAGCCGCGACCTGACGCTCAACGAAGTCTTCCTGGTCGAGGGCGACTCCGCCGGCGGCAGCGCCAAGATGGGCCGCGACAAGGAGACCCAGGCCATCCTGCCCCTGCGCGGCAAGGTGCTCAACACCTGGGAAGTCGAGCGCGACCGCCTGTTCGCCAACAACGAGATCCACGACATCGCGGTGGCCATCGGCGTGGACCCTCACGGGCCGAACGATGAGCCCGACCTCAGCGGCCTGCGCTACGGCAAGGTCTGCATCCTGTCGGACGCGGACGTCGACGGCTCGCACATCCAGGTGCTGCTGCTGACGCTGTTCTTCCGGCACTTCCCCAAGCTGATCGAGCGCGGGCACGTGTACGTGGCCAAGCCGCCGCTGTTCCGCGTCGATGCGCCGGCACGCGGCAAGAAGCCGCCGGCCAAGCTCTACGCGCTGGACGAAGGCGAGCAGCACGCCATCCTCGACAAGCTGCGCAAGGAAGGCGCGCGCGAAGGCTCCTGGACCATCAGCCGCTTCAAGGGCCTGGGCGAGATGAACGCCGAGCAGCTGTGGGACACCACCCTGAACCCGGACACGCGCCGCCTGCTGCAGGTGGCCTACGGCCGCTTCGACTTCAGCGCCACCGAGGGCTCGCTGACCAAGCTGATGGGCAAGGGCGAAGCCGCCGCGCGCCGCGAGCTGATGGAGCTGCACGGCGACGACGTCGAGATCGACGTCTGATCGACGCTTGAGCGACGCCCCCGCGCCCCCACCGATTCCCCGACACGACCACGATGACCGACGAAACGATCACGCCCCCCGACAACGACAACGACAACGGCGGTGGCGACGACGGCGACGCCCTGTCCCTGGCGAAGTACGCCGAGCGCGCCTATCTGGAATACGCCCTGAGCGTGGTCAAGGGCCGCGCGCTGCCCGACGTCTGCGACGGCCAGAAGCCCGTGCAGCGCCGCATCCTCTACACGATGCAGCGCATGGGCCTGAACTTCACCGGCGCCAACGGCGCCTCGCCCAAGAAGAGCGCCCGCGTGGTGGGCGACGTGATGGGCAAGTACCACCCGCACGGTGACCAGGCGGCCTACGACGCGCTGGTGCGCATGGCCCAGGATTTCTCGCTGCGCTATCCGCTGATCGACGGCCAGGGCAACTTCGGCTCGCGCGACGGCGACAACGCCGCGGCGATGCGCTACACCGAAGCCCGCCTGGCACCCATCGCGCGCCTGCTGCTCGACGAGATCGACGAAGGCACCGTCGATTTCGTGCCCAACTACGACGGCCAGGAGATCGAGCCCCGGCTGACCCCGGCACGTTTGCCCTTCGTGCTGCTCAACGGCGCCTCGGGCATTGCCGTCGGCCTGGCCACCGAGGTGCCCAGCCACAACCTGCGCGAGGTGGCGGCTGCCGCCGTCGCGCTGATCCGCGACGAGAAGCTGTCCGACGACGAGCTGTTCGCCCTGCTGCCCGGGCCGGACTTCCCCGGCGGCGGGCAGATCATCTCGCCAGCCGAGGACATCCGCGAGGCCTATCGAGGCGGCCGCGGCTCGCTGAAGGTGCGTGCGCGCTGGAAGATCGAGGACCTGGCGCGCGGCCAGTGGCAGCTCGTGATCACCGAGCTGCCGCACGGCACGAGCGCGGCGAAGGTGCTGCAGGAGATCGAGGAGCTGACCAATCCGAAGGTCAAGCTCGGCAAGAAGGCGCTGACCGCGGAGCAGCTGCAGCTCAAGGCCAGCGTGCTGGGCCTGCTGGACACGCAGCGCGACGAGTCCAACAAGGATGCGCCCGTGCGCCTGGTGTTCGAGCCCAAGAGCCGCACCGTGGACCAGCAGGAGCTGATCACCACCTTGCTGGCCCACACCAGCCTGGAGACCTCCGTCCCGATCAACATGACCATGATCGGCGTGGACGGTCGCCCGGTGCAGAAGGGCCTGCGCCAGGTCCTCACCGAATGGAACGGCTTCCGCCAGGTGACGGTGCAAAGGCGCACCCAGCACCGCCTGGACAAGGTGCTGGACCGCATCCACATCCTCGAGGGCCGGCAGCTGGTGCTGCTGAACATCGACGAGGTCATCCACATCATCCGCAACAGCGACGAGCCCAAGCCCGCGCTGATCGAGCGCTTCCGGCTCACCGAGCGGCAGGCCGACGACATCCTCGACCTGCGCCTGCGCCAGCTGGCCCGCCTGGAGGCGATCAAGATCGAGCAGGAACTGGCCGAGAAGCGCGCCGAGCAGGCCAAGCTGGAGGAGATCCTCGGCAGCCCGGCCGCGCTCAAGCGCACGGTGATCAAGGAGATCGAGGCCGACGCCAAGCAGTACGGCGACGAGCGCCGCACCCTGATCCAGGCCGAGAAGAAGGCCGTGGCCGAAGTGAAGGTGGTCGACGAGCCGGTGACCGTGGTCATCAGCCTCAAGGGCTGGGTGCGCGCGCGCCAGGGCCACGGGCACGATGCCGCGGCCTTCGCCTTCAAGGCCGGCGACGGGCTCTACGGCACCTTCGAGTGCCGCACGGTGGATTCGCTGATCGTCTTCGGCACGCCGAAGGACGGCTCGGCCCGCGTCTACAGCGTGCCGGTGAGCGCCCTGCCCGGCGCCCGCGGGGACGGCCAGCCGGTGACGACGCTGATCGATCTGGAGTCGGGCACCCAGACCCTGCACTACCTGGCCGGCCCGGCGGACACGACCGTGCTGCTGTCCAACACCGGCGGCTACGGCCTGCTGGCCAAGCTGGGCGACATGGTGGGCCGGCAGAAGGGCGGCAAGAACTTCCTGACGGTGGAGGAGGGCGCCCACCTGCTGCCGCCGGTGACGGTGCGCCCAGAGCACAAGCAGGTCGCCTGCCTGTCGATGAGCGGGCGCCTGCTGGTGTTCCCGCTGGACGAGCTGAAGCTGCAGTCCAACGGCGGGCGCGGGCTGACGCTGATGGAGGTCGACGCCAAGGACCCGCTGGTCTCCGTGGCCAGCGTGGCCGCGGCCCTGCGCGTGTTCGGCACCGGCCGCGGCGGCAAGCAGAAGGAAGAGGACCTGCGTGGCGCCTCGCTGGCGGTCTACGCCGGCAAGCGCGCGCGCAAGGGCAAGGCGACGGACCTGGGGATGAAGCCGCCATTGCGGTTGCAGGCGATCTGAGCGGCGCTGGCCGCGCGCGGTTTCAGGCCGCGCCGGCCCGCCGGCGGCGTGCGCCCCAGGCGGCCGCGGCCAGGCCGATGCCCGTCAGCGCGTAGGTGCCGGGTTCCGGCACGGGTGTCAGCAGGAACCAGGAGGTCTGGAGGCTGCTGCTCATCAGGATCCTTCCATCCGAAGAGATGCTGCGGACGAAGGACACGGGGTAGCCGCGCAGCAGGTCGTCCAGGCGGGTGAACTGGCCGTCTTCCCATATCACGGCCCGCAGCTGGTTGTCGGCGGTGAGGATGCTGCCGTAGATGCGACCGGCCTCGTCGATCCCGCCGCTATACAGGCCATCGAGGAAGCGTACCTCGCCGTCGGCCAGCGAGTAGATGAACAGGGTGGGCAGGGTCTGGTCGTCCGTCGACCGCAGGGAGCGGGAACCCAGCACAAGGCCCGAGTCCGTGACCGTGAACAGATCGGCCCGCCACCCGCCCATCGTGCCGAGCACGTGCCGCTGTCCGCTGGCGTCCCAGTAGGCGGCGTCGTTCCCGCGCGAGCCGACGAATATTCCGCTGCTGTTGACGTCATGGGACACGTCCCCCGTCTCCCATTGCATCGCGGTCTGGCCGCCATCGGGCCGGGTCACCGTGAGGATGCCCGGCTGGACGGACTGGGAGAGCGTCAGGACGTCGCCGGCCGGTGTGATGACGGCGTCGTGGACCGACGCCGGCAAGGGACTCAGGCCCCCTTGCACCGAGAAGGTGTAGTACTGACCGCGCTGGATGTCGCCGCTGGAGTAGTCGTAGAGCAAGGCCACCCCGCTGTCGCTGAAGCCCTGGATCTGGGGGTTGGACGAAGGCAGCGTCACCGTGGTCAACACGCCGTCGCCCAGGATGCCGATCTGGCTGTTGGACACGTTGCCGATGATCTGGCCCTGCGCATTGATGCTGATGGCCCCACCCAGCGGAAAGCTCCCGATGCCGATCCAGCGCTGGATGTCGTATTCGACGGCCCGGGTGGTCAAGGGCAGGGCCAGCAGGGCCAGGGACGTGGCGATGCGGCGCAGCGTCGGGTTCATGTGCTTCCTCCTGTTTGCTGTCGTGTACAGCGGAGTATCCGCAACGGCGGGGCGCTCCGCGGTAGGGCCCACCGCGGGTGGTGGGGAGCAGGAACCAGCGTGGGAATTCCGCCGATGTCTACCCCCGAGGCCGCCTGGGTTCCGTGGTCCGTCCAATGAATGCCTGCTGTCCGTCGGGGAAGCATGAGGATGGCCGATACAAGCGCTAACATTCCTCCCGCTGTCCGGTATCCAACCGGCTGCAGGTGCCCCGGGGCGGTATGCGCGGCGCCGCATCCATCCCCCCAGGGAGGCCCTCACCATGATTCGCGTCTCGCGGAGCTTCTCCGCTCGTGCCGGCCGCGGCCTGCGCGCCGTGCTCGCTGCTGCAGCCCTTGCCTCGACGGGCGTCGCCCACGCCCAGTCCGTCCCCCGCGGCGACTGGCTCAGCGCCCAGTACAACGGCCACTTCGGCCCCGTCGTGCCCTGGCCATTGATCCCCATCCATGCCGTCCTGCTGCCCGACGGCCGCGTGATGAGCTACGGCACCGACGGCGCCGGCGTGCAGTCGGCGTTGTTCCAGTACGAGGTCTGGAGCCCCTGGCTGGGCACCGGCTCCGACGCCCACCTGGTGCTGCCCAACACCACCGGCACCGACATCTTCTGCAGCGCGCAGACCGTGCTGCCCTCGGGCGCGGTGCTGTTGACCGGCGGCAACCACACGACCAACTGGGAAGCCAACCTCGCCGTCGACGACGTCAGCTTCTTCGACTTCCTGGACCAGAAGCTCTACTCGGGCCCCGGCAAGATGGCCTGGCCGCGCTGGTACCCGTCGGTGGTGGTGACGGCTTCGGGCGATGCGCTGGTGCTGGGCGGGCGCACCAATCCGCTGGCCAGTTCGACCACGCCGGAGGTCTACAGCGCCCATGGCGGCTGGCGCGCGCTGCCGGGCGCCGACAGCGCCGATGCCTTCGGTGGCGACTCGGCCTGGATCTATCCCAAGGCCTGGCAGTCCAGGCTCGGCCCGGTGACGGTGCTGGGCGCGGACGGCGATGTCTTCCAGCTCAGCGTGCAAGGCGAGGGCAGCCTGGTGCGCTCATCGGCCAAGCTGCCCGCGGGCCATCCCTACCTGCCCTCGGTGATGTACGCGCCGGGCAAGGTGCTGTCGCTGCGCGAGAGCCGCAAGGTCGTCACGGTGGACATCGACGCGCAGGTGCCCACCGTGCGGGCCACGTCCACCGTGGACCAGCTGCGCTACCACGCCAGCGCCACCGTGCTGGCCGACGGCCGCGTCTTCGTCAACGGCGGATCGGCCAAGGTCAACGAGGCTGTCGGCGTGGCCTACGCCTCGCGCCTGTGGACGCCGTCCTCTGGCGCCTGGTCCACCGGCGCGACGGCGAAGATGATGCGGCTGTACCACTCGATCAGCCTGCTGCTGCCCGACGGCAGCGTGCTCACCGGCGGCGGCGGCGCGCCCGGCCCGCAGACCAACCTCAACGCCGAGATCTACTACCCGCCGTATCTCTACAAGAAGGACTGGTCCGGCAAGCCGGCCGCGCGCCCGCTGATCCTGTCCGCGCCGCAATACCTGGCCTGGGGATCGAGCTTCGACGTGCGCGCCGACAGCACGATCAGCCGCATGACGCTGGTGCGCACGGGCTCCGTCACCCACGCCCACAACTTCGACCAGCGCTTCTTCGACCTGCCGCTGCGCGGCTCGGGCACTTATCGCAGCGCGACCGTACCGGCCGACGGCCGCACGGCGCCGCCGGGGTTCTACATGCTGTTCGTCTTCAACAGCGCGGGGGTGCCGTCGGTGGCGAGGATCGTGAAGATCGGCGACTGAACGGTGGATGAACGAGTCGGCCGCCCTTGAAATCCCGGATGCCGCCCTGCAGATCGGCTCCATGAACACCACCCGTCCCGCATCCCCCACCGGCGATCTCCAGTCGATCCAGGTGCTGGCGCACCTGCTGCAGCGGCTGGAAGAGAACCCTCGCGCGATCGATGCCGCGCAATACCGCACCGTGGCGCTGAGCCTCGGCCTGATGTTGGACCGCGCCGCTCCCGGCCAGGAGCTGTCGGCGCTGCTGGAGCTGTTCCCGGCCGCCGCCGAGCTGTACGAGAACCGCCGCTACGAGCAGGCCGGCCTGTGCCGCTCGCCGCTGGAGCTGGCCGCGCGTGCCGAGGTCGAGGCGCGCGGCCTGCTGGCGCGCTCAGCCGCCCCGGCGTCCTGAGGCCCCGGGGGCATCGGGCGGGCCCAGGGAGCCGAGGGCGTCCAGGGCGTCCAGCCCCTGTGGCGTCGTTTCGCCCACCCGCACCACCGTGACCGAGCAGCCCGCCTGCGCCACCACCTGGGCCGACACGCTGCCCAGGTAGCGCCGCACGGCCGAGCTGCCGCGCGCGCCCATCACGATGTGGTCGACCTGGTTGCGGTTGGCGAAGTCCACCAGCGCGGCGGAGACGTCGGGCGCCTCCAGCACGTGGAAGGTCAGGCGGCCTTCGTTCACCGTGCCGGGCTGGGCGCCGCCTTGCAGCGCCTGCTCCAGCGGCCGCGCCCAGTGCTTCAGCTCCACCAGCAGCCGCAGGTGCAGGCTGTTGCCTTCGCGGTCGGTCAGCTGGTCCATGCCGATGCGGGCGGTGCGCATCACCGTCACGCAGGCCAGGCGGGCGCCGGGCTCGATCTCCACGATGCGGCGCACGGTGGCGCGCAGCTTGTCCAGCAGCGGCTGATGGGCGCCGAGGTCCACGGCCACCACCAGCACGGCGCCGCGCTCCAGCTGCTCGCCGGCGGCGTTGGCCGTGGCAGCGGGCGTGCGGGCCGGCGGCTCGGCGCCCAGGGCCTTGAACCAGCGGCGGAAACGCCGCCCCGTGCCGTCGGTGTGCAGGCGCTGGGCGCGTGCGGTCAGCACGACCTGGGCGGGCTGCTGCAGGTCCAGCGCCACCTGGGCGGCGCTCTGGTAGCGGCGCGCGGGGTCCACCTCCAGGCAGCGCAGGATCACCTCCTGCAGCCAGGGCGGCAGGTCGGGGCGGATGGCGCGTGGCGGCACCGGGTCCGCCCACAGGCGCTTGCGCAGGCCGCGCACGGAGCTGGGGCTGCCGAAGGCGCGCTCGCCGGTGGCCAGGTGGTAGAGCATGGCGCCCAGCGCGAAGAGGTCGCTGCGCGGATCGTCGCGCACGAACTGCACCTGCTCGGGCGAGATGTAGGGCCCGGTGCCCATGGGCAGGGTGAACTCCTCGTCCAGCAGGTCGGGCAGGTGGTCGTGGCGCGACAGGCCGAAGTCCACCAGCACGGCCTCGCCGCTGGTGCGGAAGACGATGTTGCTGGGCTTGATGTCGAGGTGGATCACGTGCTGGCGGTGCAGCGCCTGCAGCGCGGTGGCCACGCGGATGCCGATGAAGGCCACCTCCTCGGGTGGCAGCGGCGCGCTGTCCAGCAGCGGGCGCAGGGACTCGCCCGGGATGCGCTCCATCACGATGTAGGGCTGGCGCGTGAAGTCGCCCTTGGCGACGAAGCGCGGCACGTGGGGGCCGGACAGCGCCGGCATGATCATCTGCTCCACCTCGAAGCCGACGATGGAGGCCGGGTCCTCGCCGCCCTTGATGCGCGGCACCTTCATGATCAGCGGCAGGCCGTCGTCGGGCAGCACGCCGCCGGTTTCCGGATCGACGCGGCTGACGCGCCACAGCGTCGCCATGCCGCCCTGGTGCAGGCGCTCCTCCAGCCGGAAGCCGTCGATGACGCGGCCGGCCTCCAGGCCGGCGGGCGTCCAGAGCTTGGGCATCTCAGTCATGCGAAGTCGCAGCAGTATTCCGGCCCGAGCGCCGGGCCGCTCCCAAGCCGGCCCCTCCAGGCTGCTTGCGGCTCGATGCCGCGAGCAGCCTCGTCCCCTTGTATCTTTGGAACCGCAGTTTCGGACCGTCTCACGTAGCCCGTCGTCCCCTTGGGCGAGAAGCCCGTCCCCAAGCACTGGGCGCGTGAGATGGCCTGTTCTTCTGGAGCCC
>SCTQ01000371.1 GCA_004322345.1 Aquabacterium sp. | reverse complement strand
TTGCAACGCGGAGGGCGCCCGTTTCCTGAAGGCACCCGAAGGGCTGGAGCCTGGCAAGGCGCTGGGCGTCGTTGCAGCCTCGTTGTGTGCCGAAGGCACACGGCCTTGGCTGCGCCTAGCTCAGCGCCTTGCCAGGCTCCAGCGCGCGTCCTCCGGTAGTGTTAACAGGCCCTAGCGCAAGGCGGCCAGCAACCCCATCGCCGCCGCCGGCGCCTTTTCCTTCGCGCCGCTGATGAAGTAGAGGAAGACATCGCGAGGTTGCCGCGGCGCCGGCGTGTCCTCCACGCGCGGCAGGCCCGTGGGTTCGCCGCCATCGCGCCAGGCCTGGGCGCAGGCTGCCAGGGACGCCAGCACCTGCGGCGTGCAGCCTTGCGGCTCGCCGGCATGCGTGCGCATCACGCGCGCGTAGACGAAGCCGGCGGTGAGGTCGGGGATGGGCGGGTAGTCGTCGGACTCGGTGAAGACGGTGGCCACCTCGTGGCGGCGGGCGAGTGCCAGGTAGTCCGGGCTGCGGAAGCTCTCGTGCCGCACGTCCATCGCGTGGCGCAGCGGGCGGCCGTCCAGCTCGTGCGGCAGCAGGTCCAGGAAGGCGCCGAAGTCGGCGGCGTCGAAGCGCTTGGTCGGCGGGAACTGCCAGACGATGGGGCCGAGCCGGGCGCCCAGCTCGGCGATGCCGCCGCGCACGAAGCGCGTGATGGACTCGCCCGCCTCGGCCAGCACGCGGCGGTTGGTGGCAAAGCGCGGCGCCTTCAGCGAGAAGACGAAGCCTTCGGGCGTCTCTGCAGCCCAGCGGGCGAAGGTCTTGGGCGACTGCGGGCCGTAGAAGGTGCTGTTGATCTCGATGGCCGTCAGCTTGCGGCTGGCGTACTCCAGCTCGCGCGCGTGCGGCCAGCCGGCAGGGTAGAAGTTGTCGCGCCAGGGCTCGAAGTTCCAGCCGCCGATGCCGACGTGGATGGATGCGGTGGTCATGTCGGTCCAGTGCAGAAGGAAAATCGGCCGCCCGAAAGCGGCCGGCCGTGCGGACGCGGGAACTCAGCGCAGCTTCAACGCTTCCTGCAGCGCCTTGAAGCCGAAGGTGCCCTTCATGTGGGCGATGTCGATGCCGTCGTCGTCGCCGACATCCTTCTGCTGCTTGGCGATGCGGTCGACCTCCTTGCGCACGCCCTCCAGCTTCTTCTCCAGCTCCTTGAGCTTCTCCAGCACCGGCTTGGCCTGCGGGCTGGTCAGGAAGGTCGTCGGGTCCTTGGCCTTGGACGAGTTCTTGATCAGCGCATCCGTCAGCAGGTCGATCTCCTTGCGCAGCTGCTTGGCCAGGAGTTTCTGCGACTCCAGGCCCTCTTCGCTCTGGCCCGAGTGGAAGACCCCCTTGTCGCCGACGTTCAGCTTGGTGCCGTGGGCGTCCTTCATGCCCTTGCTCTGGGCGGTCCAGGACGGGCCCGGCATGCCGACGACGGTGACCTTCTTGTATCCCTGCTTGACCAGGGCGTCGAGCAGCTTCTTCGCGAACACGTCGTCCTGGCGGTCGGCCTCGGGGCCGCCGGACGCGGTGAAGCAGCCGCTGAGCGTGATCGTGCCGCTGTAGTCCTTGGCGATGCGCTTGGACGCTTCCTTGCTGCCTGTCAGCATCTCGACCAGGTCGTCCACCGTCTTGCCGCCCAGCTTGACGCCGATCACCTTGCCCGGCAGCACCTTGGGCGTGCCGTGGGCGCACAGCACCAGGTCGCCGGTCAGCCCGCCCAGGTCCACGGTGTCCTCGGTCTCGACCTGGGTGCCGAACTTCTTCGCCTGGGACTTGCTGGCCTTGTCTATGGTCTTGTTGCCGGGCTGCAGGTTGACCACCTCGGTCTGCTTCTGCAGCAGCTTGGCCTTCACGTCCTCGTAGCCCTTGACCAGCACCTCGTAGGCGTCGAACTTGGTGTTGCTCTTGTCGAAGACGGCGAGCACCAGGTCCTTCTTCCAGACGCCGACCTGCACGTAGGGATCCTTGGCGCGCGGCTTGGTGGTCTCGATCGTGAGGAGGGCACGCGCCTCCTTGTCCTTGATCGCCAGGCCGGCGGAGGTCGGCAGGCCGGCGCGCTGGAAGTCGGCCTCGATCTCCGGGGTGACCTTGTTGAGGAGCTGGTCGAATTTCATCGTCGATGGCTTGATGTTCTTGCCGTCGCCAAGCAACACGCTGTCCAGTTTCATTTCTGCCTCCGTCCGTTGTGGGGCGCAAAGAATAGGACCGCCCGTTCGCGAGCGTCAATCGGCGTCAATCACCAGCAGCCCTTGTTTCCTGCGACCAGGCGGGTTGCGCCAGGTGCAGCAGGTGCTGGCGCACGTCCGCCGGCCAGCCCGCGACCAGCGCGGCGAAGCGCTCGCGGTCCGCCGCGAACAGCGCACGCGAGGCCTCCTCGAAATGCTCCAGGTGGCCGGCCATCGCCGACATGAAGTGGTAGGCCCGCTCCTGGGTGGCACGCACCCGGTCGCGCTCGCCGTTGGCGCGGCGCGCGTGCTCCACCAGCTTGCGCAGCGCCACGGAGGCGCCCCCGGGCTGTGCCGCCAGCCACTCCCAGTGGCGCGGCAGCAGGGTGACCTCGCGCGCGACCACGCCCAGCTTCGGGCGGCCGCGGCCGCGGGGTTCGGCCGCCTGGTCCTCCTCGTCGGCGGGCGCGGCGCGCGGCACGGGCTGGGGCAGGCGCGACAGCACCTCCTGCTCGCTGCCTCGGGTGTCGATGTCGAAGGGGCGGCCCGTGGCGTCGTCGAAGATCAGGATGGGCCCTTCGGCGCCGCGCTGCAGGGCGCGCTTGACCACCAGGGCCACGGACTGCAGCGAGCCGGAGGCGATGCGCACCGGGCCGTCGAAGCTGGTGTAGGTGGCGGGCGGGGGGGAGGCGGATTCGGACATGGGTGAACTCGGGGCGATGGTCGTGATGCACCGAATTCTGCCCGGGTTAAATTGATCGGTCAATTTCACCCGGGTTAAAAGCCTTTCGTTCTGCGGGCCTTGCAGGCGCTCAGGCGGCGTCCAGCGTGGGCCGCAGCTCCTCTTCCCAGATCAGCAGGTCGTCTTCCGACATCTGCAGCCACTGCATCGCGGCCGGCGAGTGGGCGTGCCAGTCGCTGTCGGCGTCCTCGCCTTCGTGCCGGCGCATCATGTGCTCGGCGATCAGGCCGGCGGCCACCAGGGTCTGGACCTCGGCGTCGGCCTCGGGGCGGCCCAGCATGTCCAGGTCGTGGTGCAGGCGGATGGCGGTCATCGCTTCGGGGGCGAGCTGCCACACGCGGGCCACCAGGGCGCCGACGACGGCATGGTCGGTGCGGTGGTTGGCGTTCTCGGTGGCGATGTAGGGCCGGTCGCGGCGCGCGGCGGCTTCCACCATCGTGCTGCCGTAGCCCTTCAGGCGCTGCATCATCACCGGCATGCCGACATGGCAGAACAGGCCGTAGGTGTGGGCCAGGTCGGCCGACATGCCGGGCAGCTTCTCGGCGATGAAGGACATCGCCAGCGCACGCTTGGTGGCGCGCTCCCAGAAGCGCTTGAGGTGGACGCTGTCCACGCGCAGCGCACGCTGGGCCATGAAGCCGGTCATCACCTGCGCCGTCTTCTCCAGGCCCAGGCGGTTCATCGCCTGGCCGATGGTGGACACCGGCTGCAGCCCGGCGAACAGCGTGCTGTTGGCCGCGCGCATCAGCGTGGCCGACATCGCCACGTCGCTGGCGGCGATGCGGGCCACTTCGGTCAGGTCGGGCTCGGGCATCCCCAGCGTGGCCTGCAGCCGTACCAGCAGCTCGGGGCAGGGCGGAATGACGATCTCGCGCAGCGGCCCGCTGCGGCGGGCGGCGTCCAGCTCCTGCTGGACGGCTGCGATGCGGGAGGCCTGCGGGGCGTGCGACGAGGTGGGCATGGCGGTGGGCCGCGCCGCCGTTGGCGCGGTGGTCATCGCGCAGGAGACCTGCGCGGGACGTTGTGGAAGGCCTGCAGTATCGCGACCGCGGGGCCTTCTTTCGCGCCTGCACGTGGACGATAGGGCTCCAAGCGTGAGCATTGCGCGCGGCCGGCGGACGGGCCGGCGGCGAGGTGCGGATATTTACTCTTCCGGCCACCCCTTGACCGCAGCGACCATCGCCAGGGTAAGTCCCGCCGCTCAAGCGAAGGTCGGGCCGCCGGGAGGCCGCAAGGGCCGCAACGAAAGGCCGCCCAATCCCGGCGACAACTTTTTCCAGTTCGTTTCCGGCTCCATGCTCGTCTCCCCGATCAACCTGAAGATCCTGGCCTACACCCTCGACGTCGAGGGCTTCGACTCCTCCCTCGCGCTGCGGCGCATCGGCATCGCGAGCACCGATGCCATCAAAGAGGACGGCGAGTGGGTGGACGTCGGGTTGTTCGACCGCCTGATGGCCGCGGCGATCGAGGTCACCGGCGATCCCGCCTTCGGCCTCATCGCCGGCAAGAGCATCGCGCTGATGCGCTACGGCCCGATCACTCCGGTCATCCTCTTCGGCTCCTCGCTGCGCCAGTTGCTGGCGGACGTGGGCCACTTCGCGCCCTTGATGGTCGAGCAGTCGGAGATCGAGCTGGTGGAGGGCAAGCAGTCCGCGCGCCTGGTCGTGCATCCGCTGATCAAGGGCGGGGCCAGCGGCAGCTTCCGCGCCGACCTGGTCGTGATGAGCTCGATGCAGATGGTGCGCTTCGCCTCCGCCGCCGCCGGCCGCGACGAGGCGGTCGAGGTGGACCTCGCCCATTCGGTGCCGCAGGCGCTGGAGGAGCGCTACCGCGCGGCCTTCGGGCCGCGGGTGCGCTTCAACCAGCGGCAGAACAGCGTGGGCTTCGACCCCGCCGTGCTGGACCTCAAGCTGCTCAGCCACGATCCCATCGGCTACACCGCGGCGCGCACGCGGGCCGAGTCCGCGCTGGCCGCACGCCTGCGGCGTTCCGACATGGCCGAACGCGTGCGCCAGCACCTGCTGGCCGCCTTCCCCGGCAAGCCCAGCGTGGTCGAGACCGCGCGCAGCATGGGCCTGAGCGACCGCAGCCTGCGCCGCCAGCTGGCGCTGCTGGGCGTGACCCACGGCGACCTGGTGCAGGAATGCGAGCAGCTGATGGCCCAGCGCCTGCTGTCCGAAGGCCGGCTGACGCTGGCGGAGATCGCCGACGCGCTGGGCTTCTCCTCGGCCAGCAGCTTCCACCGCGCCTTCAAGCGCTGGACGGGCCTGACGCCGCTGGACTGGCGCGACAGCCTGCGCGCGGCTTCGGCGGGAAGCTGAGCCGGCCCGCCGGGTTCAGATGAACTCGGCCAGCGTGCCGGTCAGCCGCTGCGTCTGCTGCTTCAGCGAGCCCGCTGCGGCGGCCGCCTCCTCCACCAGGGCGGCGTTCTGCTGCGTCATGCCGTCGAGATGGCCGATGGCCGTCTCGATGTGGGCGATGCCGCGCGACTGTTCGGCGCTGGAGTGGCTGATGGTGTCGATCAATGCCGACACCTCGCCGACGGCGGCCACCAGCTCGGCCACCGCCGTGCCCGAGGCCTTGATGCGGTCGGTGCCGGCCTCCACGCGCTCGGAGGACTCGCCGATCAGCGACTTGATGTCCTTGGCCGCGGCGGCCGCGCGCTGCGCCAGCGTGCGCACCTCGCCGGCCACCACCGCGAAGCCGCGGCCCTGCTCGCCGGCGCGCGCCGCTTCCACCGCTGCGTTCAGCGCCAGGATGTTGGTCTGGAAGGCGATGCCGTCGATCACCGCGGTGATCTCGGCGATGCGCTTGCTGGAGCTGCCCACGCTTTCCATCGCCGTGATCGCGTCGCCCATCACCGACTGGCTGCGTTGAGCCGTCTCGCCGGCGCGGCGCGACAGCTCGTCGGCGCGGCGTGCGGTCTGGGCGCTGGTCTGCACGCCCTGCGACAGCTGCACCATCGACGAGGCGATCTCCTGCAGGTTGCTGGCCTGCTGCTCGGTGCGGCTGGACAGGTCGGTGTTGCCGCTGGAGATCTCGCCCGCGGCGCCGTCGACCGCGCCGCTGGTGTCGCGCACGTCCTCGAAGGCGCCGCGCAGCTTGCCGACGAACTGATTGAAGGCCGCCGAGATGCGGGCCAGTTCGTCGCCGCCCTGAACGGGCAGCTGCACGCGCAGGTTGCTCTGGCCGCTGGCCAGCGCGTCCATCGTCGTGGCCAGCGCGCGCAGCGGGCGCGTCAGCGTGGCCAGCAGGACCAGCAGGGCGCCCACGGCCAGCAGCGCGCAGGCGGCGGCGATGAACGCGGTGCGCTTCATCATCGCCACGGCCGGGGCGCGCGCGGCGGCCGCCTCGTACTGGATGCACAGCGACCACGGCTGGGCATCGGGGTCGGGCTTCACCGGCACGAAGACGCGCACCGTGCCGCCGTCGGCGTACTCGAAGCGCTCGCCCTGCTGCACCTTGGCCAGCGCCTCCTTGGACAGGTCCGCCGCCGGCTTGCCGATCAGCGCCGGGTCCGGATGGCTGACGTAGTTGCCGCCGGAGGAAACCAGCAGCACGCGCGCGCCATCCAGGGTCTGCACCTTCGCCAGGGCCTTCTGCAGGCCGTCGAGCAGCATGTCCACGCCCACGATGCCGGCGAACTTGCCCTGCGGCCTGACCGGCACCACCAGCGAGGTGATCAGCATGTCCTTGCCCATCACCTTGTACAGGTAGGGCTCGACGAGCGTGCTCTTGCCGGTGCGCCGCGGGATGTCGTACCAGTCGTTGGCCCCGGCCTTCTCGTAGTCCACCAGCGGCTCGACCTTGATCTCGCCGCTGCCGCGGTTCCAGTAGGAGACGAAGCGGCCGGTGGCGTCGTCCTGCGGGCCCTTGCCCACGTGATCGGCGTCCTGGCCGTCCAGCGCGTTGGGCTCCCACAGCGAATAGGCCGCGAGCCACGGCACGTGCTGCTCCAGCATGTGCCGCAGCGTGGCGTCGATCTGTGCGCGTGCCGGCGGGCTGCCGGCCTCCTTGGCCACCTGCAGCGAAGCGGCCAGCGCCTGTGCCGACTGGAAGGTGGACTGCAGGTCCGACTGCACCTGCTGCGCGGCGTACAGCGTGGTGGCGCGTACGCCTTCGCGGGCGGACTCCTCGGCCGCTGAACTGCTCTGCAGCCCGACAGCGATGCCGGTGACCAGCAGGCTGGCGACGACGCAGGCCGAGGCGGCGATGCCGATCTTGGCGGTGAAGGACAGGGCGCGGCGCGACGGCGCGGCGGCGGAGGAGGAAAGCATCGGGGCCGCGGTCAAGGACATCTCCAGGCAGGGGAACGGCGCAGGGCCGAACGCTGCTTATCGGATGAGTACGCGTGGCACTTGAGCGGGCCGTAGGGCGAACCGCGCAGGCCGGTCAGCGCCGGCCCACACGCGGCGTCGGGCTGCGCCTGTGGCCGGGGCGGGGCGAGTCACCGCATAGTCAGGGCGAACTTCAAGGCTTCGAGGAGCAGCCATGTCCTTCGGTATCTACATCTTCGGCTTCGTCCTGATCATCGCCGGCCTCGCATGGGGGCTGGTCGTCGCGGGCGTGCCCCACGTCTACGTCGCCATCGCCTGCCTGGTGATGCTGGGCATCGGCATCGTCAGCGCCGTCAGCAAGACGCGCTACAAGGATCCCTCCTGAACCTGGGAAAATGCGGCGCATGGCCGATTCCCTGGAAGACCTCCGCGCCCAGCTCGAGCGTTTCGCACAGGAGCGCGACTGGTTGCAGTTCCACTCGCCCAAGAACCTCGCCTGCGCCCTGATCGTGGAGGCGGGTGAACTGCTGGAGCACTTCCAGTGGATGAAGGAGGAGGACAGCCGCAGCCTGGATGCGGCGAAGTCCGACGCCGTGGGCGCGGAGATGGCCGACGTGCTGCTCTATCTCGTGCAGCTCGCGTCGGCCCTGAAGATCGACCTGCTGGCCGCGGCCCAGGCCAAGATCCTGGTCAATGCGCAGCGGTATCGCGTCGATCGCACGCCAGGCAGCGGCAGCCAGCACGACGCATCCTGACCCGCGTGGCGGCTGGACGCC
The DNA here is from genome assembly GCA_004322345.1 of Aquabacterium sp. Taxonomy (GTDB): domain Bacteria; phylum Pseudomonadota; class Gammaproteobacteria; order Burkholderiales; family Burkholderiaceae_C; genus Aquabacterium. Next base: position 4,277 of record SCTQ01000371.1, on the reverse strand, counting down.
GCTGCGCGGGCCAGGGCCAGGCATCAGTAGCGGCGCGGATCGTTCGGGCGGCGGTCGTGGCGATCGGGCACGCCGTCGCCGTCGCGGTCCCAGCGGCCGCGCTCGTACTGCCAGCGGCCGTCGTGCTGCGTCCATTGCGGCGCGCGATAGGCGTAGCCCGGGCGCGCCCGCAGCCAGCTGCCGCCGACCCACTCGTGGCGGCCGTGGCGCCGCTCCCAGTGGCCCGGCGACCAGACATAGCCGCGTCGTGCCGGCGGCACGCGCTCGAAGCGCGGCGCCGGCGGTGCGGAGCCGATCTGGATGGACACCGAGGCCTGGGCCCGCGCGGTGGACTGCAGCCCCAGGCCGGCGAAGGCGATGGCCGCGGTGGCAGCAGGGATCACGAACTTCTTGACGATGTACTGCATGAGTCATCTCCGTTGAAATCGACGAGCCCATCGTGGCCGTGCGATGTCAACGGCGCGTGAAGGGCAGGAAAAGCTCTGCGCGCTCCCCCATCAGGCGGGCAGGCCGAGGCTGGTCAGCCACCTGACGACGGTCTCGCGCTCGCGCGCCGAGTGCGGATGCGACATCAGGCCCTCCATTACGTAGGTGCCCACGGTGGCCATGGTCGCGGCCTGCTGGGCGTCCATGCCCTGCGCGGTCAGCTGCTCCACCAACAGCGCGTCCAGCGCCCGGTGGAAGCGTTCGTGCCAGTCGCGCACCGCGTCGGACTGCTCCACGCGCGCATGCACCGTGGTCACCAGGCCGCTGGCCTGGTCGAAGGCCTTCAGCAGCCACAGCAACCGTGCCGACAGCGGCTTGTGCTGCATCCCCGCCAGGGCCTCGAAGACGCGGCCCACCATGCGGTCGAGCACGGCGATGAGCAGCTCATCCTTGTTGGCGAAGTACCAGTACAGCGTGTTGGGTGCGACGCCCGCGGCGGCGGCCACGCCGGCCATGGACGTGGCTTCGTAGCCCTGGGCCATGAACAGCCCGCAGGCGACGTCCTCGATGGTGTCCCGCTTGAGCTGGCGGTCGATGTCTCGCTTGTTCCTGGCCATCCGTCTGCCATTCTTCTGCCACTCGTCTGCCCGAGGGGGGGGCGTGCCGTTCGTTCTTGAACGGCGTTCTACACATGCTATAGTGACTCGACTTGAACGGCATTCAAGATATACGGATCCATGTCTCCCACCGACCTCACCATGCTCGACAGCGTGCAGCTGCTGGCGCTCTTCGGCACGCTGGACGCGCCTTCCGTCGAGGAGATGCACGGCGAGTACGCCGCGCGCCTGCTGCAGCAGCCCACCTGGGTGGCCGCGGTGCTCGGCCATGGCACGGTCGGCAACCCGGTGATGCCGGGCCGCTGGCTGTGCAAAGCCTTCCGGCCGGACGGCCCCGGCACCGGACGCGGCTACAACAGCTTCCGCCACTTCGGCCGTGTCGTGCAGCGCTATCCGATGCGCACGCTCGTCGCGCCCTCGCGCTTCGACGGGCGGCCGGCCTACCAGCTGGTCTACCGCGCCTACCACTCCTTCTGCGGCGAGCTGCGCATGGTCGACGAGGTCCGCCGCGTCGAGTCCGGCCTCTACCTGGGCATGGGCACCTGGGGCTTCAGCGCGCGGCAGCGGCAGCAGCCCCTGCCCTTCCAGCTGCAGGGGCCGGTGGGCCGCTACCGCGAAGACATCGGCGAGATGCGCGAAGGCTACGACTGGAAGCGGGAGATCCCCGCGCTGAAGAAGGGACGCACCCGATGAAGACCGAAGGCCGCACGGCCCTGATCACCGGCGCCTCGGCCGGCATAGGCGCGACCTTCGCGCGCCACCTGGCCGCCGAAGGCTATGACCTGGTGCTGGTCGCGCGCCGCGCCGATCGCCTGCAGGCCCTGGCCGCGGAGCTGTCGCGCGAGCACGGCGTGCGCTGCGAGCTGCTGTCGGCCGACCTGGCCGACCCGGCCTCGCCACGCAAGGTGGCCGGCTACGTCGCGCAGCTGGGCCTGCGCGTGGACTTCCTGGTCAACAACGCCGGCCTGTCCGGCCACAGCAAGTTCGTCGCCGCGCCGTGGGAGCAGCAGGCCGGCGAGATCCAGCTGATGGTGACCACGCTGACCGAGCTGATCCACCTGCTCGCGCCCGCGATGATCGAGCGCGGCTGGGGCCGCATCGTGAACGTCTCCTCGCTGGCCGCCCTGGCTCCGCCCGGCGAGAGCCTGCTGTATTCCGCGATCAAGAGCTACGTGCTGGTGATGTCGCAGTCGCTGGACATGGAGTTCAAGCCCCACGGCGTGCACGTCACCGCGCTGTGCCCCGGCTTCACCTGGAGCGAGTTCCACGACGTGATGGGCACGCGCGGCACCGCTTCGCGGCTGCCCGGTTTCCTGTGGCAGCAGCCGCAAGCCGTCGTGCGGGAGGCCTGCGCCGCGGTGATGCGCGGCAAGCCGGTCTGCGTGCCGGGGCTGGTCAACAAGGTCGTCGCCGCCTTCACCCGGCCGCTGCCGCTGTGGCTGCAGTACCGCTTGGGCAGCGCGCTCAACCCCTTCAAGTGAGGCGGGCCGGCGGGTCGCGCGGCTCGTCGGCCAGGGCCGTCGACGGGTTGGTGGGGCGCGGCGTTGGTTGCAGGTCTTGGGGTGCGGGATTCCAGCCCAGCGTCCGGCCCAGCGGCACGTCCCAACGGTTGCGCGCCAGTTTGGCGAAACCGATGGCGCTGGGATGGATCTCGTCCAGCCAGTCGCCTTCCTCGCCGGTGGACCCCGGGGACGCGGGCGTCAGCAGGCCGCGCTGGTCGATGACCTGCACCCTGTCGTTGCTGCCGTAGCGGTCGGCCAGCCGCCGGTTGAACTGGTCGACGATGGCGTCGCTCACCGAACGCATGCGCGCGGCATCCAGCCCCGCGGCCTGCAGCGCCGGATGCAGCCAGGGGCCTTTGCCGATGCGCGAGCCGGCGAAGAGCATCGCGCCCGCAGGCCGCGGCTGGATGTAGTCGTAGCCGTGGACGAAGAGGGTCGCGGCCCGCGTGCGCGCGTTCTCTGCGCGGTCGCGCAGCGTGACGAAGCGGTCGATGTCCCGCAGCACCGTGTCGAAATGGTGCTCGAAGCTCGCGGGCCGGGCCCAGTCGTCCAGCTGCGCATCGCTGAAGCCGCCGGGCTGCGCGCGGGCGCGGTCGGCGAAGACCGCGGAGATGATGTTCTTCAGGTCGTTGCCGCCGGCCGACAGCAAGATGGCGTCGAACTCGAAGAGCCGGAACATCTGCTCGGTGCGCTCGCGCTGCCAGCCGCGCACCATGTCGCGGATCTCGTCGCCGATGTGCGAGACGTCCACCACGCCGGTCACGAAAGGGGTGCGGATGGCATCCAGCAGGTTGGTGTCGATGCGCGGCAGCGGCGTGAACTTGTCGAACCAGGAATCGCCCTCGGCGTAGACCAGCTTCTCGAAGTTGTGTGCCTGGATGGCTTCCACGACGACCTCCGGGCTGGCCCCGGTGGTGTCGACCCGGATCATGGGCCGCCAGGTCGAGCCCGGATGCTGGTGGTCGAAATTCACGGCGTACCGGGTGTCGGCGATGCTCACGATGTGTCCTCCTGCTCGATGGTGCCCCGGGGCAAGCGCACCCCAATAGTGTGGCGCACCACACTAGGGGGAACCCCGTTCAAGACGGCCCTGGCGAGAGCCGATATCCAGCCGCCGGGGAAGGCTCCGGCGCGGATCTCCCCACCCCCCGATGTTCCCCAAGGGCAGCGCCCCGAATCCCCCGCCCTGGCGCAGCCTGGGCACCAGCGACAAGCACAAGAGCCGCGTGAAGATGCTGCTGGTGTGCGGCAGCGGCATGGTGATGACCCTCGGAGCGGGCTGGGGCAGCTACTACGTGCTGCAGGCCAAGTGGCTGCTGGCCACGATGGACATCGGGATGACGGCCGCCGGTGCGCTCGCCATGTGGTGCGCGCTGACCGACCGCCTGCGCCCTGCCGCGGTGCTCGGCATCCACGCGCTGCTGGCGGTCATCACCGGCTTCTGCATGCTCGATGTCCCGCTGCCCCAGGTGCCGCGTTCGGCGCACATGCACCTGATCACCCTGGCCGCCGCATGCGTGCTGCTGTTCCGCGGCGAGCGCTTCTACCTGCGCCTGGTCCTGCCGGTGGCGTGCTTCGCCATCGCCCTCCTGTTCGCGGGCAGCTCGCTGGGCGTGAGCGATCCCATGCTGATGCCACCGCCGCAGACGCGCGCCATCGGCGTATGGATCAACAACCTGACCTGCTTCCTGGCGGTGGGCATGGTGCTGTGGATCATGCAGGCCGACGTGAG
>SCTQ01000035.1 GCA_004322345.1 Aquabacterium sp. | reverse complement strand
CACGCGCGATGGCGGCGCCGACGGCAAGGACGCGCTGGATGCCAACTGGGCCGTCGGCTTGCTGCTGGACCACCTGGGCCTCTACACGATGGAAGCCTTCCAGCGCACCCGGGAGCAGCTCATCGTGCGCCAGCAGCAGGAGATCGCCGAGCTGTCCACGCCGGTCATCAAGCTGTGGGACGGCATCCTCGCGCTGCCGCTGATCGGCACGCTGGACAGCCAGCGCACCCAGGTGGTGATGGAGAACCTGCTGGAGACCATCGTCGCGCAGAGCGCCGAGATCGCCATCATCGACATCACCGGCGTGCCCACCGTGGACACGCTGACGGCCCAGCACCTGCTGAAGACGGTGGCCGCCGCGCGCCTGATGGGCGCCGACTGCATCATCAGCGGCATCCGCCCGCAGATCGCCCAGACCATGGTGCACCTGGGCGTGGAGCTGTCGGTGGTGTCCAAGGCCACGCTGGCCGACGCCTTCGCGCTGGCGCTGTCACGGCAGAACAAGACCGTGACCCGCGTGCGCAAGGTCGAAGTCCAGGGGTGAGCAGCGTGGATCGAATTCCCATCCTCAAGCTGGGCAGCGCCCTGCTCGTCACCATCCAGGTGGACATGCACGACCAGCTGGCCACCGCGCTGGAAGAAGACCTGACGGCCAAGATCGTGCAGGTCGGGGCACGCGGCGTGCTGATCGACATCTCGGCGCTGGAGATCGTCGACAGCTTCATGGGCCGCATGCTGGACAACATCGCAGCCGTCTCGCGCATCCTCGACGCCGATACCGTCGTCGTCGGCATGCGCCCGGCCGTGGCCATCACGCTGGTCGAGCTGGGCCTGTCGCTCAACGGCGTGAAGACCGCACTGGACGTCGACCGCGGCATGGCGCTGATCACGCAGCGCGGCTACCTCGTCCAGGCGGAAGACGAAGACAGTGACTGAACGCCAGGACATCCGCAGCTCGGAGGACGTCGTGCGCGTGCGCCAGCGGGTGCGTGCGCTGGCCGTCGAGGCCGGCCTGAGCCTGGTGGACCAGACCAAGATCGTCACCGCCGCCAGCGAGCTGGCACGCAACACGCTGGACTACGGCGGCGGCGGGCACGTCGAGATGGCGGTGCTGGCCCCGCCGCGGCGCGGCGTGAGGCTGGTCTTCGTCGACGAGGGGCCGGGCATCAAGGACGTCGAGGCCGCGCTGCGCGACGGCTACACCACCGGCGGCGGACTCGGCCTGGGGCTGGGCGGCGCCAAGCGGCTGGCCAGCGAGTTCCACATCGATTCCACCGTCGGGCAGGGCACGCGCATCACCATCGCGCGCTGGAAATGATCACCATCGACATCGCCGTCACCGAGCCCACACAGGTGGCCGAAGCGCGCAGGAGCGTCGTGCAGGCGGCGCAGGAGGCCGGGTTCGACGAGACGGCCGTGGGCCAGGCCGCGCTGGTGGCCACCGAGCTGGGCACCAACCTGCTGAAGCACGGCGGCGGCGGGCGGCTGCTGGTGGGCGTGGCCGGCTCGGTGTTGGAAATCCTCGCGCTGGACAAGGGCCCGGGCATGGCCGACGTGGACGCCTGCATGGCCGATGGCTATTCCACCGCCGGCACCCCGGGCAACGGCCTGGGCGCCGTGCGGCGCCTGGCGAAGGAGGTGCACGTCGCCTCCTGGCCGGGGCGCGGCACGGCGGTCTTCGCGCGGCTGTGCCCCGGCGCTGCCGGACCGCAGGAGGGTGAGGGCGGCTTCAGCATCCAGGTGCCCAAGCCCGGCGAGCAGGCCTGCGGCGACGGCTGGGCCATGCACGAGGACGACGGCGGGCGCACGGTCTTCGTCGTCGATGGCCTGGGCCATGGCACCGAGGCGGCGGTGGCGGCCAACGCGGCGATCGCGCAGTTCCGTCGCAGCGCGGGCGGGTCGGTGACCGATATCGTGCAGGCCGTGCACCAAGGCATGCGGCACACCCGCGGCGGCGCGGTCGCGGTGGCGCGCATCGAATGGGAGAGCGCCACGGTGGCTTTCGCCGGGCTGGGGAACATCGCCGCAGCCGTCCTGACCCCGCAGGGGCAGGTGCGGCGCATGGTGTCGCACAATGGGACCGCGGGCCACAACGCCCGCAAGATCCAGGCGTTCGACTACCCCTGCGGCGAAGGCATCTTGGTCATGCACACCGACGGCATCGGCACCGGCTGGAAGCCGGACGACTACCCTGCGCTGGCGCGGCTGCATCCGATGCTGCTCGCGGGGATCCTCTATCGCGATTTCAGCCGCGGGCGCGATGACGCCACCGTGGTCGCCTGCCGGACCGGCCGCCCGTGAAGCGCACGCTGGCCTCCCTCGCGCTGGCAGCCTCGGGCGACGTGGTCTCCGCACGCCTGTTCGCGCACCGCATCGCCGAGGGCCTGGGGCTGGACCGCCAGAGCCAGACGCGCATCGCCACCGCCGTCTCGGAGATCGCCCGCAACGCCTTCGCCTACGCGCGTGGCGCCCGCGTGGACTTCGTCTACGACACCACGGCGCGCACGGCGCTGTTCAGCGCGGTGGTGCAGGACCAGGGGCCGGGCATCGCCGAGCTGGAGGCCACGCTCAGCGGCCAGCGCGTCTTCCCGCCCGGCCGCGGTGCGGGGCTGGCCAGCGCGCGCCGCCTGGTGGACCAGTTCGAGCTGGAATCCTCCTCCGCAGGCACCATCGTGTGCCTGTCGCAGCGCGTGCCGCACCTGGCCGCTGCCCGAATGACCGCCGAGGCGCTGACGGCCGTCGCAGCCTCGCTGCCCCGGCGCCGTTCCGACCCCGAGGCCGTGGTGCTGGAACAGAACCGCGAGATCATCGACAGCCTCACCGACCTGCAGGAGCGCCAGGCCGAGACCGCCCGCCTGAACCGCGAGCTGGAGGAGACCAACCGCGGCGTCGTCGCGCTGTATTCCGAGCTGGACGAGAAGGCCGAACAGCTGCGCAGCGTCAGCGACATGAAGTCGCGTTTCCTCTCGCACATGAGCCACGAGTTCCGCACGCCGCTGAACTCCATCCTTGCGCTGTCGAGGCTGCTGGTGGATCGCATCGACGGCGAGCTCAACGCCGAGCAGGAGCGCCAGGTCCAGTACATCCGCAAGTCGGCCCAGGGCCTGCTGGACATGGTCAACGATCTGCTGGACCTGGCCAAGGTCGAGGCCGGCAAGGTCGACGTCAAGCCCGCGGAGTTCCGCATCGAAGACCTCTTCGCCTCGCTGCGCGGTGCCTTCCGCCCGCTGCTGAGCAACCCGGCCGTGGACCTGCTGTTCGACGATTGCGCCGGCCTGCCCGTGCTCTACGCGGACGAGCAGAAGGTGGTGCAGGTGCTGCGCAACTTCATCTCCAATGCGCTGAAGTTCACCGAACGCGGCCATGTGCGCGTCAGCGCCGTGCACGACGCCACCCAGCAGTCGATGGTCCTGCGCGTCGAGGACACCGGCATCGGCATCGAGCCCGCCAGCCTGGAGATGATCTTCGAGGAGTTCTCGCAGGTCGACGGCCGCCTGCAGCAAGGCGGCACCGGCCTGGGCCTGCCGCTGTCGCGCCGCCTGGCCACGTTGATGGGCGGCAGCATCGTGGCCCGCAGCCGGCCCGGCGAGGGCTCGGTCTTCCAGCTGACGCTGCCGGTGCGTTTCGGCCAGGTCGCGCAGGCCCCGGCGGCCCGGGGCGACGGCGCGCGGCGCGTGCTGGTCGTCGACGACGAGGAGGCTTTCCGCTACGTGATCCGCCACATCGCCCAGGATGCCGGCTACGAGGTGCTGGAGGCCGGCGACGGCGAGGTCGCCATGCTCCTGGCACAGGAGCACCATCCCGACCTGATCTTCCTCGACCTGAACATGCCCAAGCTGGACGGCTTCGGCGTGATGGGCGAGTTGTCGGTCTCGGGCGTGCAGGCGCCGATCATCGTCTGCACTTCGCACCTGCTGACGATGGACCAGAAGCGTTCGCTGGCCGGCGCCTATGCGATCGTGCCCAAGCAGGACGTCTCGCGCGACGGTCTGATTGCGCTGATGGAGACCGCGGCAGGCGATCCGCGGACGGGCCCGGGCCAAGGGGGAATCGCTTGAACCGGCACGCCCCCCTCATCCTGAACGTCGACGATACCGAGGCGGCCCGCTATGCCAAGCGCCGCACGCTCTCGCATGCCGGCTTTGCGGTGGAGGACGCGGTCTCCGGCATCGAGGCCCTGCAGAAGGTCGAGGCCCTGCGGCCGGACCTGGTGCTGCTGGACGTGCGCCTGCCCGACATCAGCGGCATCGACGTGTGCAAGCAGATCAAGCAGCGCTGGCCCGCCACCGCGGTGCTGCAGACGTCGGCCACCTTCACCAGCCCCGCGGACCGCACGCGGGGCCTGGAGGGGGGAGCGGACTCCTACCTGATCCAGCCCATCGATCCCGAGGAGTTGGTGGCCTCGGTGCGCGCGCTGCTGCGCCTGCATGCGGCCGAGGACAAGCTGCGCCAGCTCAACGAATCGCTGGAGCGGCGCATCGTCGAGCGCACCTCCGACCTGCAGGAGCTCAATGCCCAGCTGGTCGAGCAGATCGCCCAGCGCGAGCATGCCGAAGCGGCGCTGGTCCAGTCGCAGAAGATGGAGGCGGTGGGCCAGCTTGCCGCGACCATGGCGCATGACTTCAACAACATCCTCGCCTCGGTGGTCGGCTACATGTACCTGATGCGCCGCAAGGTGGACGATCCCGCCCTGCTGGCCCTCAGCGACAAGGCGCTGTCCGTGGTGGATCGCGGCCGGCGGCTGACCTCGCGCGTGCTGGCCTTCGCCCGCAGCGACGACCTGGTGACCGCGGCGGTGGACGTGCGCACCCTGCTGCACGGGATGGAGGACTGGCTGCGCCAGACCGTGGGCGGAGCGGTCACGCTGACCGTCGCAACCGACGAGGGCGTGGACCTGGTGGCGACCACCGATGCCAGCCAGCTCGAGCTGGCCATCCTCAACCTGGTGATCAACGCCCGCGACGCCATCAACGGCACCGGCAGCATCGGCCTGCATGCGGGCGTGCAGCGCCGGGAAACGGCCGACGGCGATCTGCCGGCCGGCGACTACGTCGTCGTCAGCGTCAAGGACTCCGGCAGCGGCATGACGCCCGACGTGGTGGCCCGCGCCTTCGACCCCTTCTTCACGACCAAGCCGGTGGGGCAGGGCACCGGGCTGGGCCTGGCCCAGGTGGGCAACGTGGCGCGGCTGTCGCGCGGCGCAGCGCGCATCAATACGGTCGAGGGCGAGGGCACGACCGTGTCGATCTGGCTGGCCTGGGGCGACGCTTCGCAGGTGGAGACCTTCTCCCGCAGCGGTTTCGGCGACCTCAGCGGCCAGGGCGAACGCATCCTGCTGGTGGACGACGAGGCCGACATCCGCCGCACGCTGGCGCAGCTGCTGGGCGACAGTGGCTACGAGGTGGAAAGCGCGGCTTCCGGCCTGGAGGCGCTGACCCTCGTCGCCGTCTCGCCGCCGGACCTGCTGCTGCTGGACGTGCTGATGCCCGGCATCGGCGGCCTGGAGGTGGCGCGCCGCGTACGCCAGGTGCACCCGCGGATTCCCATCATCTTCCTCAGCGCCCACGCCGATGCCGAAACCATCGCCGCGGAGGTGCCGCACGCTGCGCTGCTGCGCAAGCCCTTCATGCGCGAGGAGCTGAACCTGCAGATCCGGCGCTGCCTGAGCGGCCCGCGCGCAGCGCCGGTGACACCGCCGGCCTGAGCCGCAGGCACGAAGACGCCCCCGCAGCCGGACCCGGCCTCGGGGCCTCAGGCCTTGGGCGTGCCCAGGGCACGCAGGATGTCACGCACGTACTGCGCGCGGTCCTTGGCTTCGGGGTAGCCGCGGTCGATGCGCAGCTTGTCGTTGCCGGCCAGCTTCACGTTCCGGTTCTTCTGCACCAGCTCGATGATGCGCATCGGGTCGATGGGCGGGTTGGGGCGGAAGTTGATGGTGATCAGGCCGGGGCCGGCGTCGATCTTCACCACGCCATAGGGCTTGGCCTGCACACGCAGGCGGTGGACGTCGAACAGCGTCTGCGCCTGCGCGGGCAGCTTGCCGAAGCGGTCCACCAGTTCCTCCAGCAGCACGTCGATCTTGGCGGCGCTGTCGGCGGAAGCCAGGCGCTTGTAGAGGTTCAGGCGCATCTGCACGTCGCCGCAGTAGGCGTCGGGCAGCAGGGCAGGGGCGTGCAGGTTGACGTCGGTGTTGGCGCCGAAGAAGCCGGTGGGCGACAGCAGGTCCGGCTCCTTGCCGTTCTTCAGCGCGCGCACGGCCTCCGACAGCATCTCGTTGTAGAGCTGGAAGCCGACCTCCATCATGTTGCCGCTCTGGTTGTCGCCCAGCACCTCGCCGGCGCCGCGGATCTCCAGGTCGTGCATGGCCAGGTAGAAGCCCGAGCCCAGCTCCTCCATGTCCTGGATGGCCTGCAGGCGCTGCGCGGCCTGCTTGGTCAGGCCCTCGACGTCGGGCACCAGCAGGTAGGCGTAGGCCTGGTGGTGGCTGCGGCCCACGCGTCCGCGCAGCTGGTGCAGCTGGGCCAGGCCGAACTTGTCGGCGCGGCTCATCACGATGGTGTTGGCGCTGGGCACGTCGATGCCGGTCTCGATGATGGTCGAGCACAGCAGCAGGTTGTGGCGCTGGGCCACGAAGTCGCGCATCACGCGCTCCAGCTCGCGCTCGGGCATCTGGCCGTGGGCCACGCCGATGCGCGCCTCGGGCAGCAGCTCCTCCAGCTTCTGGCGGCGGTTCTCGATGGTCTCGACCTCGTTGTGCAGGAAGTAGACCTGGCCGCCGCGCTTCAACTCGCGCAGCACGGCCTCGCGGATGGCGCCGTTGTTCTCGGTGCGCACGAAGGTCTTGATCGCCAGCCGGCGCTGCGGCGCGGTGGCGATGACGCTGAGGTCGCGCAGGCCCTCCAGCGCCATGCCCAGGGTGCGGGGGATGGGCGTTGCGGTCAGCGTCAGCACGTCGACCTCGGCGCGCATGGCTTTCATCGCCTCCTTGTGGCGCACGCCGAAGCGGTGCTCCTCGTCGATGATGAGCAGGCCCAGGCGCGCGAACTTGGTCTCCTGGCTCAGCAGCTTGTGGGTTCCGACGACGATGTCCACCGTGCCGTCGGCCAGGCCCTCCAGCGCGGCCTTCACCTCCTTGGCCGAGCGGAAGCGCGACATCTCCGCCACCTTCACCGGCCACTTGGCGAAGCGGTCGGCCAGAGTCTGGTAGTGCTGCTCGGCCAGCAGCGTGGTCGGCGCCAGGAAGGCCACCTGCCTGCCGCTGTTGACGGCGACGAAGGCGGCGCGCAGGGCCACCTCCGTCTTGCCGAAGCCCACGTCGCCGCAGACCAGGCGGTCCATGGGCTTGGGCGAGACCATGTCCTGGATGACGGCGTGGATCGCGGCCTTCTGGTCGGGCGTCTCTTCGAAGCCGAAGCTGGCGGCGAAGGCCTCGTAGTCCTGCGGGTGGAAGCGGAAGGCGTGGCCCTCGCGCGCGGCGCGGCGCGCATAGAGGTTGAGCAGCTCGGCGGCGGTGTCGCGCACCTGCTCGGCAGCCTTGCGCTTGGCCTTGTCCCATTGGCCCGAGCCCAGCTTGTGCAGCGGGGCCTCGTCCGGGCTGACGCCGGTGTAGCGGCTGATGAGGTGCAGCTGGGACACCGGCACGTAGAGCGTGGCCTTGTCGGCGTACTCCAGGTGCAGGAACTCGGTCGGGCCTTCGCCGAGGTCCAGGTTGATCAGGCCCTGGTAGCGGCCGATGCCGTGGTTGGCGTGGACCACCGGGTCGCCCACCTTCAGCTCGGACAGGTCCTTGATCAGGGCCTCGACGTCGCTGGTCTGCTCCTGGCGCTTGCGCCGGCGTGCGGTGGGGGCGGCGTCGAAGAGCTCGGTCTCGGTGACGAACTGGATGCCGTTGCCGCTGCTGTCGCCTTCGGGCTGCGTCCAGAAGAAGCCGATGGCCAGCGGGGCCGTGGTGATGGCGTAGCGGTGGTCGCTGGCGACGAAGGCCTGCAGCGATTCCACCGAGGGCGGCTCCAGCTTGTGGTCGCGCAGCAGGTCCATCAGGCTCTGCTGTCGGCCGGCGGATTCTGCGACGACCAGCACGCGGTGCGGCGTCTTCTGCAGGTGTTCTTCCAGGCGGCGCAGCGGGTCCTGGCCGCCACGGTCCACGCTCAGGTCGGGCAGGGGCCGGGCCCAGTCCACGGGTTCGCTGCCGCGCAGGGCCAGCGTCGCGTGGGCGTTGGCCAGGGTGAAGAACTCCTCGGGCCGCAGGTAGATCTCCTCCGGCGGCAGGATGGGCCGCTCGGGATCGTGCTGCAGGAAGCGGTGGCGCTCGCGGGTGTCGGCCCAGAAGCGCTTGAGCGCCTCGTCCACCTCGCCGTGCAGCGCGAGGGCGGCGTGTTCGCCCAGGTACTCGAAGATGGTCGCGGTCTGGTCGAAGAACAGCGGCAGGTAGTACTCGATGCCGGCGGTGGCGATGCCCGCGCCCAGGTCCTTGTAGATGCGGGACTTGGTGGGGTCGCCCTCCAGCTTCTCGCGCCAGCGGGCACGGAAGCCCGCGCGGGCGCTGTCGTCCATCGGGAACTCGCGCCCGGGCAGCAGGCGCACCTGGGGCACGGGGTAGAGGCTGCGCTGGCTGTCGGGGTCGAAGGTGCGGATGGAGTCGACCTCGTTGTCGAACAGGTCCACGCGGAAGGGCACCAGCGAGCCCATGGGGAAGAGGTCGATCAGCCCGCCGCGCACGGCGTACTCGCCCGGCGACACCACCTGGCTGACGTGCTGGTAGCCGGCCAGCGTCAGCTGGGCCTTCAGCGCGGCCTCGTCCAGCTTCTGCTTCTGCTTGAAGTCGAAGGTGTAGGCGGCCAGGAAGCTGGGCGGCGCCACGCGCGTGAGCGCGGTGGTGGCCGGCAGCAGCACCACGTCCACCTCGCCCTGGCGGATGCGCCACAGCGTGGCCAGGCGCTCGGAGATCAGGTCCTGGTGGGGCGAGAAGGTGTCGTAGGGCAGGGTCTCCCAATCGGGGAAGACGGCCAGCCGCAGGCCGGGGGCGAAGAAGGCGATCTCGTCGTGCAGGCGCTGGGTGTCCGCCGGGTCGGCGGTGACGATGGCGTAGACGGACTTCCGCCCCGCCTGTTGCGCAACCTGCGCCTGGGCCATGCGCGCCAGCAGCAGCGCGTCGGCGGATCCAATCGGACGGGGCAGCGTGTAGCGCTTGCCCTGGGCTATGACCGGCAGTTGCATCTCGGACCTGTGCGTTTCTCGAACCCCAAATGGCTGCCGCCCCGCAACGGCGGTTGCGGGGCGGGCAGGTGGATTCTAGAGAGCCGCCGCGGGCCGGGCGGGCGAAGGGTCAGGCCCGGGGCCGGCGCCGTGCCAGCACCAGCAGCACGCCCGGCAGCGCCAGCCAGGCGGCGGACGGCTCGGGCACCGAGGTGATGACCAGTTCGTGCCCCGTGTCCAGCGTGTCGATGGTGATGGTCTGGTTCACCAGCGGTGCGCCGAACAAGCCGCCCGCGCCGCTGAAAGCGCTGCCCGTGTAGCCGAGGCCGAAGGAGATGGTCGAGCCCAGGGAGGCGTTCAGCGCGGCGATGGCCGCCGACGACAGCGTGATGTCGATGAAGCTGCCCACCGCGGCGGCCGAGGCGCTGAAGCTGCCGAACTGCGTGCCGCCGCCCAGGTCCTGCCAGATCGTCAGCCCGGCGGGGTTGGGCGTGCCGATGGGGCCGCCCGGGTTCGTGTAGGCCGCGGTCAGCGCGGCCTGGGTGGTCGATACGTCGAAGATGCCGAAGGACTCGCTCGTGTTGCTGGCGCCGGTCCAGTTGCCGCCCTGGAAGCTGCCCGGCCCCACCGAGTTGTAGGACGTGAGCTTGATGCGCAGCGTGGCGGCGGTGATGGGGTCGCTCTGGCCGGTCAGGTCGAAGCTCACGTAGGCGCGGTTGCTGAACATGCCGCCGATGCCCCCGGGGCCGCTGGCCAGTTCCTTCGGGCCGGCTGTGCCGGCCAGCGAGCCGCTCTGGTCCGCATAACCCAGCGGGCTCCAGAATCCGCCCTCCTGGGAGGAGTTGAGGGTCTGCACCGCAGCTTGCGCGCCGCAGCCGGCGATGGCGAGGGCCGCGGACAGCAGCGCCTGGGCGAGAGGTTTCATCGTGTGTGCTCCTTGGAGGATGGTGGGCCCCGCGCAGCCGCGCCACCGGGGTTGGCCGCGGGAGGCGCAAGTGTCCCCGCGGCCCCCGTCTTGAGCCTCCCTAGCCCGCAAGGGCACTCCCTAGAATCCCCGCGATGCTGATCAACCAGACCCCCCGCTGCTTCGCCCTCGTGCCCTGTGCCGGCTCCGGCCAGCGCGCCGGCCCCGGTGGCCCGAAGCAATACCGCGAGGTGGCGGGCCGCACGGTGGTGGGCTGGACGCTCGCGGCCTTGCAGCGCGTGGCACGCATCGAGGCCACGCTGGTCGTGCTGTCCCCGCAGGACCAGGCCTTCGAGCGCCTGGTGCCCGGCTTCGAGGGCGAGCGCGGCTGGGTCGCGCGCTGCGGCGGCGAGACCCGCGCCGAGACGGTGGCCCAGGGGCTGCGGGAACTGATGGCTCGCGGCGCCCAGCCTCACGACTGGGTGCTGGTGCACGACGCCGCACGCTGCCTGCTGCGGCCGGAGTGGGTGGACCGCCTGATCGACGCCTGCTGCGACGACGAGGTCGGTGGCCTGCTGGCGTTGCCGCTGGCCGACACGCTGAAGCAGTCGGTCGCGGCGCAGGAGGGGATGCGCGTGCAGTCCACCGTCGCGCGCGACGGCAAATGGGCCGCGCAGACGCCCCAGATGTTCCGCCTGGGCCTGCTGCAGCCGGCGCTGGCGCACGCGGGCGCCGAGGTCACCGACGAGTCAGGCGCGGTCGAGGCGCTGGGCCATGCGCCGCGGCTGGTCGAGGGCGTGCTGGAGAACTTCAAGCTGACCTGGCCCCAGGATTTCGACCTTGCGCAGCGGCTGCTGCAGGACCGACGACCATGAGCATTGCCTCCACCCCTTTGAACTGGCGCATCGGCGAGGGCTGGGACACGCACCAGCTGGTGACCGGACGACCGCTGATCCTGGGCGGCGTGCGCATCGAGCACAGCCACGGGCTGCTGGGCCATTCGGACGCAGACGCATTGCTGCACGCCATCACCGACGCGCTGCTGGGGGCGGCCGGCCTGGGCGACATCGGCCGCCACTTCCCGGACACCGACGAGCGCTTCAAGGGGGCGGACTCCGCCGTCCTGCTGGCCGAAGCCGTGCGGCGGGTGCGGGAGGCCGGTTGGCAGGTGGTCAACCTGGACAGCACCATCGTGGCCCAGGCACCCAAGATGGCGCCGCACATCGCGGCCATGCGCGATGCCATCGCGCAGGCTGCCGGGATCGCGCCGGGACAGGTCAACGTGAAGGCGAAGACGGCGGAGAAGATGGGGCCGGTGGGGGAGGGCCGGGCCATCGAGGCGCGGGCGATCTGCCTGCTGGCGCGGGTGGAGTGAGCCGGCCTGTTTTGCAGAAACAGCTTCAATAACGAGCGCCAAACCCCTGTCGAAAAAGAGAACTCCATCTTGAATACAAGTCGGTGTTCTTGATGCGGCCGGCGGCCGCCGCGCCTTCAGGGGGCGGGTTGGCCCAGCAGCATCTTCAGCGCCGCGCCCACGATGGGCTTGGCCCAGGCCGGGGTGTTGCGCAAGTCGGAGGGCGCGACGACGGCGCCATGCTCCATGTGCAGCACCAGCTGCGGCCGCGGCCGCTGGCCGGCCTTGGGGTCCGCCGGGGCGGAGTTGTCGTAGACGCGCAGCTCGGCCAGGTCGGGCATCAGCTTGACGAGGTTCAGCCGGCTGGCGTCGTAGCGGCGGCGGATGTCGGCCTCGGGGATGTCGTGGCCGCCGTGGGCGACGCGGCTTCGCACGCGGTCGATGTGGGCCTGAGGGCTGTCCAGCGCGACGAACCAGATGCGGACCTCGAAGCCCAGCGTCGCGGCGTCCTGCAGCAGGGCGACGATGCTGCGTCCACCCAGCGTGGTCTCCATCGCGAAGTCCAGCCGCTTGGCGATGGCCTCTTCCAGCAGCCGCTTGCCCTGTTGCCAGGCGGCGCTGTTGGCCTGGGTCTGGCTCCAGCCCGGGTGGGCCTCGCGGATGGTGCGTGCTGCTTCGTCCGGATTGAAGTAGTCCGCGCCGCGCTGGCGGAACATCGCGCCGGCGATGCTGCTCTTGCCGGCCCCATTGGGCCCGGCCAGCACGTAGAGGCGGGCAGGCGGAAGCGGGGTGGAGGAGGCGGGTGGGCCGCCGGCCTGGGATTTGGGTCGACGGGCCGGTGGACGGGTATCAGGCATCCGTTGCGGTCAGGGTGGGCGGTCGGGGCGAGGCATCGCCCGGGGCCGGTTGGGTCTGGGCCGCGGCCCAGGCGGCCTCGCCGAGTTCGTCGGCGTCGGCGCCGAAGGCATCGGCCATGGCTGTGCGCATCTGCGGGGCCTGCATGCGGCGCAGCAGGTGGTCGAAGTCGTCGCTCAGGCTGTCCAGCGGGTTTTGCTGGGCTTCCAGCAGGGCCTCGTAGGTGTCCAGCGAGAGGATGACGGCCGTGGGGCGGTCACGCTTGCTGATGGCCACCATGCCTTGGCTGAAGACGGTGTCGAGCACGCGCCCGAAACTGTTCTTGGCCTCGGTGGCGGAGAACTCCTGGACCTCGACGGTTTCCCCGCGGTGGTTGCGTAGCAGATCGGAAGAGCG
>SCTQ01000370.1 GCA_004322345.1 Aquabacterium sp. | reverse complement strand
CGCCGGTGCTGGAGCTGAAGGCCCTGCCGCGTGCGGCATCGGCGTCCGCGCCGGCTTCCGCCGCGAGCGTGCCGGTGGCCAAGGCCAGTGACAAGGCCGGTGACAAGGGCGAACCACTGTGGTCGCTGCAGGCCGACCTGCGCAACGAGGACGCCGGTGCCTGGGACCAGGGCCGGCTGCCGGTGCAGTCGGTGCAGGCCCTGGCGCGCGTCGGTGGCTGGGACGCGGGTTGGGCCCGCATCGATGCCTTGTCGGTGTTGCTGGGTACCGCCAGGCAGCCGGCTGGCAGCTTCAGTGCCA
The DNA here is from genome assembly GCA_004322345.1 of Aquabacterium sp. Lineage (GTDB taxonomy): Bacteria > Pseudomonadota > Gammaproteobacteria > Burkholderiales > Burkholderiaceae_C > Aquabacterium. The sequence goes on along the minus strand of SCTQ01000370.1, from coordinate 3,544 downwards.
GCGGCGGCTGGCGCCGCGCCCGGGACGACAGGCGCGTGCAGGACCCGGCCTCGCCGCGCTGGCAGCTGCAGGTGCAGCTGCGCGACCTGCGGCCCTCGCTGATGGACGCGCGTGCGCCGATCATGCGCATCGCCGGGCCGCTGCAACTGCAGGCGGCCAGGGACAACGACAGCCTGTCGGCCCTGCCGATGCAGCTGGCGGGCAAGCTGCAGGGCGAGGTCGAGCTGCTCAAGCGCGGCACCGCCACCAGCCGCGGTGACGTCACCCTGGAAGTCCAGGGCCGGGCGGCCGCCGATGCGCTCGTCATCGACAAGCTGCTGGCCCAGGCCTCCGGTACCAAGGCCGAGGCCGCGGGCCGCGCGCAGCTGGCCGACGGCCGCTGGCGTGCCCGGGGCCGGCTGGGCCTGGCGGGCTTCGACCCCGGCCTGTGGTGGCCGGGCTGGGCCGGGCCGCCAGGCGATCCGGCGACCTCCGGCACCACCGAGCTCAACGCCCAGGCCGAGCTGGACCTCGACTGGCCGCAGGCGCATGCCGAGGCCGCAGGGCAGGCCGCCTCGCAGGCGGCCGCCGCCGTGCGCGAGACGGCGCGCGTGGGCGCGGCCAGCCCGCAGGCAGGGCAGGCCCTGCGTGCCGGTGCGGCGACGGGCTCGGCCTTCGACCGGCTGCTGGCCGGCCTGGGCGGGCGCGCCCAGCTGACCATCGCGCCGAGTCGCGTGCTGGGCCTGGCGGCCAGCGGGCAGGTCAAGCTCGCGGGCGCGTCGAGCGCCCCTGCGGTCGCGTTGGACGGCCAGCTCGATCTCGCCGGCAACCAGCTGCAGTGGCACGGCCAGGTGAACCGGCGCGAGGTGCGCGCCGATCGCTGGACCCTGAAGGTCGATGCCCCCGCGCTGGACCGTGTGGCGCCACTGGCCGCCGTTGCCGGATGGCGCGAGCTGCGTGGCAGCTTGCAGGCGCAATCGCAGGCCACGGGACGCTGGCCGCAGCTGCACGCCAGCGGGCAGCTCGACGCGGCGGGTCTGTCGGCGCGGTTGGAGAGTGCGGCCCAGCCCTGGAGCCTGAAGAAGCTCAACGGGCGCTGGGACGTCGGCGCCGTGCTGAAGGACCTGCAGGCGCCGTTGACGGCCGAGTTCCAGGCCGAGGAGCTGGCCCTGGGCAACCTGCAGGTCAGCCGGCTGGAGGCCAGCAGCAGCGGCAGCGCCGGGGAGCATCGCGTGCGCCTGAAAGGCGCCGCGCAGTTGAACTGGGCCCCCGCCCCGGCCGCCGGCGCCTCGTCCGCGGCGGTTGCGAAGAAGCCGGCGCACGGCAAGCACCGTGACCCGATCCGCCTGCGCCTGGCCATGGACGGTGCCGGCGGCTTCACGCACACGGCGCCTTCGGCCGGCGCGGCCGCGCAGGCCTGGGGCTGGGCCGGCAGCGTGAAGCAGATCGAGATGGTGTCCGATGCGCCGCCAGCCTCCCCGCGCCCGGCCACGCGCCCTGTGCCGGCGGCGGCCCTGCCCGTGGCGGCATCCGCTGCCGCGTCCGGCCCGAGCGTGCAGCAGCGTGCCGAGCAACTGGCCCGCGCCCCCTGGCTGCATGCCGAGAACCTCGCCTTCCAGATCCGCCAGAGCACGCAGACCTGGACCATGACGATGCAGCCGGCGCGCATCGAGAGCCTGGGCGCCAGCCTGCGCATCCAGCAGTTCCATTGGCAGGTGCCGGTGGTCGCCGACGGCATACCGGACGCCAGCGCGGACCTCGACATCCGCGCCGACCTGGAGCCCATCGCAGTGGCGCCGCTGATGGCCTTGCTGCAGCCTGACGGCGGCTGGGACGGCGACCTCACCGTGGGCGGCTCGCTGCGCTGGCGCCATGCGCCGGGCGCGAGCGAAGGCGTGCGCATGCAGGCCGAGATCGCACGCCGCGGCGGTGACCTGACGATCAGCGAGTCCGAGCTGGAAGGCGGCAACACGCTCAAGCTCAACCTCAGCCAGCTGCGCATCGGCGTGGAGGCCGAGCGCGGCGTCTGGCGCATGAGCCAGCAGGTGGCCGGCCGCAACATCGGCTCCATCGACGGCAAGCAGGTCCTGCGCACCGACCCGCACGCGCTGTGGCCCGGGGCCGATGCGCCGCTCGAAGGCCAGCTCGACCTGCAGATCGCCAACCTGCGCGCCTGGGGCAGCTGGCTGACGGTGCCCGGCTGGCGCCTGAGCGGCAAGCTGCAGGCCCAGGCCAGGCTGGGCGGCACCATGGGCGCACCCGAGTACACCGGCACCTTGCGCGGCGAGGGCCTGGGCGCGGCCAACCTGCTCGAAGGCGTGGACCTGCGCGACGGCGAGCTGCAGGTCAGCCTGCAGGGCCCGGTGGCCACCATCGACCGGCTCAGCTTCAAGGGCGGGGGAGGCGGTGAGCTGGGCGGCGGCGGCAAGATCGTGCTGGGCGCTTCGCCCCAGGCCAGCCTGCGCGTGCAGGCCACGCGCTTCGCGCTGCTGCATCGCGTGGACCGACGCATCGTCACCAGCGGCGAGGCCACGCTGGACCTGGATGCCGAGCGCATCGCGCTCAGCGGCCGCTTCGCGCTGGACGAGGGGCTGTTCGACATCACGCGCTCCGAGGCTCCGGCGCTGGGCGACGACGTGGTGGTGGTCCGCAGCGACGGCAGCGAGACCAGCACCGACACCGAGGCAGAGACCGCCCAGGCCACGCCGCGCCGCGTGGAACTGAAGCTGCAGATCTCGCTGGCCGACAAGCTGAGGCTGAAGGGCCGCGGCCTGGACACCATGCTCGGCGGCGACCTGATGCTGACCAACCCGGGCGGTCGGCTGGCGCTCAACGGCGTGGTCAACACCGTGTCCGGCACCTATGCGGCCTACGGGCAGAAGCTGGCCATCGACCGCGGCAGCATCGTCTTCACCGGCCAGATCGCCAACCCGCGGCTGGACATCCAGGCCTCGCGCGAGCAGTCGGTGACGGCCTCCACCACGGTCAGCTCGATCACCAACGAGGAAGTGCGCGTGGGCGTGATCATCACCGGCACCGCGCAGTACCCGCGGGTGCGGCTGTTCTCCGAGCCCGAGATGTCGGAGACCGAGAAGCTGTCCTGGCTGGTGCTGGGCCACGGCTCCACCGGCCTGGGCACCAGCGACGTGGCCCTGCTGCAGGGCGCGGCGGCCGCGCTGCTGTCCGACGGCGACAGCAGCGGCAACTTCGCCAACATCGTCGGGCTGGACGAGCTGTCGGTGCGCCAGAGCGACGGCGATGTGCGCGACACCATCGTGACGGTGGGCAAGCAGATCTCGCGCAGCTGGTTCCTGGGCTACGAGCGCGGCCTGAATGCGACGACGGGCACCTGGCGCGTGATCTACCGGCTGGCCAAGCGCTTCACGCTGCGCGCGGAGTCGGGTGCCGACAACTCCCTGGACCTGATCTGGAGCTTCCGCTGGCGCTAGGGCCTGTTAACACTACCGGAGGATGCGCGTGATTCAGGAAACGGGCGCCATCGAGGCGCGAAGCGCAGCCGTAGCGGTGGCTACGGCGAGCATTTGCAACGCGGAGGGCGCCCGTT
>SCTQ01000369.1 GCA_004322345.1 Aquabacterium sp. | reverse complement strand
CCCCCGGGGGACCGGTCAACGTATTCGTTGACCGAGAGGCTCACAGCAAGCCCTTGAGCAGCTTGCCCATCTCCGACGGGTTGCGCGTCACCGTGAAGCCGCTGGCCTCCAGGATCTGCAGCTTCGCGTCCGCGGTGTCCTCGCCGCCGGAGATCAGCGCGCCGGCGTGGCCCATGCGCTTGCCGGGGGGCGCGGTCACGCCGGCGATGAAGCCGACCACCGGCTTCTTGAAGTTGTCCTTGCACCAGCGGGCGGCCTCGGCCTCGTCGGGGCCGCCGATCTCGCCGATCATGATCACGGCGTCGGTGTCCGGATCGTCGTTGAACAGCTTCATCACGTCGATGTGCTTCAGGCCGTTGATCGGGTCGCCGCCGATGCCCACCGCGCTGCTCTGGCCCAGGCCGAGTTCGGTCAGCTGCGCCACGGCTTCATAGGTCAGCGTGCCCGAGCGCGAGACCACGCCGATGCGGCCCTTGCGGTGGATGTGGCCGGGCATGATGCCGATCTTGATTTCCTCGGGCGTGATCAGGCCGGGGCAGTTGGGGCCCAGCAGCAGCGTCTTCTTGCCGCCGGCGGCTTCCTTGGCCTTCATCTTGTTGCGCACTTCCAGCATGTCGCGCACGGGGATGCCTTCGGTGATGGCCACCACCAGGTCCAGGTCGGCCTCGACGGCCTCCCAGATGGCGGCGGCTGCCCCCGCCGGCGGCACGTAGATCACCGAGACGGTGGCGCCGGTCTGCGCCGCCGCGTCCTTCACGCTGGCGTAGATGGGGATGCCTTCGAAGTCCTCGCCGGCCTTCTTCGGGTTCACGCCGGCCACGAAGGCGGCCTTGCCGTTGGCGTAGTCGCGGCAGCCGCGGGTGTGGAACTGGCCGGTCTTGCCCGTGATGCCCTGGGTGATGACCTTGGTGTCCTTGTTGATGAGGATGCTCATTTCTCTGTCCTGTCTATGGGGTCGTCACGCGGGGGGTCAGGCCTTGGCGGCCTCGGCCACGACGGCCTTGGCCGCTTCGGCCATGGTGTCGGCGCTGATGATGGGCAGGCCGCTGTCGGCCAGCAGCTTCTTGCCGATGTCCTCGTTCGTGCCCTTCATGCGCACGACCAGCGGCACCTTCAGGCCCACGGCCTTGGAGGCCGTGATGACGCCGTCGGCGATGGTGTCGCAGCGCATGATCCCGCCGAAGATGTTGACCAGGATGGCCTTCACTTCCGGGTTCTTCAGCATGATCTTGAAGGCCTCGGTGACCTTCTCGGCCGTGGCGCCGCCGCCGACGTCCAGGAAGTTGGCCGGCGAGCCGCCGAAGAGCTTGATGGTGTCCATCGTGGCCATCGCCAGGCCCGCGCCGTTGACCAGGCAGCCGATGTTGCCGTCGAGCTGGATATAGGCGAGGTCGAACTTGGAGGCCTCGATCTCGGCCGGGTCTTCCTCGGCCAAGTCGCGGTAGGCGACGATCTCCGGGTGGCGGAACAGTGCGTTGGAATCGAAGTTGAACTTCGCGTCCAGCGCCTTGATCTTGCCGTTGC
>SCTQ01000368.1 GCA_004322345.1 Aquabacterium sp. | reverse complement strand
GGCGGCCGGCAGCAGGTGGACGAGGCCGGCGACCGGCCCGTTGGAATAGGTGATGCGGTCGAGCACCGTCTGCAGCGAGGCCTCGTCGCTGCCTTCGAGCACCTGGTCCTGCTCGCCCAGGCCCTGGTGGCCCGGCAGCAGCGCGTGGTGCGCCTGCTGGGCGCGGGCGTGCAGCCCGTGCCCGTCAGGGGCGTGCAGGACCAGGTGCTCGAAGGCAGCGACGAGGCCTCGCTGCAGACGGTGCTCGACCGCATCACCTATTCCAACGGGCCGGTCGCCGGCCTCGTCCACCTGCTGCCGGCCGCCGCGCCGCTGCGATCCCTGGACGAGGTCTGGGACACCGGCGACCTGGAGCGCGCGCGCCTGGCCTACACGCTGGCCAAGCTGCTGCAGCCCGGATTCGCGCGCATGGAGGCCGGCCGCAGCTGGTTCTTCGTCGTCACGCGCATCGACGGCCGGCTGGGCACCTCCGGCCGCGGGCTGTTCCCGCTGGCCACGGCCGGCCTGACGGGGTTGGCCAAGTCGCTGAACATCGAATGGGAGGGCAGCTTCTGCCGCGCCGTGGACATCGACCCGCAGCTTGCTGCCGCGCCAGCCGCCGCCCTGTTGATGGAGGAACTGGCCGACTCGCGCACCGACATCGGCGAGGTGGGCCGCGGCGCCCATGGCGAACGCGTGGGCATCGGGCACGAGCCCGCACCCGTGGACGAGCGCGAGCCCGTGACCGGCGTGGACGCCTCGTCGGTCTTCGTCGTCACCGGCGGCGCGCGCGGCATCACGGCCGACTGCGTGGCGGCCCTGGCACGGCAGGTCCCGGCGCGCTTCGCGCTCCTGGGCCGCACCCGCATCGACGCGCCTGCGCCGGCCTGGGCGGAAGGGGCGCAGGGGCCCGCCGCACTGAAGGCGGCGGCCATCCGCCACCTGCAGCGACAAGGTGGCCAGCCCACGCCGGTGAAGGTGGAGCGCCTGCTCGACGAGGTGCTGCATGCGGCCCAGGTACGGCGCACGCTGCAGCAGGTGCAGGAGGCCGGCGGGCATGCCCTCTACCTGGCCTGCGACATCACGGATGCGCGCGAAGTGGCCGCGGCGGTCGCCCGCGCGCGGGAGGAGCTCGGTCCGGTCACCGGCCTGATACACGGTGCCGGCAACCTGGCCGACAAGCGCATCGAGAAGAAGACCGGCGCGGACTTCGAGCGCGTCTTCCTGACCAAGATCCGCGGCCTGGAATGCCTGCTGTCGGCCGTGCCGGCGGAGCAACTGCGTCACGTGCTGCTCTTCTCCTCGGTATCGGGCTTCTTCGGCAATGCGGGCCAGACCGACTACGCGATGGCCAACGAGAGCCTGAACAAGTTCGCATGGATGTTCCGCGCCCGCTTCCCGCGGGCCCTCGTGCGTTCGATCAACTGGGGTCCCTGGGACACCGGCATGGTCAACGAAGTGCTGCGCAAGGCCTATGCGCAGCGCGGCCTCGTCGTGATCCCGTCCGAGGCGGGCGTGCGCCACTTCGTCGACGAGTTCCGCGCCGGCGCGTCGGCCGGCACCCCGGCCCAGACCCTGGTGGGCGGCGACAGCTACAAGGTCGCCCCCAAGGTCAGGCGCCTGCCCGCGCTGACGCGGGTCACGCGCCAGATCCGTCCGGCGGACAACCCCTTCCTCGAAGACCACGTGGTCGCCGACAGGTCGGTGCTGCCGGCGGCGGCCGCCGCCGGGTGGATGGTCCAGGTCTGCGAGGACCTGCTGCCCGGCTACCGGGCCGAACGGCTGGAGGAGTTCCGCGTGCTCAAGGGCCTGGTCTTCGGGCCGGAAGCCCAGCGTGTCGTCGCCGAACTGCGTCCGGTGGAGGGGGCGGGCGACGCGGGGGGCGAGCGCCATGTGCTGGCCGTCACCGTGCTCAGCGAGAACGGCTCCATCCCGCAGCATCGCTACGAGGCCCGGGTGCACATGACGCAGGCAGCGGCCCGGCCCGGCGCGCCGCTGCCCGGCGGCTGGACCGAGCCGGCGGCGGACCTGTTCGAGCGCCAGGGCATCTACGGGGACATGGCGCGCGGCGCGCTGCTTTTCCACGGGCCGGCGTTCCGCGGGCTGCAGGCGCTGTGGAGCGTGGACGACCGCGGCCTGCACGCCAGCTGCAGGCTGGAGCCGGTACCTGCGCAGCGGCAGGGCCAGTTCGCAGCGAACAGCTTCAACCCCTACCTCGGCGACGTGCTGCTGCAGCTGCCGCTGGCCTGGCTGATGCTGCGCTCGGACGAGGCCGGGCTGCCCTCCCACATCGAGCGCTGGGAGCAGTTCGCGCCACCGGCTTTCGGCCAGCCCTTCCAGCTGTCCATGCAGGTGACCTCGCGCACCCGCGCCGCGCTCGTGGCCGACGTGACCGCCTGCGACGTCGACGGCCGCGTGCTGGCCCGCATCGTCGGGCTGGCCTTCACGGTCTCCGAGCGCCTGCGCCAGACCCTGGCCGGCGACGGCAAGCCGGACCTGGCCGCAGCCTGAAGCGTCCACCTCACGCCTTCCACATCACCAGGACACCAGCGAGATGGAACCGATCGCGATCATCGGAATGGGCTGCATCTTCCCCGGCGCGGGGACACCCGACGAGTATTGGCGCAACCTGATGGAGCGCCGCGACTGCAGCAGCGAGCTGTCGCAGCAGGAGCTGGGCGTGCCGCCCGGCTACTACCACCACCCGGTGCCGGGCACCCCGGACCACATCCACTACAACCGCAACGGCCATGTCCGCGGCTTCCGGCCGCGGTTGGACGGCTGGCGCATCCCTGCCGAGGAGCTGCGCACGCTGGATCCCTTGTTCCACTGGACGCTCCATGCCGCGGCCCAGGCGCTGGAGGACGCGGGCCGCGCGGACGCGGCACACGCGTGGCGCCGGCGCTGCGGCCTGGTCATCGGCAACATCGGCATGCCGACGCACAGCGGCAAGCGGCTGCTGAGCAGCTTCTACCAGCGCGCGCTGTCGCCCTACCTGCAGGCCCTCCTGGGCCGGCCGGAATTCAGCTTCCACGACGCCTGGCCGGAACAGGGCCTGTCGGAGCTGAACCTGTTGACCGGCAGCCAGAACGCCACCGTCGCGGCCCAGGCCCTGGGACTGGGCGGGCCCTGCTTCGCGCTGGATGCGGCCTGCGCCTCCGCGCTCTATGCGATCCATGTGGCAGGCGGCTACCTGCACAGCGGCAAGGCCGACGTGATGCTGGCCGGCTCGGTCTGCCATGCCGACCACGTCTACATCGACCACGGATTCAACGTGCTGCAGGCCTTCCCGCGCGAGGGCCGCTCCATCCCCTTCGACCGCCGCTCGGAGGGACTGAAGGCGGGGGAGGGGGCCGGCATGGTCGCGCTCAAGCGCCTGTCCGACGCCGTGCGCGACGGCGACACCATCCACGGCGTCATCGAGTCCATCGGGCTGTCCAACGACGCCGGCGCCAAGCACATCCTGGTGCCCGACGTGCAGGGCCAGCTGCTGGCGCTGCAGCGCGCCTACGCGGGGCGCGACCGCCGCATCGACTACCTCGAATGCCACGCCACCGGCACGCCGGTGGGCGACGAAGTGGAGCTGGGCTCGGCGGAGACCTTCTTCGGCGAGGCCGGGGCCGAGCTGCCCCTGGTGGGGGCCAACAAGGGCAACATCGGCCACATGCTGACGGCCTCGGGCATGGCCAGCATCCTCAAGGTGCTGCTGGCGATGCGCCACGAGGTGATTCCGCCGACCATCGGCGTGGAGGAGATGGTGGGAACGCCCGCGGCCCGGCTCGGTCTCGACCGCGTGGTGCGCGAGGCCCGGCCCTGGCCGCGCGGCGGGCCGCAGGCGCGCGCCGGCATCAATGCTTTCGGCTTCGGCGGCGTCAACGGGCACATGGTGCTGGCGCGCCACCAGCCGCAGGCCGCCTCGCCCGCGCCGGCCGCGCGGCCGGCGGAACTGGCGTTGCACCCGTTGGCCATCGTCGGCCTGGGCGTCACCCTGGCCGGCACGCAGGACGTCGCCGGCTTCGAAGCCGTGGTGCGCGAAGGCGCCAGCCGCATCGGCCCGCTGCCCCGCACGCGCTGGCTGGGACTGGAGGGGCGCGAGGACCTGCTGCGCGGCCGGGGGCTGGAGCGCGCGCCGCAAGGCGCCTACATCGAGGCGCTGGACTTCGACTGCCAGCACTTCAAGCTGCCGCCCAAGGTCGTCGGCAGCCACCTGTTGTCCCATCTCTTCCTGATGCCGGTGGCCGAGCAGGCCTTCCTGGATGCGGGCTACGAGCCGGGCAAGGGGCGGCGCAACATCTCCGTCATCGTCGCCGGCGACGTGGACCACGGCTGCCTGCGCTACCAGGCGCGCAACGAGATCGCCTGGCAGTTGCGCGACAGCCTGCGCCGCTGCGGCATCGAACTGGACGCCGCGCAGGCGCAGGCGCTGGAGGGGATCGCGAAGGAAGCGCTCTTCCCTGCGCCCTATCCCGAGGGGATCACCGGCGGCATCGGCAACGTCGTGGCCAGCCGCATCGCCGCGCACCTGCGGCTCAACGGGCCGGCCTTTTCGCTGTGCGCGCACGAGAACGCCGTCTTCAAGGCCATCGAGGTGGCGCAGTTCATGTTGTCGCAGCAGCTCGTGGAGGCGGTGATCGTGGCCTCGGGCAGCTTTGCCGGCGGGCTGGAGAACGTGCTGTGGGCACCCGGGTCGCAGGCCCGGGATGCCCTGCAGCCGGTGGGCGAGGGCGCCGGGGTGCTGGTGCTGCGCCGCGAGCAGGACGCCGTGCGGTCGTGCGACCGCATCTATGCGGTGATCCGCGGCCTGGCGATCGAGCACGCGGCCGGCGCGCACCTCACCCATGCCGCCCGGCCCGGGGACGTCGAGCACGCCGTGGCCGTCGCACTGGCGCAGGCCGGCGTGCAGCCCGGGGATGTCGGCTACGTGGAGCTGGGCGCGCCGCCCGCCGACGCAGGGGCCGAAGCCGAGGGCCTCGCCCGCGCCTATGCCGCTGCCGCTGCGCCGGTGCATGCGGGATCGGTCAGCGCGAACTATGGCCACCTGGGCGCCGCCCAGGGCATGCTCGGCATCGTCAAGGCAGCCCTGTGCCTGCACGGCCGCTACCTGCCGCCGGGCGCCGCGCCCCGGCCGGTACCCGGCCACGACGCGGCTGTACTGCAGCCCGTGCCGCAGGCCCGCCCGTGGGACGAGCCTCGGGGCCGCCCGCGCCTGGCCGCCGTCAACAGCATCGGGCTCGACCGCGCCCATGTCCACCTGCTGCTGCAGGAGCCCGGCGACGCCGAGCGGCGGGCAGCGCGGCAGCCGGTGCCCCGTCCCGCACGGGCCGGTGGCTTGGTCGTGCGGGTGCATACCGGCCGCGACCGTTCGATGGCCGACATCGTCCTGTCGCCCGAGAACCGTCGCCTCTTCACCCAGCCGCTGGAGCCGCAGCCATCGGCCGCCGATGCAACGGCGGCCGGTGCACGCCGCGCCGTCCTCACCGCCGATCCGCTGGTGCGGCAACACCTGCGCAATGCGCGTTCGCAGCTGCGCTTCCTGCAGGTCGAGCAGGCCTTCTACAAGCGGCTCCATGCGCTGCTGGCCACCGACGTGGAGGCACCGCCGCGGCCGGACGTGCTCTTCGACGAGTCCCAGCTTCTGGAGCTCACCGACGGTTCGGTCGAGAAGGTGCTGGGACCGGCCTACCGCGAGGCGGACAGCTACCCGATCCGCACGCGCATGCCGTCGCCGCCATACATGTTCGTCTCACGCATCACGGCGATGTCGGCACAGCCGGGCAAGCTGGAGCCGTGCTTCATCGAATGGGAGTACGACCTCGACCCCGCGGCCTGGTTCGCCGTGGACGGCCGGGTGGGCTCCTACGTCGCGCTGGAGTCCTCGCACGCGATGATCGTCGCCTTCACCTGGATAGGGTGCGACCAGCTCTTCAAGGGCGAACTGCGATATCGCGCGGTGGACAGCCAGACGACCGTCTATGCCGAGCTGCCGCGTGCCGGGGAGACGCTGGTGGGGCGCGTGGACATCAAGTCCTTCGTCCGCGTGGGCCGCAGCGTGCTGATCGCCTACGAGTACCAGTGCCGCGCCGGCGGCCGGCTGTGCTTCAAGCTGGAGGCGAGCTCAGGCTTCTTCCTGCCCCGCGACATGGAGAAGTCCAAGGGCGTCGATCCCACGCCTTACCTGAAGGGGCCGCGCAGCGGCGAGCCGCTGCGCCCTCTGTTGCGCTGCGAGCGCAGCAGCTTCGGGCCCGAGGACATCGACGCGCTGCTGCGCGGGGACTTCGCCGCCTGCTTCGGGCCCGCCTATGCACGGCCGGGCGTTGCGCGGCTGCATGCACAGGATGCACGCATGGTCGACCGTGTGCTCTCCATCAGCGCAGACGCCGGGGCTTATGGCCTGGGCGAGGCGGTGGCCGAGCGCGACATCGACCCCGGCCACTGGGCCTTCAAGGCGCATTTCAAGAACGACCCGGTCATGCCCGGAACCATGCTGGTGGAGGGATGCTGGCAGCTGGCCAACTTCTTCCTCAGCTGGCTGGGTCTCTACAGCCTGCCGCAGGTGGCCGCGCAGGAACTGGTCAACCACCGCTACAGCGCGAAGTTCCGCGGCGAGGTGAAGTGCCAGCCCGAGACCTTGCGCTATCGCCTGACCTGCAAGTCCATCGAGCGCGGCGAGGCCGGCATCAAGCTGGTGTTCGTCGCCGAGATCATCTATCGCGGAAACGTGATCGGCGTCTGCGACAACCTGGGGGCCGGCTTCACCGGCAGCCTGGATGCACCTGCTGCGGCCGCGGCGCTCCGCCAACCTGCCATCGAGGTATGACAGCGTGAACCAGGAAGAACTCAGCGCCGCCGTGCCGCGCGGCCTTGCTGCCGCCGGGAGCCGGCCCGTCGCAAGCGGCGAAGACGACCGCGCCGCCGGGCAGGCCCATCTGCTGGACCTCGGGCGTGCACTGCACGTCGTGCGCCGTGGCGACTCGGCGGTGCTGGAGCCGGCCGCGCAGGGCGCCGACGGCCGCCTCGCCGGCCCACCGCCGGCGGGCCTGATGGGCACCGTCCCCGCCTGCGCGCCGGACTACCTGGGCGATCCCGGCTTCCTGCAGGACCACGGCGTGCGCCTGGCCTGCTACGCGGGTGCGATGGCCGGCGGCATCGCCTCCGAGGAACTGGTCATCGCGTTGGGCCGCCAGGGCCTGCTGGGGATCTTCGGGGCCGGCGGGCTGGGGGTGGACCGCATCGCCGCGGCAGTCGAGCGCATCCAGCGCGCCCTGCCCCGAGGGCCCTATGGCTTCAACCTCCTGCACAGCCCCGGCGACCCGCAGGCCGAGATGGACAGCGTGCGCCTGTACGCCGCGCGCGGCGTGCGCCTGGTCGAGGCGTCGGCCTACGTGCAGCTGTCCCCGGCCATCGTCTGGTACCGCGTCAGCGGCCTCGCGCGCGATGCGCAGGGCCGCATCGAACGCGGCCACCGCGTGATCGCCAAGGTGTCCCGGCGCGAGGTGGCCCAGCACTTCCTGCGGCCGGCGCCGCAGAAGATCGTGCGCAGCCTGCTGGCCCAGCAGCTGATCACGCCCGAACAGGCCGAGCTGGCCGCCCTGGTGCCCATGGCCGACGACCTCACCGTCGAGGCCGATTCCGGAGGCCACACCGACAACGGCGTGCTGGCGTGCAGCTTCCGCTCCATCGTCGAACAGCGTGACGAGCTGATGCGCGAAGGCGGCTGGGAGGGCCGGGTGCGCATCGGCGCGGCCGGCGGCATCGGCACGCCGCACGCCGTGCTGGCCGCCTTCGCGATGGGCGCGGCCTATGTCGCCACCGGGTCGGTCAACCAGTCCTGTGTCGAGGCCGGCACGTCCTCGCAGGTCAAGCAGCTGCTCGCACGTGCCCGCACCAGCGATGTCGGCATGGCGCCGTCGGCCGACATGTTCGAGATGGGAGCCAAGGTGCAGGTGCTGACGGCCGGCAGCATGTACGCCGTGCGGGCGCAGAAGCTCTACACGCTGTACAAGCAATGCGATTCGATCGAGTCCCTGCCGCCGGCCGAACTGGCGCAGGTCGAACGCGACGTCTTCAGGCAGCCGGTGGCCCGCGTGTGGGAGCAGACCGAGGCCTTCCTCCTCCAGCGCGGGCGCGCGGCGGCCGTGGAGGCGGCGCGCGCCAACCCGAAGAAGAAGCTCGCCTTGGTCTTCCAGTGGTACCTCGGACAGTCCTCGCGCTGGGCCACGGCAGGCCAGCCGGACCGCGCGATCGACTTCCAGGTGTGGTGCGGCCCGGCGATGGGCGCGGCCAACGAGTGGCTCAAGGGCAGTGCGCTGGAGGCGGTGGAGAACCGCCGCGTGGCCGAGGTGGCTGCCGAACTGATGTCCGGCGCGGCCTACCTGACCCGCGTCAATGCGCTGCAACTGCTGGGCGTGCTGGTCCCCGACTCCTGGCTGCGATACGCACCCGGCAGCGTGCGCGACGCTGCCTCGGCCGCGACCCCGCAGCGGCCCCCGCTTTCGCCAGAAGCCGGCGCGTGCTCGCGCCGCCAACCCGCAACCTCCCTCATCAACAAACCAGAGGAACCACGAACCATGGATGCCGATACCAAACTGTCGCTGAACAAGTCCAAGGATTTCTACAAGCAATGCTGGGAGGTCCTGCCCGGCGGGACGCACTACAACTTCGGCGATCCCGAGCGTCCGCTGGTGATCCCGTTCAACCGCGGCGACCGGTCCCGCGTGTGGGACCTGGACGGCAACGAGCACCTGGACCTGTTCTGCAAGTTCGGCGCGCTCTTCGTCGGCCACCGCAACGAGGCCTACCACGACGCCCTGATCCGCTACATGCAGAAGGTCACCTCGGTCGACATCTGCGACCTGGAGGTCGAGGTCTCCAGCCTGATGATCAAGCACATCCCGTGCGCGGAGATGGTCCGCTTCTGCCTCAGCGGCACGGAGGCCGTGCAGAACGCGCTGCGCCTGGCGCGCGGCTACACGGGCAAGAACCGCTTCATCCGCTTCCACGGCCACTACCACGGCAACGCCGACAACATCATGGGGTGGCGCAAGAAGAAGGAGCTGGACTGGCCGGTGCCCGAGCAGTTCAAGGGCGACTTGCTGGACACGCTGGGCCGCGCCGAGGGCGTGATGGAGGCCCAGTCCTTCGTGCTGCCATGGAACGACATCCAGGCGCTGGAGGCGACCATCGAGCGCTACCACGGCGAGATCGCCGCGGTGCTGATGGAGCCCATCTGCATCAACGGCGGCGGCATCCTGCCGCGCGAGGGCTACCTGGAGCGCGCGAAGGAGATCTGCGAGAAGCACAACATCGTGCTGATCTTCGACGAGATCATCACCGGCGTGCGGCTGGGGCTGTCCGGAGCCCAGGGCATCCTCGGCGTGACTCCCCACCTGTCGACTTTCGGCAAGGCGCTGGGAGGCGGCGCGATGCCGGTCTCCGCCATCGCCGGCAGCAAGGAGATCATGGGCCTGTACACCCGCGGCAAGGTCATCCACGCCGGCACCTTCAACGGCTATCCGCTGGGCCTGGCCGCGGTCAAGGCGACCTTCGAACTCGTCGAGCAGGACCCGGACTGCTACGAGCGCATGGGCCGCATCACCGCGCAGATCTCCGACGCCTTCGTGCGCGCGGCCCAAGCCAACGACCTGCCACTGGTGGTGCAGGGCATGCCGACGGCGCTGGTCTACCACTCGCAGGCCACGCCGGTGGACCGTTCCGAGGGATACACCGACAAGGTCAAGTTCTGCGACATCATCATCCGCGAGATCTCCAAGCGCTACGGCATCCAGTTCTCGCCGCTGTCGCGCATCTACTCCAACCTGCTGATGTCGCAGGACGACGTGCGCTTCTTCGAGGAGCGCATCGGCGACGCGCTGGCCAACGCGCGCAAGGTCATCGACATCACCTTCAAGGAAGCGGAGGCGGCATGAGCGCGCCTCGCCAGATCGCCGTCGTCACCGGCGCCGGGGGCGGCTTCGGCGCGGCCATCAGCAAGGCGCTGCTGGACGTCGGCTACGCCGTCGCCGCGATGGACCGCGATGCCGGCGCCCTGGACCGGTTGGGCGGCAGGCTCGGGTATCCGGAGCTGCTGCGCACCTTCGTCGGCGACGTCACCGACGCCGAGCAGGTGGAGCAGGTCGCCGACAGCATCCGCGCCGTGCAGGGCAGCGGCCTGTCCGTGCTGGTGAACAACGCCGGCATCCTGGGGCGCGGCTTCTGCACGTCGGAAAAGAGCATCGCCATCTCGCGCGAGGTGATCGACGTCAACCTTGTCGGGGCCTTCAACTGCACGGCGGTGTTCGCGCGGCACATGGCGCGGCAGAAGTACGGGCGGATCATCAACATCGCATCGGTGGCCGGCATGTGGGGCGCGGCGGGTGCCGCCGCCTATGCCGCCTCCAAGGCCGGCCTGATCAAGGCGTCGGAGTCCTGGGCGCGCGAACTCGGCCCGCAGAACATCTGCGTGACCGCGATTGCGCCGGGCATCTGCAAGACGCCGATGCTCGACCAGTTCGTCGCGCACGAGGGTGCACCTGCAGTCGACGAGGAGCGCATCGCCAAGGCCATCGTGCCCGTGGGCCGCTGGGGCGTGCCGGAAGACGTCGCCGAGGTGGTCGGCTTCCTCGCCACCTGCAAGACCAATTACCTCAACGCCGCGGTCATCCCGCTGGACGGCGGCATGCGGGTCGGCACGCTTTAGGCCGGCCGGCCCACCACCACTGGAGGCTTCCGCCGCGCGGAAGCGACGACGCATGAGCAACATACTCTTGACCGGATCCACCGGCGTGCTGGGCGGACGGCTGCTGCAGGAGCTCCTGCAGCACACCGACGCAGTGGTCTATTGCCTGGTCCGCGGCACCGACGCCGACCTTGCGCGACGGCGCATCGAGGACGTCCTCTACTGCTATGACGAGGCCCGCACGCTGGCCGGCCAAGCCTGGCGCGTGGTCCCGGTGTCCGGCGACGTGAGCCAGCCCTGGCTCGGGCTGGACGAGGGTGTCTGGCGCGAACTGCTGGCCTCCATCGACCTCGTGCTGCATTGCGCCGCCAACGTCAGCCTGGTGGCCTCCTACAACAAGATCGCGCCGGTCAACGTGCAGGGCGTGCAGCACGTGATCGACTTCTGCCTGGCGGGGGCCGCGCCGATGCTCTTCGCCTCCAGCTTCAGCATGGTGGGCGACAAGCTCTACGAAGACGGTTTCGTGCTGAAGGAGTCCGACCTGGACGTCGGCCAGGGCTTCGAGAACATGGACTACGAGCGCTCCAAGTTCACCGCCGAGAAGCTCATCCGCGACGCCGGGCGGCGCGGCCTGGACTGGGTGGTCGTGCGCCCCGGCAACATCTGGGGCGACAGCGTGACCGGCTGCTATCCGCTGACGCAGACCAAGGTCAAGGGCATCTACTACGAGATGCTGCGCTCGCTGGTGGAAGCCGGGATGACCTTCCCTTCCGACGAGGACTTCGACATCACGCCGGTGGACTATGTCGCGCGGGCCTGCCTGCACCTGGCCACCCACCTGGAGTCCAGCCGCCACTGCACCTACAACCTGACCAACCCGCGCCCCATCACCTACGACGGCATCGTCGCCGCGCTGCGCCGCCATGGCTATACGGTCCGTGACGTGGAGATGCACCGCTATTTCGAGGCGCTGCAGCAGGGCCGTCTGCTGCGTGCGGGCAAGCCCTACCGTTCCGTGTTCACCGACCTGCTGTCCGTGTTCTACGACGGCGGCGACGAGAAGGAGCGTGCGCGCTACGACACCACGCAGGCCGAGGCGGCGCTGCTGCCGGCCGGCATCGCTTGCGCGGCCTCGGACCAGGCGCTGATCTCCCGCTACCTCGACTACGCGGCGCGTGTCGGGTTCCTGGCCGCGCCGCGTGCCCAGGGCCCGTTGGCGGAGATCTGCGACGCCGCGTTGCCGCAGGGCTTCATGGAGCGCCTGTATGACGGCGACCTGAGCGAGGCGGCGCCGTCGCCGTAACGCCATGTCGACTGTCACGCCGCGAAAGGAAACATCGCCCCCGGCCCAGCCGGCCGATGCGCTGCAGTACCGCGTGCTGCAGGGCGAGCGCCCGCTGGGCCATGTCGCCTCGCGCCGCCGCGTCTGGCTGGAGGACGGCATGCCGCGGCTGGCGGTGCGCAACGAGATGGCCGTCCGCGCCAGCGGCATGTGGGCCGACTACGCGCTGGATTCGCGCGAGGAGGTCGTGCTGGACGGCCGGGGCGTGCTGCGCTACGAGGGCACGCAGGTCGAGGACGGGGAGCGCACGACGGCGCTGGGCGAACGCCGCGGCGCCCGCTTCGAGCTGCGCGTCGATGACGGCCGGCCGCGCGACCTGGCCTTCGCACTGTCCGATTTCGATGCCACCAGCGAGGACGCGGCCGCGCGCTTCCTGCAGGGCGGGCGGTCGCGGGCCGTGCTGAGGGTGCTGGACCTCGACCGCTTCGAGATGGACGAGGTGGAGTTCCGGCTGCTGCCGCCGCAGTCCGTCGCGGTGGCCGGCGCGACGCGGCCGGTGGCCGTGGTCGCCTTCGATTGCCGGGGACGCCGCAGCGGCGGCACCGGCTGGCATGTGCCGCACGCCGGCGGCCACGTGCTGGTGCAGGAGAGTGTCAGCGAGGACGGCGACCGTCACGACGTCAAACTCATCAACTGGGAGAAGACCACATGGAATCACGCGACCTGACCCTGGCTCTCGTGCAGGCAGACCTGGCATGGGAGAACGTGGACGACAACCTCGCGCGCATGGACCGGCTCCTGGCCGGCGTCCAGGGCGCACGTGTCATCGTCCTGCCGGAGATGTTCACCACCGGCTTCAGCATGAACGCACCCGCCGTGGCCGAGACCATGAATGGCAAGGGCGTCGACTGGCTGCTGCAGACGGCGCGCCGTCTGCGGGCCGACGTGGCCGGCAGCCTGGCCATCGCCGAAGGTGGCCACTACTACAACCGCCTGGTGTGGGCGAAGCCCGATGGCAGTCTGCGTCACTACGACAAGCGCCACCTGTTCTCGTTCGCCGGGGAGGACGGGCACTACACGCCGGGCCGCGAGGCCCTGGTGGTGGAGGTGGACGGCTGGCGCATCGCGCCTTTCATCTGCTATGACCTTCGTTTCCCCGTGTGGACCCGCAACCGGGAGGCGCGCTACGACCTCGCGCTGTACGTGGCGAACTGGCCGCAGCGCCGCGCCGCGCACTGGAAGGCGCTGCTGCCCGCGCGGGCCATCGAGAACCAGAGCTACGTGATCGGCCTCAACCGCGTCGGCGCCGACGGCAACGGCCTGGCCTACAGCGGCGACTCGCTGGCGATCGATCCCTACGGCGAAACCTTGTGGAAGGCGCAGGACGGCGTGGAGGTGCGGCCCCTGGCCTTGTCGCGCAGCCGGCTGGAGGAGGTGCGCACGCAGTTTCCCTTCCTTCAGGATGCGGATGATCATGAACTGCGCTAGCCCCCCCGCCCCGGCGACGTCCGCGCCTGCGCTGCACGACCATCGCGGCGGCCTTCCCGAGCCCGCGCTGCAGCGGCAGGCCCCGGCAGGCGCCTTCAGGCCCTACCGGCTGTGGGTCACGGAAGCCGACGGCGAGCTGACGCCGCATTCCTGCTGCCTGATCGCGATGGTGGTCAGCCTCGGCCTGTCGGGGCAGGTCCGCATCAGCCACGAGCCCCCGGAGGTCAACCTCGCTTTCCTGCGGTCCTGCGTGGACCCTGCGGTCGGCGGACCCCAGCCCTACCTGGAGCAGGTCGTCGGCGGATGCTCGGCCTCGGTGGTGCACTACCTCGGGCAGGAACTGGTCGAGCAGCTGCGTTCGCTGGATTCGGGGCCCGCGGCCCGCCGCGCCGTTCTCGCCAGCTGAGCGATGGGGGCTCGCCATGCATTCCTCATCCGTCCAGATCTGGGCCGCCGAGCTGGCCCGCGCCGCCCATCCTGCGCTCACGCGCCGCTACTGGGAGCTGATGAACCCCGGCGAGCGCCAGCGCGCGGTGCGCTTCATGCGCCACAAGGACCGGCACCGCTACGTCGTCACGCGTGCGCTGGCGCGCACGGTACTGGCCGGCTACGTCTGCCAGCCGCCCGAAGGGTTGAACTTCGGCCGCACGCCGGCGGGCCGCCCCTTCCTCGTCGCGCCGCGTGCCGGCGTGCCGCTGCCCAGCTTCAGCATCAGCCACACGGAGGACTACGTGTTCCTGGCCGTGGCGCGGCACCTGCGGCTGGGCTTCGATGCCGAGTCCGCCGGGCGCCAGGTGGAGTTCGCCGCCATGCGGCGCTTCTTCACCGCCGCGGAGGCGCGCTATGTGCTGCAGCATCCCGCGTCCTCGCGACGCCGCATCCTGGAGCTGTGGACGCTGAAGGAGGCGTACGTGAAGGCCCTGGGTCTGGGACTGCACCTGGGGCTGACGAGCTTCAGCTTCGCCCAGCTGTCATCGGGGGGCCGCGTGGAGAAGGCATTCAGCGGCCGCGGCGACGACGACGGCGCCTGGCGCTTCTTCGAGCTGGCGCTGCCGGGTGAACACCTGGGCGCCTGCTGCGTGGGCGAGGCGCCCCCCGGACAAGTGCCGCAGATGCAGCTCATCGACTGCGTCCCGCTGGGCGGGGTGCGCATCGAAGGAGCCCTGCCCGTACAGGAAGTCCGCGTGCGCAAGGAGCGTGCGAGCCGCACGGAGCGCGCGCTCCAGGAGCGCTTGCGGGCCTGAGGCCTGGTCCCGGGCTCCTGAAGCTCGCGCCCCTGAAGGGGCGGCCTGCACCTGCCAGCCTTCGACCTTGAACCCAGGCGATGCGGCGCCCCAGGGAATCGGTGGTGGGTCGTGCGTGACTCGAACACGCGACCAACGGATTAAAAGTCCGCTGCTCTACCGACTGAGCTAACGACCCACGCGAAAAGCCGGCGAGTATAGCGGGGGCCGCGCGCGCTCAGCGGCTGGGGGCCTTCATCACGGCGTCCAGCGCCGCGTCTGCGGCGACCAGGCCGAAACCGGCCGTGACGGTGACGACCGAGCCGTAGCCGTGGCAGTTGAGGTCGGCCGCGGCCTGCTGCGGCTGCTCGCAGGCCTCGACGACAGGGCGGGCCACCGGCTCGCGCGAGTACACGCACAGCAGGCCGCTCCTCGCCGGCTTGCCCGCGGCCGATGCGATGAGGCCCTGCTTGCGCAGGCGCTGGCGCAGCGTGGCCAGCAGCGGGTCGTGCGTGACCTGCACCAGGTCCGCCGCCTCGATGCCCGAGGCGCGCCGCTTGCCGCCCGCTGCGCCCACCATCACCAGCGGCACGCGCTGCTTCGCCGGCAGGCCCAGGAACCAGGCGGCCATCGCCTGCTTGGCCTTGGGGTCGTCGCAGGCGTCGATCGCCACGTCCACCGGCTCGCCCAGCATCTGCGGCCAGTCCTCGGGCGTGACGAAGGCATCGACGGCCTGCACCTCGCAACCGGGGTGGATCTGCGCGATGCGCTCGCGCAGGGCCTCCACCTTGGCCTGGCCCAGCGTGGATGCCAGCGCGTGGACCTGGCGGTTGATGTTGGACTCGGCGATGTGGTCGAAGTCGATCAGCACCAGGCGGGCGACGCCGCAGCGCGCCAGTGCCTCGGCGGCCCAGGAGCCGACGCCGCCCAGCCCGGCGACCGCGATGCGGGCGCCGCGGATGCGGCGGTAGCCGTCCTCGCCGTAGAGCCGCTTGAGGCCGCCGAAGCGGCGCTCCAGGTCGGCGTCGCCCCCGGGCGCCGGCTGCATCACCGCATTCACGTGCGGCCGCCGAGCCGGTCGCGCGCGGCCTGGGCGGCCTCGGACTTCGGATAGGCCTTGACCAGGTCGCCCAGCGTGCGCCGCGCGGCCTTCTGGTCCTTCAGCTCGATCTGGCAGTTGGCGATGGACAGCATCGCCTCCGGTGCCCGCGTGTGGTCGGGCGACACGCTGAGCAGCGTGCGGAAGGTGGACACGGCCTCCTTGTAGGCGCCGCGGCCGTAATAGGCGTTGCCCAGCCAGTACAGCGCCGTCTCGCGGTAGCCGCTGGCCGGCCAGCGCTTGAGGAAGGCGGCCAGGCCGGAGGACGCGCCGTCGAAGTCGCTGGCCTTCAGGCGGGCCATGGCTTCGTCGTACTGGCGCTTCTCCTCGGCATCGGCCAGGAACTCCTTGCCGTCCAGCGTGACCTTCTGCGGCTCCAGCTTGGAGACGCGTTCGTCCACGCCTTGCTGCAGGTCCTTCTGGCGGCGCTGGATGTCCGACAGGTCGCGTGTCAGCACCTCGTTGCTGCCTTGCTGCTGGGCCAGCTCGATGCGCAGGCGCTCGATCTGCGTGTTCAGGTCCAGCAGGCTGCGCTGCAGCTGGTCGATGCGCGCGGCCAACTCGGCTTCCTTGTTGCCGTGGGCCTGCTCGGACTTCTCGTAGCGCGAGCGCAGGTCGATCAGCGCCTGGCGGGCCTCGTCATCGCTGAAGAGGCCCGCGCGTGCGGGCAGCGCGGCCAGCAGCGGCAGCACGCCGCAAAGCAGCGCGCGCAGCAGCGGGTGCGACTTGGGAGCCGTCTGTGCGCGCATGGGATCAGCGGTCCTTCAGCTCGGCGCGGCGGTTCTTGGCGTAGGCGGCCTCGTCGTGGCCGTCGACGGCCGGGCGCTCCTTGCCGAAGCTGACGGCCTCGACCTGGTCGGCCTTGACGCCCAGCAGGGTCAGCGACTTGACCATGGCCTCGGCGCGCTTCTGGCCCAGGGCCAGGTTGTATTCGCTGCCGCCGCGTTCGTCGGTATGGCCCTCGACGGTCAGCTTGCGCGAGGGGGCGCCCAGCAACAGCTTGGCATTGCCTTCCACCACCGGCTTGAACTCGTCCTTCACCAGGTAGCTGTCGTAGTCGAAGTAGACGACGCGGGCCAGGCCGGCCGGCACGTCCGAGCCGCCCGCCGGCTGCTGGGTCTGCACCGGCGCGACGCTGGAGCTGCCCGAGGGGATGTCGCGGTTGGCGGTGGGGACCGGGGTGTTCTTGTCGGTCTGGTTCAGCGGCACGTCGGACGCGCAGCCGCCCAGGGCCAGGGCGAGGATGGCTGCAGGGACGATCGAAGAACGCAAGGCAAGGTGTTTCATGCAGGCTCCAGTCAGAGGTCGTTGAAGTTGTTCGAGGAAAGGCGCGCGGTCCGGTGGGACGCGCATCGGGAAAAGAGTAGCACCTCGCGGCTTACCGGCCCCAGGGCCCCCAGGCGGGCTCGCGCACGTCCAGCAGGTTGCCCGAGCCCAGGCGGGTCTTGCGGCCGTCCAGGCTGGTGGTCATCAGGACGTCGCGCCCGCCCTGGCGGCTGGCGTAGAGGATGAGCTTGCTGTTGGGCGCGAAGCTGGGGCTCTCGTCGTCGCGGGCGTCGCTGAGGATGCGCACCTGGCCGCTGGACAGCTCCAGCAGCGCGACGCGGAAGGCGTCGCTCTGCCGCGTGATGTAGGCCAGCCACTTGCCGTCGGGGCTGGGCGCGGGGCTGATGTTGTAGTTGCCGCTGAAGGTGACGCGCTGCGGCGTCTCGCCGCCGGCCGCGCCCATGCGGTAGATCTGCGGGCCGCCTCCGCGGTCGCTGACGAAGAAGATGCTGGCGCCGTCGGATGCCCAGGCGGCCTCGGTGTCGATGCCGGAGCTGTAGCTCACGCGCTTGAGGCCGCTGCCGTCGGCGCCCATCACGTAGAGCTGGGAGTTGCCGTCGCGCGTCAGCGTCACGGCGATGCGGCTGCCGTCCGGCGAGAAGGCCGGTGCGCTGTTGGAGCCGCGGAAGGCCGCGATCTCGCGCCGCGCGCCGGTGGAGGTGTTCTGCACGAAGACGATGGCCTTGCCCTTCTCGAAGGACACGTAGGCCAGCGAGCGTCCGTCCGGCGACCACGAGGGCGAGATGATGGGCTGGTTGCCGCTGAGCGCCGCCTGCGCGTTCTCGCCGTCCGAGTCGGCCACGTAGAGCGTGTGGCGGGTGTTGGCGCGCCCGCCCGTGCGGCTGGTGTAGGCGATGCGGGTGGAGAACACGCCCTTCTCGCCGGTGAGCTTCTCGAACACGGTGTCGGCGATGCGATGGGCAGCCAGGCGCAGGTCGCCGGCGTCCACCGGGTAGCTCTTGCCGTCCAGCTCGGCGCCGCGCACGGCGTCCCACAGCTTGTAGCGCACGTCGTAGCTGCCGTCGGCCAGGCGCATGACGGAGCCTGCGAGCAGCGAGTCCACGCCCTTGCCGCGCCAGGCGGCGAAGTCCGGGCGGCCGCCTTCGTCCATGAGCACGCCGGTGGTGTCCACCGCGCGGAACACGCCGCTGCGCTCCAGGTCGGCCCGCACGATGGCCGAGACCGGCTGCGGAGCCTTGCTCTCGTCGCGGAAGGAGGCGATGGCGATGGGCAGCTGGCTGGCGCCCACGCCGCTGATGTCGACGCGGATCTGGGCCAGGGCAGGGGTGCCCAGCAGCAGGCCGGGCGTGGCGGACAGCAGGGTGCGGCGTTTCATGCGTGCGGATTCTGGTTGGTCTTGCAAGCCCTGGGGAGGCGGTCGGTATACGGCTGGTTTCAAAGGCCGGGGATCGGATGTGATCGGCTGCGGTGCGCCCGGGTTCCGTGGGGTGCGTTCATGCGAGGGGTGTCAGCCGTCCACGCCGCGTGCCCGGTCGGCGGCGAACTGCGCGCGGAAGGCGGCCAGACGGCCTTCGTCGAGCGCCTCGCGCATCTCCCGCATCAGGTTCAGGTAGTAGTGCAGGTTGTGCACGGTCGTCAGCATCGGGCCCAGCATCTCGCCGCAGCGGTCCAGGTGGTGCAGGTAGGCACGGCTGAAGCCGGCGCAGGCGTGGCAGGAGCAGGTCTCGTCGATCGGGCGCTCGTCGCTCTTGTAGCGGGCGTTGCGCAGGCGCAGGTCGCCGAAGCGGGTGAAGAGGTGGCCGTTGCGCGCATTGCGGGTGGGCATCACGCAGTCGAACATGTCCACGCCCGCGGCCACGCCGGCCACCAGGTCCTCCGGCGTGCCCACGCCCATCAGGTAGCGCGGCTTGTGGGCCGGCAGCTGGTGGGTGATGTGGTTCATCACGCGCAGCATCTCGTCCTTGGGCTCGCCGACGCTGACGCCGCCGATGGCGTAGCCGGGGAAGTCCATCTCCGCCAGCCCCGCCAGCGAGGCCTCGCGCAGGTGCTCGAACATGCCGCCCTGCACGATGCCGAACAGCGCGTTGGGGTTGCCCAGGCGCGCGAACTCCGCCTTGCAGCGGGCAGCCCAGCGCAGGCTCAGCTCCATCGACGCCTTGGCCTCGCGCTCGGTCGTGATGTGGCCCGAGCCCTTGCCGCCCTGCCAGTAGGGCGTGCATTCGTCGAACTGCATGACGATGTCGGAGTTCAGCACCGCCTGGATCTGCATCGAGATTTCCGGCGTGAGGAAGAGCTTGTCGCCGTTGACCGGCGAGGCGAAGCGCACGCCTTCCTCGGTGATCTTGCGGCCGGTGCCGTCGGCGCCGCCCAGGCTCCACACCTGGAAGCCGCCGGAGTCGGTCAGGATGGGCTTGTTCCAGCCCTCGAAGCGGTGCAGGCCGCCGAACTGCCTGAGCACGTCCAGGCCGGGGCGCATCCACAGGTGGAAGGTGTTGCCCAGGATGATCTGGGCGCCCATCTCCTCCAGCGACCGGGGGAACACGCCTTTCACCGTTCCATAGGTGCCCACGGGCATGAAGATCGGCGTTTCGATGACGCCGTGGTTCAGGGTGAGGCGGGCACGGCGGGCGTGGCCTTCGGTCTTGAGGAGGTCGAACTGGAGCATTGCGCGATTGTCGCTTGCTGCTTGCTGCTTGCTGCTTGCTCGTTGAGCGTCTTGCTTTGGTCCCGTTCTGTGCTCTGCCCTGCGCCGGGGTTTCGGCCCGGCGGCCGACCTACTTTCTTGCTTGTGCAAGAAAGTAGGCAAAGAACACACCCCGACGTCCTCGCCGCCCGCTTCGCGGGCGGTGCCCTGCGGTGCTCGGGCTTCGGGGTGGGTGTCCCAACTCCCTCCGCGGCCGTTGGCCGCTGCGGTCAGACAGAGGCCACCCGGTCAGTCCACGAAGCGCGCTGCGCGCGCACCCCGAA
>SCTQ01000367.1 GCA_004322345.1 Aquabacterium sp. | reverse complement strand
CCTAACCCAGGCCACCGAGATCGACTTCAGCACCGACGCCCAGCTGCGCGAGACCCAGCTGTCCAGCCGCGAGGTCTACCGCGGCCATTTCCTCGAAGTGCGCCGCGACGAGGTGCGCCTGCCCGACGGCAAGACCGCGCCGCGCGAATACGTCGTGCACCCCGGCGCGGTGATGATCGTGCCGCTGCTGGACGACGGCCGGCTGCTGATGGAGCGCCAGTTCCGCTATCCCGTCGGCCAGGCCATGATCGAGTTCCCTGCCGGCAAGCTGGATCCGGGCGAGACCGTCCAGGCCTGCGCCGCGCGCGAGCTGGAGGAGGAGACGGGCTTCCGCGCCGCCGAGTGGGCTCGCGCCGGCCTCATCCACCCGGTCATCGGCTATGCCACCGAGATCATCGAGATCTGGTTCGCCCGCGGCCTGCACGCCGGCACCCGCCAGCTGGACGAAGGCGAGTTCCTCGACATCTTCAGCGCCAGCCTCGAAGAGCTGGACGCCTGGCTGCGCCAAGGCCGGCTGACGGATTCCAAGACCATCAGCGGCATGTACTGGTTGCAGCAGTGGCGCAGCGGGCAATGGCAGCCGCAGTGGCAGGCCTTCGCGTGACATCCTGAACGCAGCGCCGCGGGCGCGGGCTGCTAGACTGCGCGCCTCTCGTCATCGGGGAGTAGCCGCCCTGGCGGATTGCGTGGACCGTGTATCGGGGCGCATCCACCAGGGGCCTGCGTCAACACACTTGGCCGGTCTGCAACGGACCACGCCATGGCGCAGGCAGCCACAGCATGCAGCTGAGGCCTGGCAAGACCTTTGACCGCACAGCATCCGCCGGGTGGGCCGGGGATGGGGTGTGGTCTCTGGTTCATCTTGCCGGCCCCCCGAAAGCCCCCCGGACCCATGGAAGCCTTCCTCGTATCAACCGGCGTCGTCGCGCTCGGCGAAATGGGCGACAAGACCCAGTTGCTGGCCCTGCTGCTGGCCGCGCGCTTCAAGCGCCCGCTGCCCATCGTGCTGGGCATCTTCGTCGCCACGCTCGTCAACCACGCCTGCGCGGCGGCCGTCGGCGGCTGGATCGCGCGCTCGCTCGGCCCCGACGTGCTGCGCTGGGGCATCGGCCTGTCCTTCCTCGCGATGGCGGCCTGGATGATGGTCCCCGACAAGCTGGACGACGAAGAGGAGGGCGCCGGCCGCTACGGCGTGTTCGCGACCACCGTGGTCGCCTTCTTCCTGGCCGAGATGGGCGACAAGACCCAGATCGCCACCGTCGCGCTGGCCGCGCGCTACGCGGAAATGTGGTGGGTGGTCGCCGGCACCACGCTGGGCATGATGCTGGCCAACGTGCCGGCGGTCTTCCTGGGCGACCGGGTCGCGCGACGCGTGCCGATGCAGCTGGTCCACGGCATCGCGGCCCTGATCTTCGTGGTGCTGGGGATGCTGACGCTGTTCAACGTCGGCAGCCTGTTCGGGAACTGATCAGGGCCGTGCCTTGATCAGCGGCAGCAGTTGCGCGAAGCGCGGGTGAGCGCGCCCGCGCAGCCATTCGAAGATCACCATCTCGGCGCTGACGATGTCCAGGCCCGCCTGGCGCAGGCGCTGCATCGCGAGTGCGTGGTCCCGCGGCGAGCGCGAGCCGCAGGCCGGCTCGACGACCCAGCAGCGGTGGCCCGCGCGCTGCGCGCCCATGGCGGTCTGCAGCAGGCAGACGTGCGATTCGCAGCCTGCGATCACCACGTCATGCGGCGTCGTCGCACCTTCGGGCAGCAGGTCCAGCAGGCCGTCGGCGCAGGCGTCGAAATGCTGCTTGGCCAGCATGCGGTCGCAGCGTTGCGCGATGGCGGGCGTGTTGGGGCCCAGGCCCTGCGGGTACTGCTCGGTGCCCAGCACGGGCAGCCCCAGCAGCCGGGCCGCGTCGGCCAGCCGCACGGCCTCGGCCACGGCGGCTTCGCCGTCGTGGATGGCGGGCAGCAGGCGCTCCTGGTAGTCCACCAGCACGAGCACGCTGCGCCGGGCGTCGATCAGGTCGGGGGTGTGCATGGGGCGCGTCTCAACCGGCGAGGATGGCGTTGGCGTTGATGATGGCACGTGCGATCTCCTCGATCGCCACGCGCTTGCTCATCGCCTGCTCGCGGATGATGCGGTAGGCCTCGGTGTCGCCGACGCCGCGCGTGCGCATCAGGATGGCCTTGGCGTCGTTGATCTGGTTGACGCTCAGCACCTTCTGCTCCAGCCGCGTGATGCGCTTGCGCAGGCCCTGCACCTCCTGGTTCAGGCCCACCGTCAGCACCAGGGTGGACAGGATGCCGGTGGAGCGTATCGGCGTGCTGAGCACGCCGGTGGCGCCCAGGCGCAGCATGGCATCGAAGATGGTCGGGTTCTCGTAGGCGACGATGGCGATCACCGCGGGCGGCTGCTCGGCGCGCGTCCATGCGAACTCGACCCCGGCCTCGTCGGGCGCGATGGCGCAGAAGACGAGGTCGAAGCTCTCGGGCAGCTCGGCTGCCGGCGGCCAGAAGGTCTGCACCTGGCAGCCGATGCGCTGCAGCTGCTGGATCAGCACCTCGCCGTCCGCGTCCTTGGGATGCAGCACGGCCACGCGCAGGCTGCGCAGCTGCTTGAGGAACTCCGGGGTCAGCCGCTTGCCGCGGCCCGCGCTACGCACCGTCCGGTCCTCCGGAGGCGTCTTCTGCCGTCAGCGAGCGCAGGCGCGTGCTCCAGTCGTCGAAGGAATGGCTCACCAGATAGGGGTCGGCGTCCACGCCGTTGGCCGACTCCGCGACGATGGTGAACTGCCCCGAGCCGTCGACGCGTCCGATGCGCGGGTACAGGCGCGTGTGGTGGTTGCTCGGGTCGATGCGCACGCGGCCCTGGGGCGCGTCGAACTCGCAGCCCAGCAGGTGGGGCAGCAGCACGTCGTGTTCGTCGCTGCCCGCGGCCTGCATGCCGGCCTTGAAGAGGTGGACCTGGAAGTAGGCCGCCTCCCAGCACATGTTGGGTTCCACCTGGTTGCCGAAGAGCTTGCGGAAGCGCGCGATGGCGTCGCGGTTGGCCTGGGTCTGGATGGACTGGAAGTAGGGCCCGGCGGTGTAGTGGCCC
This sequence comes from Aquabacterium sp., assembly GCA_004322345.1. Classification (GTDB taxonomy): domain Bacteria; phylum Pseudomonadota; class Gammaproteobacteria; order Burkholderiales; family Burkholderiaceae_C; genus Aquabacterium. The sequence goes on along the minus strand of SCTQ01000367.1, from coordinate 884 downwards.
TGTGCGATGCGCGATCCCATCTCGGAGACCTCGGGCTCGCAGGTGGACAGCGCGGCGATGGGCATCTTCGACGGATCGAGCCCCGCGTCCGCATACGCCTGGTAGAACATCCGCGTGGTCTTGCCCACCACGGTGGAGAAGACGAAATCCGGCTGCTTGTCGCGGATGTCGCGCGCGATCGCCGTGAAGTCTTTTTCCTGCGCATCCAGCCGCGTGTACTGCTCGCCCAGCTTAGCGCCGCCGGGGCGCTGGTGGACGAAGTCGCTCATGATGCGGTTGGACTCGTAGGGGAAGATGTAGTCGCTGCCCACCAGGTACACGCGCGGGCCGAAGTGCGTGGCCATGTAGTCGGCCAGCAGGGCGCTGTTCTGGTTGGGCGTGCCGCCGGTGTAGATGACGTTGTTGGAGAACTCGAAGCCCTCGTACATCGTCGGATAGAAGAGCAGGCGGTTCCACTTCTCCACCACCGGCACGACGGCGCGCCGCGTGCTCGACATGTAGCAGCCGAAGATCACGTTGACCTTGTCGTCCTGGATCAGGCGCGTGGCCAGGCTGCGGTAGAGCTGGGGGCTGGACTGCGGGTCGTAGTGGATGGGCACGATCTCGCGCCCGGCTATGCCGCCTGCATCGTTGATCTCGCGGATCGCGAAGATCGTCCCCAGCAGCATGGAGTTCTCGACGCGCGCCGTCGCGCCTTCGCGCGAGAACAGCACGCCGACCTTGATCGGATCGGTGAGGGCCACGTTGCTTCGCTTGTCTCTTCGGTTGGTGAGGGTGAAGAGGAGCAGCTGCAAGCCGCGGGCCAGATGCGTCGCCTGCTGAACCGGAGATGAGGGGGCGGCCGTCGGCTTGACACCGTTTGTTCAGCCCCGCTACATTGCGGC
>SCTQ01000451.1 GCA_004322345.1 Aquabacterium sp. | reverse complement strand
CCGCCATGCGCAAGCTACTGACTATGCTCAACGCCATCGCCAAGTCCGGCCGCCCCTGGGATGCCTCGCTTCATCCGGCTTGACGCCCAACACGGTTGCTCGGGGGACCGGTCCACGTACCCGTGGACCGAGGGGCTCACATCAATGCGCCTCTTCCCAACTCTGGCCCACGCCGACTTCCGCCAGCAGCGGCACCTTCAGCTGCGCCACCCCGGCCATGATGCGCGGCACTTCCGTGCGCGCCCATTCCAGCTCGTCGTGCGGCACCTCGAACACCAGTTCGTCGTGCACCTGCATGACCATGGCCGTGCGACGACCCGAGCGGTCCAGCTCGTCCTGCATCGCGATCATCGCCAGCTTGATCAGGTCGGCGGCCGTGCCCTGCATGGGCGCGTTGATCGCCGCGCGTTCGGCGGCGCCGCGGCGCGGGCCGTTGCCGCTGTTGATCTCGGGCAGCCACAGGCGGCGGCCGAACACCGTCTCCACGTAGCCCTGGGCCTTGGCCGCGGCACGCGTGTCGTCCATGTAGCGGCGCACGCCGGGGTAGCGCTGGAAGTAGCGATCGATGTAGGCCGCGGCGGCGGACTTCTCGATGCCCAGGTTGCTCGCCAGCCCGAAGCTGCTCATGCCGTAGATCAGGCCGAAGTTGATCACCTTGGCGTAGCGCCGCTGCTCGCTGCTGACCTGCTCCACCGGCACGCCGAAGACCTCGCTGGCAGTGGCACGGTGCACGTCCAGGCCCTCGGTGAAGGCCCTCAGCAGGCCCTCGTCGTCGGACAGGTGGGCCATGATGCGCAGCTCGATCTGCGAGTAGTCGGCCGAGACGATCACATGCCCCGGCGGCGCGACGAAGGCCTCGCGGATGCGCCGGCCCTCGGCCGTGCGCACGGGGATGTTCTGCAGGTTGGGCTCGTTGCTCGACAGCCGCCCGGTCACCGCCACCGCCTGCGCGTAGTTGGTGTGCACGCGGTTGGTCGCCGCATCCATCTCCTGCGGCAACTTGTCGGCATAGGTGCTCTTGAGCTTGGCCAGGCCGCGGTGCTCCAGGATCTTCGCCGGCAGCGGGTAGTCCTCGGCCAGCTTCTCCAGCACCTCCTCATCCGTGGACGGAGCGCCGCTGGCGGTCTTCTTGACCACGGGCAGGCCCAGCTTGGTGAAGAGGATGTCGCCGATCTGCTTGGGCGAGCCCAGGTTGAAGGGTTGGCCCGCCAGCTCCTGCGTCTGCTGCTCCAGCTCCAGGAGGCGCCTGGCCAGTTCGTCGCCCTGCCTGACCAGCTTGCCGGGGTCGATCAGCACGCCATGGCGCTCGATGCGCTGCAGGATGCGCGAGACCGGCATCTCGAT
>SCTQ01000366.1 GCA_004322345.1 Aquabacterium sp. | reverse complement strand
GGCGCGCGGCGGGGTCGAAGCGCAGCACGCGCGGGTCCTTCACCTCGTCGAGCAGCAGCGGGCGCACCATGCCCAGCTTCTCGCGCACGTCGTCGGCGGCCTTGCGGCCGTCGATCTCCAGGTTGAACTCGATGATGACCAGCGAGGTGCCTTCATAGCTGCGCGAGTACAGCTGCTTGATGCCGGCCACCGTGTTGACGGCCTCCTCGATCTTGCGCGTGACCTCGGACTCGACGATGGCCGGTGCCGCGCCGGGGTAGTCCACCTGCACGACGACCACCGGCACCTCGATGTCGGGGAACTGGTCCACCTTCAGGCGCTGGAAGGAGAACAGGCCCAGCACGACCAGGCAGAGCATCAGCATGGTGGCCAGCACCGGGTTGCCGATGGAGATGCGGGTGAACCACATGGCGCGGCCCTTCGTTCAGCGGCTGGCGGCCGATGCGCCTGCCGATGCCGGGACCGCCACGCGCGTGCCCTCGGGCAGCAGGCCGGCGCTGCCGGCGAGGATGCGCTCGCCCTCGGCCAGGCCGCTGGTGACCTCCACCACCGCATCGCGGCCGACGGTGCCGCCGCGTCCCAGCGTCACCGGGCGGCGCAGCACCTGGCCGTCCTTCAGCAGCAGCACATAGGGCCGGGCCTGGTCGTTGCGCACGGCGCCCTGTGGCACGGCCAGCGCGCGCTGGCTGGCGACGTCGATCCGGCCGCGGGCGAACAGGCCCTGGCGCAGGGCGGGATGGGGCTTGAGCGCCAGGTAGACCAGCACCGCACGCGTGCCCGCCTGGGCGGACGGGTTGATGCGGGCGACGGTGGCGTCCACCGGCTGGGCCAGGCCGTCGACCTGCAGGCTGGCGTGCATGCCGGTGCGCACCTCGGCCACGTCCTGCGGCGTCAGCGCGGCCTCCAGCTCGATGCGCGACAGGTCGACGATCTCGACCACCCGGCCGTCGATGGACACCCGCTCGCCGGCCTGGGCGAAGCGCTGCGAGACGAAGCCGGCTATGGGCGCGCGCAGCACGGCGTCATCCAGCGACTTGCGCGCCAGGTCCGCGGCGGTCTTCGCGGCCTGCAGGTTGGCGCGGGCGGCCTGGGTGTTGGAGTCGGACGTGTCCAGAGCGTTCTTCGAGATGAAGCCCTGGTCCACGAGCGCGCGGTTGTTGCTCAGCGTGCGCTGCGCGATGTCCAGCTGGGCCTGGGCCGAGGCGGCCTGCTGCTGGGCCTGCTCCAGGCGCATGCGGTATTCGCGCTCGTCGATGCGGCCGATCACCTGGCCTTCCCTGACGGCGTCGCCCTCGCGCACGGTGAGCGTGGCCAGCTCGCCGGCCACGCGTGCCTTGACGACCGCGCTGCGCGCGGCCTTCAGCCCACCGGAGACCGGCACGCCGCGGTTGAAGGACTGGGAGCGGGCCACCAGCACGTCGCCCGGTGCCAGCTCCAGCGCCGAGGGCTGGGACGCGGCGGTGGCTGCCGCCGCGGCAGCGGCCTTCTTCGTCGCGGCGCGCTTGTACAGGCCGCCAGCCACCAGGGCCAGCACCAGCAGGCCCACTCCCCACCGCAGCAGCGGCTTGCTCATGTCATGTCTCCTTCTTGGGCGCGGCGCGTGTCGTGCGCTTCCGCGGCGCGGCCTTCTTCGTCGTCTTCGCCTTGCCGGTGGCGGCCCGCAGGCCGTTCATCAGCAGGTCCATGTGGGTGCGCAGGAAGGTCCGCGAGCCGTCGGGGCCCAGGTCCAGGGCGCACATGCCCAGGGTCAGGCGGTCCAGCACCACGTACTGCAGCGGCGCGATCAATGCATGCACGACGGCTTCGATGTCGACGTCGCGGAACTCGCCGCGGGCGATGCCCCGCTGCACGGCGCGTCGCACCAGCGCGCGCGAAGGAAGGACCACCTCGTTCACCTGGAACTCCACCAGGTCGGGGAAGTTGTGGCCCTCGGCCAGGATGAGCTTGAAGATGCCAGCCGCCGGCGTGTGGCCGACGTCGTCCCACCAGCGCTCGACCAGCTTGACCAGCAGCTCGGTCGTCGGGCCCTCGAAGCTGTCGAGCAGGTCGCCGCCCACGCCGAGTATCGGCGTCAGGTTGTGCCGCACCACTGCCTTGAACAGCTCTTCCTTGCTGGGGTAGTAGAGGTAGAGCGTGCCCTTGGAGACGCCCGCGCGGTGGGCGACCTCCTCGGACCGGGTCGCGGCGAAGCCCTTCTCGACGAAGAGTTCCAGGGCGGCCTGCAGCAGTTCCTGCGGGCGCGCCTCCTTGCGGCGCTGACGGCTTTGCGGCATCGGGGTACTGACTGGCGGGTCAGTAATGTAGCGGCCCGGGCTTTGCTGGTGCAAGCCATCCGGGACGAAGCGCGGGCCAGCGGGCGCCATGCGGCGTCGGCCGGGTGTCAGGCGCCGCGTACCCGGCCCCTTAAGATCGCGAACTTTTTCCGGGGTGCCCGCTCAGAGTGCGGCCGCCTCGTCCCCAACCGCCCTTATCCAACCGGAGCCTGTCTTGCCAGTCGTGCTGTGGATCAAAGCCGCCCTGATGGGCATCGTCGAGGGCCTGACCGAGTTCCTGCCCATTTCCAGCACCGGCCACCTGATCCTGGCCAATTCGCTGCTGGGCTTCGGCCAGGATTTCGGGCCCGAGAAGGCCCAGGTCTTCGAGATCGCCATCCAGACCGGGGCCATCCTCGCCGTCATGCTGGTCTACGCCCAGCGCATCCGCGACACCCTGGGCGGCCTGGCCACCCAGCCGCAGGCGCAACGCTTCACGATCAACGTCCTGGTGGGCTTCCTGCCGGCGGTGGTCCTGGGGCTGCTGTTCGGCAAGGCGATCAAGGCCCACCTGTTCACGCCGGTGGTCGTGGCCACCACCTTCATCCTCGGCGCCTTCGTGATCCTGTGGGCCGAGAAGCGCAGCGTGCAGCCGCGCGTGGACAGCGTGGACGACATGAGCTGGCAGGATGCGCTGAAGGTCGGCCTGGTGCAGTGCTTCGCGCTGATCCCGGGCACCAGCCGCTCGGGCGCGACCATCATCGGCGGCATGCTGCTGGGCCTGTCGCGCAAGGCCGCCACCGAGTACGGCTTCTTCCTGGCCATCCCCACGCTGATCGGCGCCGGCGCCTACAGCATGTACAAGGATCGCGCGCTCTTCGCCGCGGCCGACACGCCGATCTTCCTGATTGGGCTGGTGTTCTCGTTCCTCTCAGCCTGGATCTGCGTGCGCTGGCTGCTGCGCTACGTGTCCTCGCACAACTTCCTGCCCTTCGCCTGGTACCGCATCGCCTTCGGCGTGCTGATCCTGGTCACGCACTGGCAGGGCTGGATCGTCTGGAAAGAATGAGATGGGGCCCCTCGGGCCACGGGTACGTGACCCGGTCCCCCGTGGGGACGGGGGCCGGCTTGGGAGCGGCCCGGCGCTCGGCCCCTTGCCGCCTCCGGCAGTCGGCGATGCTGGCGGGAGCGGTGAACTGTGAGCCCCTCGGTCCACGAGTACGTGGCCCGGTCCCCGTGGGGACGGGGCCGGCTTGGGGCGGCCTGGCGCTCGAGTTGTGTGGACCCCTCGGGCCTACGGGTACGTGGCCCGGTCCCCCGTGGGGACGGGGGCCGGCTTGGGAGCGGCCCGGCGCTCGGCCCCTTGCCACCTCCGGCAGTCGGCGATGCTGGCGGGGGCGGTGAACGGGTGCTGCTGGGGCCGCCCGGGAACTCGGCCCGCGCGCTTCAGCGCTTCTTGAACACCAGGTCCCAGACCCCGTGGCCCAGCTTGAGGCCGCGGTTCTCGAACTTGGTCAGCGGCCGGTAGTCCGGCTTGGGCGCATAGCCTTCGGCTGTGTTCACCAGGCCCGGTTCGGCTGACAGCACCTCCAGCATGTGCTCTGCGTACGGCTGCCAGTCGGTGGCGCAATGCAGGTAGCCGCCGGGCGCCAGGCGTGTGAGCAGGCGTGAGACGAAGGCCGGCTGGATCAATCGGCGCTTGTGGTGCTTCTTCTTGTGCCAGGGGTCGGGGAAGAAGACGTGCACGCCGGCCAGCGAGCCCGGTGCGAGCATGTGGTCCAGCACCTCCACCGCGTCGTGCTGGACGATGCGCAGGTTCGTGAGGCCCTGTTCGCCGATCAGCTTGAGCAGCGCACCCACGCCCGGCGTGTGCACCTCCACGCCCAGGTAGTCGGTGTCGGGCCGCGCTTGAGCGATCTGCGCGGTGGCACCACCCATGCCGAAGCCGATTTCCAGCACCGTGGGGGCCTCGCGCCCGAAGGCGGCGGCCAGGTTCAGCGGCTCGGCGCGATAGGGCAGCACGAAGCGCGGGCCCAGGTCCTCCAGTGCTTTCTGCTGGCCGGTGCCCATGCGTCCGGCACGCAGCACGAAGCTGCGAATGGCACGGGGGTGGGGCGGCTTGTCGTCTTCGGCAGTCATGCGGGATCGCAAAGGTCAAAAAGCCGAAGGCCGCACGAGGCGGCCTTCAGGCGGGAACTGCTTGGAGCGGGTGAAGGGAATCGAACCCTCGTATGAAGCTTGGGAAGCTGCCGTTCTACCATTGAACTACACCCGCGGCGGGGCGCAGTTTAACGTGGCCGGCGAGCTTTCCCTTCGCCCGTTCCGATTCGGGTGCCGGCTTACTGCGAGGCGGCTTCGGAAGCCGGCTCCAGGCCAGGGGCGGCGCCCGAGGCGGCAGCACCGGGGCCGCCGGCGAAGGACCCGACGTACTCGATCTTGGCCGATGCACGCAGGGACTTCTGCTGGGCTTCGATCAGCTGGCGCTTGCGCTCGTTGGTCAGGAAGGCCTCGATCGCGGGCTTGGCCTGTTCCAGCGTGACGGGCTTGTTCTCGGAGCCGGCGAGGATCAGCACGCGCAGGCCGGGAGGCGTGGGGCTGATCGTGACTTGGCCGTCCTTCATCTGTGCGAAGTTGTCCAGTTGGGACAGCGGCAGCTGCTCGGCGGCGCGCACGGCCTGGCTGGTCGCGTGGCGGATGCCATCGGCCTGCAGCATCTGCAGCATCTCCTGCACCGTCTTGGCGGTGGCCAGCTTGGCCTTGATGCCTTCGACCTGCTCGGGCTTGGCCTCGATCGTCACTTCCTGGAAGGAGTAGACGCGGCGCTGCGCGAACAGGGCCGGGTGCTTGTCGAAGTAGTCCCGGATCTCGGTGTCATTGGGTTGCTGGGCCTGGCCGGCCACGTTCTCGAAATACTTGCGCACGATGATCTCGCGCTTGGCGGCCTCGATGGACTGCACGACGTTGGGGTCGCGGTCGATCTTCTCTTCCTGGGCCTTCTGGAAGGCCAGCTCCTGGTCGATCAGGCGCTCCAGGATGACCTTGCTGGCCTGGTCCTTCTGTTCCGGCTTGATGCCTTGCTGGCGGGCGAGCACGAAGTTGATCTGGTGGACCGAGACTTCTTCCTTGTTCACCTTGGCCGCGACCTGGCTGCTCTTCTTCTCCTTGTCGCCGCCGCAAGCGGTCAGCATGGCCGCGCCGGCGACCAGGGAGACCAGCAGGGTCGCCAGGCGCACGCGGCCCTGGGTCTTGCGCGCGCCGGTTTGGAGGCGGGCGTCGATGTGGCTGTTGCCGAACATATTCAGGTTGCTCCTCGTGCTCAGAGATGGAATCAATCGAAACCGCTTGGAAACGGAGATGGTCAAAAGGTTCTGGCGGTTCCGTGCCCGCCAGTCACGTGGACAGGGGGGCGCGGATCAGGATGCGGATGTTGTGCGTCTGCAGCAGGTCCGGGGCAGGGTGGCTGCTCGAACGGGCGCCGAGTGTAGCGCTGCCGATTGACGGTTCTGCCGCGGGGTCTGTCACAGCTTGTGCGGCCCCCCGGTCGGCGGGGCCCCCCGGGCAAATCATCTGTTCACCAGAACAAAGCCAGCAGCAGCCCGATGATCAGCACCCACTTGGAGACGTAGTAGAAGCGGCGGTGCGTGGTCTTCAGCGTCTTCGCCTTGGCGCGCACGCGGTAGGCGTAGAAGAAGAACTTGTTGAGCCCGCCGATGGGCTCGCCCTCGACGTTCTGCGAGGCCGCCGCGCGCATCACGACGCGGGCGAAGAAGCGGTTCAGCCAGGTCATCACCGGCGTCCACACGGGGCGCTCGACGTCGCAGAACAGGATCACGCGCTGGTGGTCGGTGGTGTTCTCGGCGTGGTGGATGTAGGTCTCGTCGAACATGATCGCCTCGCCGTCGCGCCAGTGGTAGTGCTGGCCGTCGACGTCGATGTAGCACTGGGGCGAGTTGGGCGTGACCAGGCCCAGGTGGTAGCGCAGCGATCCGGCGTAGGGGTCGCGGTGGCGCACCAGGCGCGCGCCGGGCGGAAGCGACGCGAACATCGCCGCCTTGATCGAAGGGATGGCGTTGAGCAGTTCCACCGTGCGCGGGCATAGCTGCTGGGCCGAGGCCATGTCCTGGCCGTACCACTTGAGGTGGAAGCGCTTCCAGCCTGTCTTGAAGAAGGAGTTGAAGCCGATGTCGTTGTAGTCGGTGGAGGCGCGGATGGCGCCGTCCTCGTTCAGCCGCATGGCCTCGTCGCGGATCTCCTGCCAGTGCGCCTGCAGCGGCTGCAGGGCGGGGAAGTCCTTCGGGTCCAGGTAGGCGGTGGTGCGCACCTTGGAGAAGAGCACCAGCAGCGAGTTCAGCGGCGCGATCAGCACGGTGTAGTCGATCAGCGCGCGGCGCAAGGGGAAGCGCACGCGCCCGCGGAAGTGCGCGTGCAGGGCGGCGGCCAGGAAGACGATCAGCACCCAGTGCCGCGTTTCCATGTGCCAGGAATGAAGAAACGAAAAGTCCATGCCGCGATTGTCTCGCAGCCATGCGCCCGGGTTGCCGGGCTACTTGTTCAGATCACCGAGGCAGAGATATTTCATCTCGACGTATTCCTCGATCCCGTGCGTGGAGCCCTCGCGTCCCAGGCCGGACTGCTTGACGCCGCCGAAGGGTGCCTCGGCCGTCGAGATGATGCCGGTGTTGACGCCCACCATGCCGTACTCAAGCGCCTCGGAAACGCGCCACACGCGGCCGATGTCGCGGCTGTAGAAGTAGCTGGCCAGGCCGAACTCGGTGGCATTGGCCGCGGCGATGGCTTCGGCCTCGGTCTCGAAGCGGAAGACGGGGGCCACCGGGCCGAAAGTCTCTTCGCGCGACAGGCGCATGGCCGGCGTCGCGTCGGCCAGCACGGTGGGTTCGTAGAAGCGGCCCGAGATCAGCTTGCCGCCGGTGACCACGCGCGCGCCCTTGGCCCTCGCGTCCTCGACGTGTTCCTTCACCTTGGCCAGGGCCTGGTCGTCGATCAGCGGGCCGATGGTCACGCCGGCCTCGGTGCCGGGGCCGACCTTGAACTCCTTGACCCGCTCGGCCAGGCGCGCCACGAAGCGCTCGTAGATGCCGGCCTGGGCATAAAGGCGGTTGGCGCAGACGCAGGTCTGGCCGGCGTTGCGGTACTTGCTGGCCAGCGCGCCTTCGACGGCGGACTCCAGGTCGGCGTCGTCGAAGACGATGAAGGGCGCGTTGCCGCCCAGCTCCAGCGACAGCTTCTTGATCGTCGGCGCGCACTGCGACATCAGGATGCGGCCGACCTCGGTGGAGCCGGTGAAGGACAGGTGGCGCACCACGTCGCTCTCGCAAAGCGCCTTGCCCACCGAGATCGACTGCTCGCCGTCGGCGGTGACCACGTTGAGCACGCCCTCGGGCAGGCCGGCGCGGCGCGCCAGTTCGGCGCAGGCCAGTGCCGACAGCGGCGTCTGCTCGGCCGGCTTGATGACCACCGTGCAGCCGGCGGCCAGGGCCGGCGCCACCTTGCGCGTGATCATCGCGATGGGGAAGTTCCAGGGCGTGATGGCCGCGCACACGCCGATGGGCTGCTTGATGACCAGGTAGCGCTTGGCGGCATCGGTGGTGGGGATGGTCTGGCCGTGGACGCGGCGGGCTTCCTCGGCGAACCACTCGATGAAGCTGGCGCCGTAGACGACCTCGCCGCGTGCCTCGGCCAGCGGCTTGCCCTGCTCGGCGGTCATGATCTTCGCCAGGTCGTCGGCGTTGTCCACGATCAGCCGGAACCAGTTCATCAGCACGGCATGGCGCTGCTTGGCCGTCAGGCCGCGCCAGGCCGGCCAGGCCTTGTCCGCTGCGGCGATGGCCTGCCCGGCCTGCGCGGCGCCGAGGTTGGCCACCTTGGCGATGGCCAGCCCGGTGGCCGGGTCCTGGACGGCGAAACGCTGTTCCGAGCCCTGCCAGCGGCCGTCGATGAAGGCGTCGGTCTGCAGCAGGGAGGGGTCCTTCAGGCCGGCGGCGAGGGAGGAGGGGGCTTGGGTACTCATGGGCGTCGGGCCGTGGGGACGGCACGGGTGCTGGTAGGCGACGGACCATCGTAGCGCCGGCGCAAAGCCCGCCACTGCAAGCCTTTGCATATCCTGCCAGGACGCCTCAGGGTGCAAACCCCGCCCCGGCCGGGTCTACAGCGCCCAGGCACGGTGCTAATCTGCGCTGTCATCCCTGGCCGCCCATGGACCATCGCCCTCTGCCCCGCTCGTACCGCGTGCTGGCGCGCCGCCTGGCCGTGGTCTGGCTGGTCTACACCCTCGTCGGCTACGCCTCGTTGTCGCTGGCCGATCCGGTGCACGGGATCTCCCCGCTGTATTTCGCCGCCGGCGTCGCGGTGGCCTTCGTGGCCGGCTGGGGGCCGGGCATGGCCTTCGGCATCGCCGCCGGCTCGGCCACCCTGCTGTTCCTGACGGACGACAGCTCGCTGCACGTGGGGCTGAACGTGGGCTGGCTGGTCGGCCTGGTCTGGATCGCCGGTGGCGCGCTGCAGGCCCTGGTGGCCGGCGCGCTGCTGCGCCGCTTCGTCGCCTGGCCCCTGGTGCTGGAGCGTCCCGGCGACGTGCTGCGTTTCTTCCTCATCGCCGGGCCGGTCGCCAGCCTGGTCGCCTCCTTGCTGAGCACGGCGGCGATGGGCGCGGCGGGCCTGCTCGATGCCGGCCAGTGGCCGCGGCTCGCGCTGGCCTGGTGGGCCGGCGACACGCTGGGCGCGCTGATCGGCGCCCCCATCGCGCTGACCCTGGTCGGCCGGCCACGCGAGGTCTGGGCGCCACGCCGCACGACGGTCGGGCTGCCGCTGCTGATCGCCACGGTCGTGCTGATGCTGTCCATCGGCCAGGTGCAGCGCTGGGACCGCCAGCGCGAGCAGGCCGCCTTCGCGCGCGACGCCGCGGCCACGGCCGACAGCGTGCGGCTGCACCTGCAGAGCTACCTCGACGCACTGGAGGCACTCAACGGCGTCTACATCGCCTCCGAGCAGGTGACCCGCGACGAGTTCCAGCGCGCGGCCCGGCCCTGGCTGAGGTCGCTGCAGGGCGTGCGCGCCCTGGGCTGGCACGAGCGCGTGCCGCGCAGCGACTGGCCGGCGTTCGAGGCCCGGCAGGTGGCCGAAGGCATGGCGGGCTACCGGCTGTTCGACCTGGGTGGCAAGCCGCCCGCGGGCGACGAGGCGATTGCGATGCGCTACGTCGAGCCCCTGGCAGGCAACGCGGTGGGGCTGGGCTTCAACGTGCTCTCGGTTCCCCAGGCGCGGGCCGCGCTGCTCGAGGCGCGGGCGCAGAACCAGCCGGTGGCCAGCGGGCCCATGCGCCTGATCCAGGAAACGGCCCAGCAGAAGGGCGTCGTGGTCTACCGCGCCGTCTACGCCGGCCATCCGGGTACGCGCGAGGAGCGCATGGCCGCCACCCGCGGCGCCGTCTTCATCTCGCTGCGCATGGAGGACACCCTGGCCGCCACGCTGCGCAGCGCGCCGTCCTACCTGGGGGTCTGCCTGATGGACGTGGCCGCGGGCGCGCAGGCGCGCCTGGCCGGCGACACCTCCTGCCCCGAACCCGGCCAGGCCGCCGCCAGTGGCGGCGAGCCCGGCCCGGTGGCCGTGCCCCTGGCCTTCGCGGGCCGCAACTGGGAACTGCGGATCTGGCCGCGCGGCCCGGTGCCCCTGGTCGGCGGCGCGGCGGCCAACACCTGGCTCTTTGCCGGCGCCGGGGTGTTCTTCTCCACGGCGCTGGGCGCGCTGCTGCTGGTGATGTCGGCGCGCACCTGGCGCATCGAGGAAGCCGTGCGCGAGCGCACGCTGCAACTGGAGATCGAGGTCGGCGAGCGCCGCCGCACCGAGGCCGCGCTGCGCGAGAGCGAGCAGCGCTTCCGCGCGATCTTCGACCACACGCCCGTGGGCGTGGCCTATGCCGACCCGCAGGGCGGCATCCTGCAGGTCAACTCCGGCTTCTGCCGCATGACCGGCCGCACGCCGGGCGAGCTGGCCGGCATGCGGCTGACGGACCTGCTGCACGCCGAGGACCGCTTCAACGCCATCGAGCTGATCTCCCGCCTGGGCCGCCAGGGCGGCGCCATCCTCGACGGAGACTGGCGCGTGCTGCAGCCGGTGGGCCAGGTGCGCCATGCGCGGGTGCACGTGCAGCTGCTGCAGTCCGATGCCTCCTCGGGCATCGTCTGCGTGGCCGAGGACGTCACCGAGCGCCAGCAGCTGCGCCGCGCCGAGGCCGCGCGCGAGATCGCCGAGGCGGCCAACCGTGCCAAGAGCGAGTTCCTCTCGCGCATGAGCCACGAGCTGCGCACGCCGCTGAACGCCATGCTGGGCTTCGCGCAGCTGATGGACATGGATTCGCAGAACGCGCTGCCGCTGCCCCAGCGCCAGCGCGTGGAGCAGATCGAGCGCGCGGGCTGGCACCTGCTGGAGATGATCAACGATGTGCTGGACCTCTCCCGCATCGAGGCCGGCACGCTGCGCCTGAACCTGGAGCCGCTGGGCCTGCAGGAGATCGTGCAGTCGGCCATCGTGATGGTCGAGCCACAGGCCGACCGCTGCCAGGTCGCCATCCGCGCGGCGGTGCACCCGCCGGGGCTGGTGGTGCTGGCCGATGCCACCCGCCTCAAGCAGCTGCTGACCAACCTGCTGACCAATGCCGTCAAGTACAACCGGCCGGGCGGCCAGGTGGTGCTGAGCTCGCGCATGCTGGGCGAGGGCGACGTCGCCATCGACGTCAGCGACGACGGCCTGGGCATGAGCGCGACCCAGCTGTCCGAACTCTTCCAGCCCTTCAACCGCCTGGGGCGCGAGCGCTCCGGCACCGAGGGCACGGGCATCGGCCTGGTCATCAGCCAGCGCCTGGCCGACCTGATGGGCGGCACCCTGGCCGCACGCAGCGTCGAAGGGCAAGGCTCGACCTTCACGCTGACCCTGCCGGCCTCCAGCGCCCCGCCGTCGTCTCCGCCCGAGGCGCAGGTTCCGGACACGCTGTCCGGCTACCACCAGCGCCGCGTGATCTACATCGAGGACAACCGGACCAACGTCGACGTGATGCGCGGCATCCTGGAGCAGCGGCCCCAGGTGCGCTTCGAGAGCTACGCCACCGCCCGCGAGGGCCTGGCCGCGCTGCGCGAGCATCCGGAGGGCCTGTTGCTGCTGCTGGACATGCACCTGCCCGACATGAACGGGGCCGACGTGCTGCGCGCCCTGAAGGCCGACCCGGCGACGGCCGACGTGCCGGTGGTGATGGTCTCGGCCGACGCGCTGGCGGCCCAGGCCGACCTGGCGATGCACCTCGGGGCCGAGCGCTACCTGGCCAAGCCGGTGGACGTCAACGAGGTGCTGGCGGTGGTGGACGACCTGCTGGGCGCACAAGCCACGGTCTGGTAGCCGTTTTCCCCTGGGGGCGGGGCGTCGCCGGGAAGCATGCTGTAAAGAGCGGACTTCTATAATCGCCGGCTCCGCGTCTCGGACGCGAACGACAGCAGAAAGCCCCCCGGATGAAAGCCGCTGAGATCCGTTCCAAGTTCCTCAAGTTCTTCGAGTCCAAGGGACACACCATCGTGGCCTCCAGCCCCGTGGTGCCCGGCGACGATCCGACGCTGCTGTTCACCAACGCCGGGATGAACCAGTTCAAGGACGTGTTCCTGGGCTTCGACAAGCGCCCGTACTCGCGCGCCACCACGTCGCAGAAGTGCATCCGCGCCGGCGGCAAGCACAACGACCTGGACAACGTCGGCTACACCGCGCGCCACCACACCTTCTTCGAGATGCTGGGCAACTTCAGCTTCGGGGACTACTTCAAGCAGGACGCCATCGCCTACGCCTGGGAGCTGCTGACCAAGGTGTTCGAGCTGCCCGAGGAGAAGCTCTGGGTCACCGTCTACGCCGAGGACGACGAGGCCTACGAGATCTGGAACAAGCAGATCGGCGTGCCGGCCGAGCGCATCGTGCGCATCGGCGACAACAAGGGCGCGCGCTACGCTTCCGACAACTTCTGGATGATGGGCGACACGGGCCCCTGCGGCCCCTGCACCGAGATCTTCTACGACCACGGCCCGGACGTGGCCGGCGGCCCCCCGGGCAGCCCGGATGAAGACGGCGACCGCTACATCGAGATCTGGAACAACGTGTTCATGCAGTTCAACCGCGACGAGGCGGGGGTCATGCACAAGCTGCCCAAGCCCAGCGTGGACACCGGCATGGGCCTGGAGCGCATCACGGCCGTGCTGCAGCACGTGCACTCCAACTACGAGATCGACCTCTTCGTGAACCTGCTGGCCGCCGCGCGCAAGGCCGTGGAGCAGGCCGGCGGCACGGGCTTCGACCCGCAGTCGCCGTCGCTGAAGGTCATCGCCGACCACATCCGCGCCTGCACCTTCACGGTGGTCGACGGCGTGGTGCCCAGCAACGGCGGCCGCGGCTACGTCCTGCGTCGCATCGCCCGTCGCGCCATCCGCCACGGCTACAAGCTGGGCGCGCGCAAGCCCTTCTTCCACACGCTGGTCTCGGCCCTGGTGGCCGAGATGGGCGAGGCCTATCCCGAGCTGCGTGCCGCCGAGCAGCGCGCGACGGACGTGCTGAAGCAGGAGGAAGAGGGCTTCTTCCGCACCATCGCCAACGGCATGGAGATCCTCGACAAGGCCCTGGCCTCGGGCGCCAGGCAGATCGACGGCGAGACGGCATTCAAGCTGCACGACACCTACGGCTTCCCGGTGGACCTGACGGCGGACGTCTGCCGCGAGCGCGGCGTGACGGTGGACGAAGCCGGCTTCACCCGCCTGCTGGAAGAGCAGAAGGTGCGAGCCCGTGAAGCCGGCAAGTTCAAGATGGCCAAGGGCCTGGAGTACAGCGGCGCGCCCACGGTCTTCCATGGCTACGACGGCCTGACCCAGGAGTCCGCCAGGGTCACGGCGATCTACGTCGACGGCAGCCCCGTGCCATCGGTCCGCTCCGGCGACGACGCCGTGCTCGTGCTCGACCACACGCCGTTCTATGCGGAATCGGGTGGCCAGGTCGGCGACGTCGGCGAGCTGCGCAACGCGACCAGCCGCTTCGAGGTGGCCGACACGCTGAAGATCCAGGCCGATGTGTACGGCCACCACGGCCAGGTGCTGGAAGGCGAGATCAAGGTGGGCGACGTCATCAACGCCAAGGTCGACGCCGACAAGCGCGCGAAGACCGTGCGCAACCACAGCGCCACTCACCTGATGCACAAGGCCCTGCGCGAGGTGCTGGGCAGCCACGTCCAGCAGAAGGGCTCGCTGGTGAATGCCGAGCGCACGCGCTTCGACTTCGCGCACAACGCACCGGTGACCGACGAGCAGATCCGCCGCATCGAGGCCATCGTCAACGCCGAGGTGCTGGCCAACGCCGACACCCAGGCGCGCACGCTGCCCATCGACGAGGCACAGAAGCTCGGCGCAATGATGCTGTTCGGCGAGAAGTACGGCGACGTGGTGCGCGTGCTGGACATCGGCAGCAGCCGCGAGCTTTGCGGCGGCACCCACGTGCATCGCACCGGCGACATCGGCCTGTTCAAGATCGTCTCCGAAGGCGGCGTGGCCGCGGGCATCCGCCGCATCGAGGCCGTGACCGGGGACAACGCGCTGGCCTACCTGCAGCAGCTGGAGCACACCGTGCAGCAGGCCGCCGGCACGCTGAAGTCCACCCCGGCCGAGGTCAACCACCGGCTGGCCCAAGTGCTGGAGCAGGTGAAGAGCCTGGAGAAGGACCTGGCCGCGCTGAAGGGCAAGCTGGCTTCGGCCCAGGGCGACGAGCTGCTGGCCCAGGCCGTGGACGTCGGCGGCCTGAAGGTGCTGGCCGCCAAGCTCGAAGGCGCCGACGCGAAGACGCTGCGCGACACCATGGACAAGCTCAAGGACAAGCTGAAGACCGCGGCCATCGTGCTGGCCGCGGTGGACGGCGACAAGGTCCAGCTGGCTGCCGGCGTCACCGCCGACAGCACCGGCAAGCTCAAGGCCGGCGACCTCGTCAACTTCGTCGCCCAGCAGGTGGGTGGCAAGGGCGGCGGCAAGCCCGACCTGGCGATGGCCGGCGGCACCGAGCCGGCCAAGCTGGCGGGGGCGCTGGCTTCGGTCCAGGCCTGGGTCGCGGGCAAACTCTGAGCGGCAAGCTGTAAAGGGCTGTTTCGGGCCGTCGCGCGACGGCCGCAGCCGCGCCGCGTCCTTGCGGCAATCGCGTGAAATAGCTCCGGCGCGCGCGCCTCATCGCGCGTCGCGCTTCGGCCTGCGTTCATAAACTGCCCTGCTCAAGCACAAACAAGCCCCGGGAGCGGTGCACTGAACATGGACAGCCTGGCCTTCCGCAGCCTCGTCTCTTCCTGCGAATACGCCAACCAGCACGACCCCAAGGCCTTCCGCCGGCAGACGGTTCTGTGGGCGCTCGGCGGCTACGTCGCCATCATCGGCGTGCTGCTGCTGGGCATGGCCCTGCTGGCCTGGCTGCTGCAGCGGGCGTTCTCCGAGATGCCGCTGCGCGGCTGGATGTTCGTCATCGGGCTGGCGGCGCTGTCGCTGGTGATCTCGATCGCGCGTGCGCTGGTGCTGCCCACGCCCAAGGTGCGCGGCGTGAAGCTCACGCGCCAGGAGGCGCCGCGTCTGTTCAAGCTGATCGACTCCGTGCGCAAGCGCGCCGCGGGGCCGCGCCTGGACGAGGTGCTGATCGACACCGAGCTCAACGCCTGCGTCATCCAGCGCCCGCGGCTGGGCCTGCTGGGCTGGCACCGCAACACCCTGGTGCTGGGCCTGCCGCTGATGATGTGCCTGGATGCGCGCCAGCTCGCATCGGTGGTGGCGCACGAGTGGGGCCACCTCAGCGGTGCCCACGGCAAGCTGGGCGGCTGGATCTACCGTACGCGGCGCAGCTGGTTCCGCCTGATGGAGCTGCGTGGCAGCGGCGACCCGGGCTGGGCCGACCTGCTGCTGGCCGCCTTCCTGCGTGAATACTTCCCCCGCTTCAACGCCCGCGCCTTCGTGCTGGGGCGCCAGCAGGAGTACGAGGCCGACGCCGCCGCCCATGCCTACGCCGGCCGCACGGCCAGCGCCCAGGCGCTGCTGACCATCGACCTGGCCGCGCGCTTCATGCACGAGGAGTTCTGGCCCCAGGTCTACGCCCGCGCCCGCGAGATGGCCGAGCCCGACGTCAGCCCGATGGCCGAGCTGCAGGGCCTGCTGGCCCTGGTCAGCCAGCACCCGGACGCCGCGCGCTGGCTGCGCGAGGCCTGCAGGCGACTGCCCGACACCGACGACACCCATCCCAGCCTGCGTCAGCGCCTGGAGTACGCGCACAAGAAGCCGGCCCTGCCGCCCAAGCTGGAACGCAGCGCCGCCGAGGAGATCTTCGGCAAGGCCCTGCCGGCGCTGGTCGAGCGCATGGATGCACGCTGGCGCCGCCACCACAAGGACCATTGGCACGGCGAGGTGCAGCGCTACAAGGACTGGCAGCGCGTGCGCCAGGACCTGCTGGAGTGCGAGGCCCAGACCCCGCTCAACGGCGACGAGACCTTCCTGCTGTGGCGCGCCGTGCGCCAGCTGGAGGACGCTCCCGCACGTCGCAAGTGGCTGCAGACCCACCTGAACCTGCATCCGAAGCACGACGGCCTGCGCCACGCGCTGGCGCTGGAGCTGCTGGACGGCCGCCAGCCCGGCGACGAGCGCGAGGGCCTGGCCCTGCTGCAGGAAGTGGCCGCGGGCAACGGCGCCTGGGCCCTGCCGGCGGCCCAGCGCGCGCTCGATCTGCTGGAGCGCGGGGAGTTCGGCGATGCGGTCAAGCGTGCGCGCGAACAAGTGCGCGCCCTGTCCGAGCGCGAGGAAATGATCGCCCATGCCCAGCAGGACTTCGAGGGCGGCCAGGACCTGCGTGCCATCAGCTACAGCAAGCTGCTGCTCAAGCCCGCGCTGGGCGCGCTGATCCGCGAGAAGGCGGTGGGTGCGGCCTACCTCGTGCGCAAGCAGATCGACGAGGCGCCCGAGCGCGTCTTCTGCCTGCTGGTGGTCGAGCGTGGCAAGGCGCGCCCGCAGCCTGACGTGCGCACCTGGTGGATGGAACTGCAGCGCGCCATCGACCTGCCTTGCGAGTTCATGGTGATCGACGCGGCCCACCCGGCATGGTCCGGCAAGGATGCGCAGCGCCTGCTGCGGCAGATGACCGAGGTGCCGAACGCGTGCATCTACCGCGCGCGGGGCTGAGCGCGACTACTTGACGCGCTGCTTGCCGAGCTTGCGCGCGAGGGTGCGCCGGTGCATGCCCAGCCGCCGGGC
>SCTQ01000365.1 GCA_004322345.1 Aquabacterium sp. | reverse complement strand
CGGCCTCGGACAACGGGCAGTTGCCGCCCGGCTGGCCGCTGGGGCCCACCGGGCCGCGGCCGGCGGCGATGTCGACGATGACCGAGCCGGGCTTCATGCTCTTGACCATCTCCTCGGTGATCAGCGTGGGCGCGGCGCGGCCGGGGATCAGCGCGGTGGAGATCACCACGTCGGCCTGGGCCACGCGCTTGGCGACCTCGACCTTCTGGCGGTCCAGCCAGCTCTGCGGCATCGGCTTGGCATAGCCGCCGACGCCTTCGGCGGCCTCTTTCTCTTCCGCCGTTTCATACGGCACGTCGATGAACTTGCCGCCCAGGGACTCGACCTGTTCCTTCACCGACGGCCGCACGTCGGAGGCCTCGATCACGGCCCCCAGGCGCTTGGCCGTGGCGATGGCCTGCAGGCCGGCGACGCCCACGCCCAGGATCACCACGCGCGCGGCCTTGATGGTGCCGGCCGCGGTCATCAGCATGGGGAAGAGGCGCTGATACTTGTCGGCCGCGGTGATCACCGCCTTGTAGCCAGCGATGTTGGCCTGCGAGGACAGCACGTCCATGCTCTGCGCACGCGTGGTGCGCGGCGCGGCTTCCAGCGCGTAAGCCGTCAGCTGCTGGTCGTTCAGGCGCTTGAGGCCGTCGGCGTCGAAAGGATTGAGCATGCCCACCAGCGTGGTGCCGGGGCGCATCAGCGCGATCTCGTTGTCGAAGGGCGTGCGCACCTTCAGCACCAGGTCGCAGCCGAAGGCGCCCGCTGCATCCACGATCTCTGCACCGACGGCCTCGTAGGCCGCATCCGGTGCGCTGGCCGCCACGCCGGCACCCGACTGGATGCGCACGGTGTGGCCCTGGGCTTTGTACTTCTTCGCCGTCTCGGGCGTGACGGCCACGCGGGTCTCCCCGACCGTGGTCTCCAGAGGAACGCCGATGAGCATGCGGTCTCCTTAAGGTCCTTAGATGCGGCGGCCAGGCGGGCCGCGTATGCAATTGGCGCGGCGGCAGCCAGCAAGCGATCAAGCCGTGATCATCCGTGGTGCCGTCTCAAACGTTGACGAACCCGCCAGCATACACAATCCCGCTTGCATTTCCGAACGATCGTTCGCAAATCTGGCCGGCGTGCGGTGCGCCGGCCTTGCCGGACGGGCGTGGCCGAATCCGCAACGCCGGCCGGCCGTGAAGGTCCGGTATCGACACGGGACACTGTTCGCCCTTGATAATCCTGCCCCCATGAGCACCCGCTGGAAGCCCAATGTCACCGTCGCCGCCATCGTCGAACGAGACGGGCGTTTCCTGCTGGTCGAGGAGCAGACCCGCGACGGCCTGCTGCTGAACAACCCCGCCGGCCACCTGGATCCGGGGGAGTCCCCGCTGCAGGGTGTCGCGCGCGAGGTGCTGGAGGAAACCGGCTGCGAGTTCACGCCGGACGCCTTCCTGGGCTTCTACATGTCGCGCTTCCGCCGCACGCGCACCGGCGAGGACACCACCTACCTGCGCCTGGCCTTCACCGGCACCGTCAGCGAGCCCCTGCCCGGCCGCGAGCTGGACGAAGGCATCGTGCGCACCGTCTGGATGACGCCCGACGAGCTGCGCGCCCAGCCGCAGCGCCTGCGCAGCCCGCTGGTCCTGCGCTGCATCGAGGACCACCTGGCCGGCAACCGCCAACCCCTGGCGATGTTCTACACGGACACCAGCGTCTTCACCGTCCCCGAACTGCATTGATTGAAGACGGCGCCGCCGGCGCCATCTGCCCCCTCCATGAAACAGCGCGTCGTCGTCGGCCTCAGCGGAGGCGTCGATTCCTCGGTCAGTGCCTGGCTGCTGAAGCAGCAGGGCTACGAGGTCGTGGGCCTGTTCATGAAGAACTGGGAGGACGACGACGATTCCGAGTACTGCTCGTCGCGCCAGGACTGGCTGGACGCCGCCAGCGTGGCCGACGTGCTGGGCATCGACATCGAGCACGTCAACTTCGCCGCCGAGTACAAGGATCGCGTCTTCGCCGAGTTCCTGCGCGAGTACCAGGGCGGGCGCACGCCCAACCCCGACGTGCTGTGCAATGCCGAGATCAAGTTCAAGGCCTTCCTCGACCACGCGATGCGCCTGGGTGCCGAGAAGATCGCCACGGGGCACTACGCCCGCGTGCGCTTCAACGAATCCAGCGGCCGCCACGAATTGCTCAAGGGCCTGGATCCGTCCAAGGACCAGAGCTATTTCCTGCACCGCCTCAACCAGGCCCAGCTCGCACGCACGCTCTTCCCCGTGGGTGAGCTGCACAAGTCCGAGGTGCGCCGCATCGCCGCCGAGATCGGCCTGCCGGTCGCGGCCAAGAAGGACTCCACCGGCATCTGCTTCATCGGCGAGCGCCCCTTCCGCGAGTTCCTCAACCGCTACCTGGCCAACCAGCCCGGCCCCATCCGCGACGACCGCGGCCGCCAGCTGGGCGAACACGTGGGGCTGAGCTTCTACACGCTGGGCCAGCGCAAGGGCATCGGCATCGGCGGCGTGAAGGACAAGGGCGCCCCGCGCGGCGGCGGCGAGCACGACCCGTGGTTCGTCGCCCGCAAGGACCTGGAGCGCAACACGCTCTACGTCGTGCAGGGCCATGACCATCCCTGGCTGCAGTCGCACCGGCTGGAGGCCGACGAGGCCAGCTGGATCGCCGGCGGCGCGCCCGCCCCCGGCAGCTACGCAGCCAAGACGCGCTACCGCCAGGCCGACTCGGCCTGCCTGATCGAGGCCGGCGCGGGGGAACGCGTCACCGCCAGCTTCCCCGACGCGCAATGGGCCGTCACGCCCGGGCAGTCCGCGGTGTTCTACGACGGCGAGGTCTGCCTGGGCGGCGGCTTCATCGCCAGCGCGAGCTGATGCAGTCCCCGGCTGCGGCCACGGACGAGGCGCCCCTCGTCGTCGTGCTGGACACCAACACGCTGCTCGACTGGCACGTGTTCCGCGACCCGGCCATGCACCCGATCGCCGACGGCATCCGCAGCGGCCGCCTGCGCTGGCTGGCCTGCCCGGCCATGCAGCGCGAGTGGGGACTGGTGTGGCCGCGGCCCGGCTTTGCGCGCTGGCGGCCCGACCCTCTCACCAACGAAGCGGCCTTCGGCTGCGCGGAGATGGTGGCCGACCCGCCTCGCGGGCCCATGCGCTGCACCGACCCGGACGACCAGGTCTTCATCGACCTGGCCCTGGCCTGCAAGGCGCGCTGGCTGCTCTCCAAGGACCGTGCGCTGTTGAAGCTGGCGCGGCGGGCGCGCGCCCTGGGCCTGAGCATCCAGCCGCCTGCCTCCTGGGCCGGCTAGGGCATCTGCCGTGCCGCCGCGTGGGCGCGCAGCAACGGATGCAGCGCATAGCGCACCTGCCCGTCGAAGCTGATCTGCCGCTCGACGAACCAGCGCAGGCGCCACAGCGCCGCCAGCACGTCGCCGGCGTTCGCCACGTCGCTGAGGACGGCGGCCTCCTCGGCGCTGGCCGTGGGCTGCCGGGCCACCGCGGCCAGCACGCGCCGTGTCAGCGGATCCAGCCCTGAGTAGGCCGCCCCGGCGCAGGCTTCGAAGATGCGGTCCGCCGCGGGAGCCGCCTCGCCGCACCGGGCGGCGGACAGGAGGACGGCCCAGGCCGCCATCCAGCCCCCGGCCAGCGCGCACTGCGCCGCCTCAGGCTGAGGCTGGCCCCAGGCCAGCGCCAGTTCGCGCGCCTCGTCGTCGTCGGCGCGCAGGTCCTCCCAACCCAGCGTGAGGCAACGCCCGCTGGCTGCCCAGCGGTGCAAGGTCAGCGGCAAGGGATCGGTGCCGGCAGCCAGCATCAGCGCGCCGGCGGGCAGGGCCTGCAGCAGTTGGTCCAGCAGCAGCGGCAAGGCCGCGTCGGCACCGGCCGCCTCGCAGGCATCGAAGACCAGGATCAGCGGCTTGGGCAGGGCCGCCGTCCAGGCGCGGAAGTAGCGTTGGGCGAAGGCCGACAGGCGCGCCGCATCCGCGGCCTCGCGCCAGGCGGGCAGGCGCAGCGCGTTGCGCGCCTGGGGGGTCGCCAGCGTGGACAGCAGTGCCAGGCGCAGGTGGCGGAAGAAGACGGCGGGCTCGGCGTCGGTGGCGTCCAGCTGGATCCACAGGCATGGTGTGCCGGCAGCCCGGCGCGCGTCGGTCCAGGTGCGCATCAGGCTGGTCTTGCCGGCACCCGACGGGCCGCTGACCCAGACCAGGCCTTCCCTCGCGCCGTCCAGCAGGCTATGCAGCCGACGGCGCACCAGCAGCGGCGGCGGCTGGGCCGCTGCCGCTTGCGGGCGGGGCGGATTGAACCAGCCCTCCGCCCATGGAGCGAAGGCCGGCGGCAGGGTTTGCATACGTACGGACACAGACTGGGGAGTTACCGCAGAGACCGGGGAATTTAGGATGCGCGCGCCCGTACTGACCACGACCGCGAAGGGTGCCGCGCACCCTACCCCTTTGGGGGATAACATCGGGCGGCCGTGGCGCAACCCCGCAGTTCCATCCAACCGATGTCCCTCCTGCCCTCCGACCACCACCGCCCCGGCATGCGCCAGACCCAGGGGTTCCTGCTGGTGGATGACCACGCCCTGATCCGCGACGGCATGTCGCTGGCCATCCGCCAGCTGCAGCCCGAGGCCCACCTCGTCGAAGCCGATTCCTGCGCCCAGGCCGTGCGCGCCCTGCAATCCGACGGACAGAACATCGACGTCGTGCTGCTGGACCTGGACCTGCCCGACAGCCACGGCCTGGACACCCTTCAGCGCGTGCGCGCGGCCTGCACCACGCAGCGCGTGGCCATCTTCACCGGCCATTGCGACGGCCAGCTGGCCCTGGCCTGCATCCACCACGGCGCCGTCTGCTTCATCCCCAAGCTCGCCGGCGTGGCCGACTTCCAGGCCGGGCTGCACGCGGTCCTCGGCGGGCGGCTGTACCTGCCGCCCGCGCTGCTGGCCGCGGCCTCCGCCGCGGCACAGGACCAGGAATCACCGGCGCCCGCTCCCACGCCCAGCAGCCAGCCCGCCCCGCAGCTGTCGCCGCGCCAGCACGAGGTGCTGGCCCTGCTGCTGCGCGGCTGCACCAACCAGGCCATCGCGCAGGCGCTGAACATCAGCCCCGACACCGCGAAGATGCACGTCAGCGCCATCCTGCGTGCCCACCAGGTGGCCACGCGGACCCAGCTGGTGCTGCGTTATGCGGCCGGCAGCCATTCGGGACCGGCCATCGCTGCCGAGCCCCGCGCCCACCCGGCGCCATGAAGGCGCTGCGCCTGTCGCTGCAGCAGGCTTCGCCGGCCGACACCTACATCTGGCGCACCTATCTCGTCGAGCAGTGGCGAGGCTTCCTCTGGGGCGCCCCGGGCCAGGCCGCGGGCCTGACCTGCATCGCCTGGCTGATCCATCGCTGGCCGGTGGCGCCGGCCGTGTGGATCGCGCCGCTGGCGGCGATGGCCGTGCTGTGGCTGGCCGTGGGCCTGCTGGCGCGGCAAATCGTGCGCGTGGCCGCCGCCGGCACCGACTACGACTACCCTCGCTGGCGCGCGATGCTGCTGGTGGCCGCCTGCCTGCAGAGCGGCGTCTGGGGCGGGATGATCTTCACCGTGCTGCCGGTGGCGATGGACCCGTGGCGCGCCATCCTGGTCATCAGCATCCTGGTCTTCGCCTACACCGCGATGGTGTTCGCGATGAACGACTTCGGGATGATGCTGGCCGGTGTCGTGCCCTGCATGCTGCCGCTGCTGCTGCGCCTGGGCGTGGACGGCCGCGAGGAGGACGTCTACCTGATCGCCGTCGTGGTGTTCTCGCTGGTGACCTGCCTGCTGGTGGGCCGCGTGGTCAGCGGCAAGCTGCTGGACGCCGACCGCCTGCGCGCCGAGAAGATGCTGCTGGCCGAGCAACTGCAGATCGAGATCCGCAACGCCACCGAGGCACGCGAGCTTGCCGAGGCCGCCGATCGCCAGAAGAGCGAGTTCTTCGCCGCCGCCAGCCACGACCTGCGCCAGCCGCTGCATGCGCTGATGCTGCTGACCGGCCACCTGCGCAGCAGCCTGGGCCGGGCCCAGGCACGCGGCACGCCGGTCGATCCCGCCGCGACGCTGAATGTCGCCGGCAAGATCAACCAGGCGCTGGGCTCGCTGAGCCTGATGTTCGAGAAGATGTTCGACGTCGCGCGCATCGACGCGCACAAGGTCATCAACCAGCCGCGGGCCTGCAGCGTGCGCGGCATCTTCGACACCCTGGACAACGAGTTCAGCGTGCTGTGCGCGGAGAAGGGACTGGCCTGGCGCGTGGACGCCAACGCCGACTGGGTTCTGGCCGACCCGCTGCTGGCCGAACGCGTGCTGCGCAACTTCCTCAACAACGCCGTGCGCTACACGACCACCGGCAGCGTGCGCCTGCGCGCACGCCGGCGCGGCGCGATGCTGGTGCTGCAGGTCTGGGACAGCGGCCACGGCGTGGCGCGCGAACACCGCGGACGCATCTTCGAAGACTACTTCCAGGCCGAGAACCCGGCCCGTCACCTCAGCGAGGGCCTGGGCCTGGGCCTGGCCGTCGTGCGCCGCCTCGCGCGCCTGGCGGGCTGGCCGGTGCAACTGCGCTCGCGCGTGGGGCGCGGCTCCTGCTTCTCGATCTCGCTGCCGCTGACGATGCCGCCGCATGCGGCGACGACCGGCGAGGATGCAGTCGCCTCCGTGCCCGCGCCCGCCGCCCCCGCCCCGCCGGAGCGCCCTCTGCTGCTGCTGCTGGACGACGACCGCGCAGTGCTCGACGCGATGGAAGGCGCGATGTCCGACCTCGGCTGGCAGGTGGCTTGCGGCACGACGCTGGCCGAGGCCATCGCCGCGGTCAGCCGCTGCGACCGCATGCCGGCGGCCCTGGTCTGCGACTACCGCCTGGGCCTGCAGGCCGACAGCGGCGCGCGGGACGGGCTGGATGCGATCCGCCTGCTGCGGCACGAGTTCGGCACCGAGCGCCCGGCCTTGCTGATCACCGCCGATGCGGACTCGACCATCCTGCAACGCGCCACCGACGAGCGCGTACGCGTGCTGCGCAAGCCGCTGGAGCCGCAGCGCCTGCATCAGGCCCTGGTCGAGCTCGGTGCCATGCGCCAGGCCGCCGGCCTGGTGTCGCGGGCCTCCTGACCACGCAGGCGAAAAAAAGCCCGCCTCGAAAGGCGGGCTCGATGCGAGCCTGAGGCGCAGTGCATCGCGGCACGCAGCCGCAATGCACCGGCCGGGGCCGTGGCTTATTCGGCCGCGGCGCCCGAGGCGTCGGCTGCTGCTGTGCCGCCGCCCTCGACGGCACCGGCGGCGTCCGCCGGGCCTTCATCGACTTGCGACATGGCCAGCGCGGCCTGCTCCTCGGCTTCCTGGATCGCGATGGCGCGACGCTCGGTCTCGTCCATCTCTTCCTTCGCCTTGCGGGCCTGGTGGTAGGCCAGGCCGGTACCGGCGGGAATCAGGCGACCCACGATGACGTTCTCCTTCAGGCCACGCAGTTCGTCGCGCTTGCCCATGATCGCGGCCTCGGTGAGGACGCGGGTCGTTTCCTGGAAGGAAGCGGCCGAGATGAAGGAGTCGGTCGACAGCGAGGCCTTGGTGATGCCCAGCAGCACGTCGGAGTAGGTGGCCGGGATCTTGCCCTCGGCACGCAGGTCGTCGTTCGTCTGGAACAGCTCCGAGCGCTCCACCTGCTCGTTGGTGATGTAGCGCGAGTCGCCGGGGTTGGTGATCTGTACGCGACGCAGCATCTGGCGAACGATCACCTGGATGTGCTTGTCGTTGATCTTCACGCCCTGCAGACGGTAGACGTCCTGCACCTCGTCGACGATGTAGCGCGCCAGCTCTTCGATGCCCAGCAGGCGCAGGATGTCCTGCGGATCCGCCGCGCCGTCGACGATCAGCTCGCCGCGGTTCACCACCTGGCCTTCGTGCACCAGGATGTTCTTTTCCTTGGGCACCAGCTCTTCCCAGACCTTGCCGTCCGGATCGGTGATCTGCAGCCGCACCTTGCCCTTCGTCTCCTTGCCGAAGGACACCGTGCCGGTGATCTCGGCCAGCACGCCCGTGTCCTTGGGCGTACGGGCCTCGAACAGCTCGGCCACGCGCGGCAGACCGCCGGTGATGTCGCGGGTCTTCTGGCCTTCGACCGGGATACGTGCGAGCACTTCGCCCGGAGCCAGGTCCTGGCCGTCGCGGATCTGGATCAGCGAGCCGACCTGGAAGCCGATGGTCACCGAGTGGTCGGTGCCGGGGATCTTCACCTCGTGGCCGCCGGCGTCCAGCAGCTTGACCTGCGGACGCACGACCTTGGCCGCGCCGCGGCGCTTGGGATCGATCACGACCAGCGTGGACAGGCCGGTGACCTCGTCCACCTGCTTGGCCACGGTCACGCCTTCCTCGACGTTCTCGAACTTCGCCTTGCCGGCGAATTCCGTGATGATCGGGCGGGTCAGCGGATCCCAGTTGGCCAGCACCAGGCCCGCCTTGACGGTCTGGTCGGCCTTGACGTTGAGCGTCGCGCCGTAAGGCACCTTGTGGCGTTCGCGCTCGCGGCCGTGCTGGTCGGAGATGATGATTTCGCCGGAACGCGCGATCACCACCAGTTCACCCTTGCCGTTGGTCACGTAGCGCATCGTGGCGTTGAAGCCGATGATGCCGTCGGACTTGGCCTCCACGCTGGAGGCCACGGCCGCACGCGATGCCGCGCCACCGATGTGGAAGGTACGCATCGTCAGCTGGGTGCCGGGCTCGCCGATGGACTGCGCGGCGATCACGCCCACCGCTTCACCGGAGTTCACCAGGCCGCCGCGGCCGAGGTCACGGCCGTAGCACTTGGCGCACAGGCCGAAGCGCGTGGCGCAGGTCAGCGGGGTGCGGACCTTGACTTCGTCCACGCCGGCTGCTTCCAGCACGTCGATGACGTCTTCGTCCAGCATCTGGCCGGCTTGCGTCAGCGTCTGCTGGGTCTCGGGGTGCAGCACGTCGATGGCCGCGACGCGGCCGAGGATGCGGTCGCGCAGCGATTCGATGACTTCACCGCCTTCGACCAGCGCGCGCGTGGCGATGCCTTGGTCCGTGCCGCAATCCAGCTCGGTGACGACCAGATCCTGGGTCACGTCCACCAGGCGGCGGGTCAGATAGCCTGAGTTCGCGGTCTTCAGCGCCGTGTCCGCCAGGCCCTTACGGGCGCCGTGGGTGGAGATGAAGTACTGCAGAACGTTCAGGCCTTCGCGGAAGTTCGCGGTGATCGGCGTCTCGATGATGGAGCCGTCGGGCTTGGCCATCAGGCCGCGCATGCCGGCCAGCTGGCGGATCTGCGCCGCGGAGCCGCGGGCACCGGAGTCGGCCATCATGTAGATGGAGTTGAAGGACTCCTGGTCCACTTCCTTGCCGTGGCGGTCCAGGACCTTCTGCTTGGCCAGCTGGGTCATCATGACCTTGCCGACCTCGTCACCGGTCTTGCCCCAGATGTCGACGACCTTGTTGTAGCGCTCGCCGGCGGTCACGAGACCCGAGACGTACTGCTGCTCGATCTCCTTGACTTCCTTTTCGGCGCGTTCGATCAGGCCGTACTTCTCCTTCGGCACCAGCATGTCGTCGATGGCGATCGAGATGCCGGCGCGCGTGGCCAGGCGGAAGCCCGACTGCAGCAGCTTGTCGGCGAAGACCACCGTCTCCTTCAGGCCGCACTTGCGGAAGGAGGTGTTGATGAGGCGCGAGATCTCCTTCTTCTTCAGCGCCTTGTTGATGTTGGAGAACGGCAGGCCCTTGGGCAGGATCTCCGACAGCAGCGCACGGCCCACGGTGGTGGACACGAGCTTGGTCTCGGGCGTGAACTCGCCGTCGGCGCCCTTGACCCACTCGACCAGGCGCACGTTGACCTTGGCGGTGATCTCGACCACGCCGTTGTCCAGCGCGCGCTCGACTTCGGCCAGGTCGGTGAAGACCATGCCTTCGCCCTTGCCGTTGGTGCGCTCGCGCGTGGCGTAGTACAGGCCCAGCACCACGTCTTGCGACGGGACGATGGAGGGCTCGCCGTTGGCCGGGAAGAGCACGTTGTTGGAGGCCAGCATCAGCGCGCGGGCTTCCATCTGCGCCTCGATGGACAGCGGCACGTGGACGGCCATCTGGTCACCGTCGAAGTCGGCGTTGAAGGCCGCGCAGACCAGCGGGTGCAGCTGGATTGCCTTGCCTTCGATCAGCACGGGCTCGAAGGCCTGGATGCCCAGGCGGTGCAGCGTCGGCGCGCGGTTCAGCAGCACGGGATGCTCGCGGATCACCTCTTCGAGGATGTCCCACACCACCGGCGTGCCGGATTCGACTTCCTTCTTCGCCGCCTTGATGGTGGTGGCGATGCCCATGGCTTCCAGGCGCGAGAAGATGAAGGGCTTGAACAGCTCCAGCGCCATCAGCTTCGGCAGGCCGCACTGGTGCAGCTTGAGGGTCGGGCCCACGACGATGACCGAACGGCCGGAGTAGTCGACGCGCTTGCCCAGCAGGTTCTGGCGGAAGCGGCCGCTCTTGCCCTTGATCATGTCGGCCAGCGACTTCAGCGCACGCTTGTTGGCACCGGTCATCGCCTTGCCGCGACGGCCGTTGTCCAGCAGCGAGTCCACGGACTCCTGCAGCATGCGCTTCTCGTTGCGCACGATGATCTCCGGCGCCTTCAGCTCGAGCAGGCGAGCCAGGCGGTTGTTCCGGTTGATCACGCGGCGGTAGAGGTCGTTCAGGTCGGACGTCGCGAAACGACCGCCGTCCAGCGGCACCAGCGGACGCAGGTCCGGCGGCAGCACCGGCAGCACGTCCATGATCATCCAGTTGGGCTTGATGCCGGACTTCTTGAAGGCCTCCATCACCTTCAGGCGCTTGGAGTTCTTCTTGACCTTGAGCTCGGAGCCGGTCATGTCGCCGCGCAGCTTTTCGATCTCGACGTCGAGATCCATTTCCTCGAGCAGCTTCTTGACGCCCTCGGCGCCCATCAGCGCGGTGAACTCGTCGCCGAATTCGCGCTTCTTGGCGTCATAGTCGTCCTCGGACATGATCCCGAACTTCTTCAGCGGGGTCATGCCGGGGTCGACGATCACGTAGGCTTCGAAGTACAGCACGCGCTCGATGTCGCGCAGCGTCATGTCGAGCACCAGGCCCAGGCGCGACGGCAGCGACTTCAGGAACCAGATGTGCGCGCAGGGCGCGGCCAGGTCGATGTGACCCATGCGCTCGCGGCGCACCTTGGTCTGGGTGACCTCGACGCCGCACTTCTCGCAGATCACGCCACGGTGCTTCAGGCGCTTGTACTTGCCGCACAGGCACTCGTAGTCCTTGATCGGGCCGAAGATCTTGGCGCAGAA
>SCTQ01000364.1 GCA_004322345.1 Aquabacterium sp. | reverse complement strand
GATGGAGGAGGTGGTGCCAATCTGCCGCTATGTACAAACGTACTACGGGCTGGGGCGCTACCTGAACGTGTGCTGGACCGACGGCAATCAGAAGGGCGACGCCAAGGTCCGGACGACAGGCGGTCTGGTTGATGCGCACGCCTGGCCGGCAGCGGCCACCCTGGAGATCACCCAGGCCCAGCATCCAAACGAGCACCTGCTGCAGAAGCGTCTGAACACACAAGGGTTCGCTTTCGGTCTGGACGGCCTGTCAGTTGCCAAGGGTGCCGATGGCGAACGCATCGTGGAATCCCGGCCGACCGGCTTCAGCGAGGGATCGCACATCGAAAGCTTCGCAACCATCGTGCTCAAGTCCATTCGGGACAAGATCGGCAAAGGCTACCCCCCGGAGACGACGCTGATCGTGAACTGTGCGCTCAACACGGCGTACCACGGTTTTGAGTGGGAGCAACTGATGCGTCAGGTCCAGTTGCGGCTGCCGGATCATCCCTTCAGAGAAATCTTCGTTTGCTCATCCAATGGTTGGTTCTGTACGAGCTTGGCCAGCGGTCCTAACCCAGCAAGCTAAGGGCGGGCTGCACCGCCACCGTAAGGCCGAACTTACGCCTCCTGCGAGCTGATATCCATGCCCTTCGGGCCCGATCATCGGCACGGCTTCAAGATGAAAGGCGACCACCGCACGTGCAGAGCAGTAGGAAAAGTCTTTGGGAAAATTCTTTCAAATCAATGCGTTAGGACCAAAAGTGGAGGTTTTCTCCTGAATCTCGGCCAACCCTCAAGCACATCCTCTCCAGCATCGCCCTGGCCTGCACCCTGGCCGCAGCCGGCGGCGGCGCACATGCCGTCAGCGTGGCCGGCGTCATCGACAACGGCAATGCGGTGGACACGCTGTTCACCAGCGGCACGCACATCGGCGTGGACGTCTCCTTCACCAGCGGCGCGCCCGTGGTGCTGGACTTCGTGCTGGACGCCGACGACATCGCCGCCGGCGTGCTGACCTTCGACTCCATCATCCGCGAGATCGCCGGGGGCGAGCTGTCGCCGCTGCGCCTGAGCCTGGTCGGCGCCAGCTTCTCGCTGGCCGGCGACGCCACGGCGCTGGATGGCAGCGCGCTGTCCCTCGGCGGGGCCGGCAACGCCTGGACCTTGAGCCCCACGTCGGCCACCAACGAGGCCTACGTCGGCGACCCCTTCGACGGCGGCGGCACCGACTGGCGGATCAGCACCGCCGGCCTGGCCGAGGGCCAGGGCATCACGCTGACGGTGTCGCAGGTGCCGGAGCCGCAGTCGATGGCGCTGCTGCTGGCGGGCCTGGGCCTGAGCGCCGCCGTCCGTCGGGCCCGACGCAGCTGAACGCAAGGGGCGCCAGCCCGCTCCATCGACGTCTGCGTCTCGATCGACAGCCCGCCTTGTGCGGGCTGTCCGCATTGGGCCGGGCGGTCGCGTCCCGGCTCCTGCGCATGGGCCGTTCGGCCCGGCTTCCCGTGTCCATCCCATGACCTAACCCGAACTTACTAGCTCGTTTACCGCGCGCCGGTTATTTCCCTCGTCAGGAGGTCTTCCTAGCATCCATGTCGCCTGCGAGCGCGCGGGCGCCAGCACAACCAAACCCGGGAATCCGACATGACCAGCCGCCGCCGTCCTGCCTCCAGCCCTGCCGCCCGCCAGACCGCAGAGGCGGATCGGCCGAAGCTCAAGACGCTGGCGCAGCGCATGCGCGAAGGCGTGCTCGATGCGCTGGGCCTCGACGGCAGGCCCGCGCGCCGCAAGCCCCGCATCGAGAGCCTGGAGCCGCGCGTCTACATGTCGGCCAGCCCGGCGCCGGTGATGGTGGGTGACCGGCTGCACATCGAGCTGGGTGCGGGCGACGACCAGGTGGTGATCGAGCAGCTCGCACCGGGCAGCGGCGGTGCGGCGGACCTGCGCGTGCGCCTGACCCTGGACGGTCAGGCCAGCAGCTTCGACTTCAGCGGCGTGCGCAGCGTCGAGGCCCAGGGCGGGGCAGGGAACGACACCATCGAGTTGTTCGGGCCGGCGAGCGGGTCGGCCGTGCTGGAGTCCGTGACCTACCAGGCGCTGGGCCTGGGCGAGGGGCAGGTGGAGCAGCAGTTCACCGCCGGCGGCAGCCTGCTTGCCATCGACTACGCCGGCATCGAGCACCTGGTCGACCACAGCGCGGCCAGGCAGCGCGTGTTCCTCAACTCGGACGGCATCGACGAAACAGGCGCGGGCACGGGCCCGGGCCCGGGCTCCGGTGGTCCGGGCTCCGGCAGCCAGGCCAGCCGCGGCGACGAGGCCTGGACGGTCTCGCGTCTGCAGTCGGGCAACGAGGCGCTGCTGTCCCTGGCGCGCAGCCTGAGTGGAACCGGCAGCGGCTCGGGCTACACGCTGATCGACGCCGCGCTGCCCGTTCAAGGCCTGGCCTTCGACTACGAGCCAAGCCAGTTCATGCGGCTGAGCTTCGACGACCTGGGCGCGCTGGACGCGACGGTCACGGCCAGGGCCGGGTCGGTCACGGTGCGGGGTGTGCTCCTCACGCAAGGCCACAACATCGACATCAGTGCGGTGCGCGAGATCACGCTCGAAGCCGACGCGGTGCTGTCCACCCGCGCGCTGAACCTGCAATCGCCGACCGCCGGTGGCGACACCTTCACCGGCCATGCCGGCGCCTTCGTCCTGGACGCCGTCTCCACCGCCAATTCGGGCTCGGTGGTCCTCAGCGGCCTGGACATCACGCTGCAAGCCGGCTCCAAGCTGCTGAGCCATGTCGAGGCGGGCAGCAGCCACACGGCGGGCGACATCACCATCACGGCCAAGCTCAATGCCGACGTCGGCAATTCGGGCTTCGACTACATCGGCGCGATGGATCCGTCGATCACCGTGGGCAGCAATGCCGCGGGGAACACGGCACAGACCGACGTGAGGGGGGCCAAGGTCAGCCTGCTGGGCCAGGCCACCAGCGACCAGGTGCCGGTGCTCGGGCTGAACCAGTTCGGCGGCAAGAACCGCGTGGTGGACATCTCGCTCGGCAAGGCCGCCATCAGCGGCAGCAGCGTCAGCATCGTGGCCGAGGCCAGGGACGTGAATCTGCTGTCGCGGGACCTGCCCAGCTTCAGCACCTACGCCTCCGAACTGCTGGTCCTGCCCATCCCGCTGGGCCTGCAGGTGCGTTACGCCACGGCCACGGTGCTGCTGAGCGACAGTTCGGTCGTCAGCTCGGGCAACGTGACGATCGGCACCAAGACGGTCGTGGACGGCACCGTCACCGCGCTGGCGGCCGGCACCCGCGTGGGGCTGGGCGGCTTCAGCGGCAGCGCCAGCGTGGTCAACGGCACGGCGCAGACCAGGCTCGAAGGCGCGACCTCGGTCCAGGGCGGCGGCAACGTCAAGGTGCAGTCCGATGTCACCACCATCGCCAGCGCCCTGTCCCGCGGCACCGCCAACCTGCCTTCGGTGGCCAGCCTGGTCAAGCCGGCCAACGCCTGGTCGGTGGGCGCGACGGTGGCCATCACCAAGTCCAACACGGCCGCGCACACCAGCCTGGGCCAACACGCCTCGATCTCGGCCGGCGGCAATGTCGACTTCTCGGCCAAGGGCGACCTGACCAACAAGGCCAAGGCGGACGTGGCTGTCTACACCGACGGCCTGGCCGGCATCGGGATCGTGGCGAGCTTCGACGACTCCGACATCCGCGCCCAGGTGGACGGGAGCATCTCTGCCGGCGGATCCCCGGTGGGCAAGGCGATCTCGCTGGCCGGCATCGACAACACGACCAACACCCTGCACCTCGTCAACCACGGCTTCAACTATGGCGAGCAGGTGGTGTACCTGGCGCAGGCCACGGAGGACGCCGGCGCCGGCAAGCTGCAGGCCATCGGCGGTCTGCAGGACGGCCACACCTACACGGTGCTGGTGATCGACCAGGACAG
Organism: Aquabacterium sp.; assembly: GCA_004322345.1. Classification (GTDB taxonomy): domain Bacteria; phylum Pseudomonadota; class Gammaproteobacteria; order Burkholderiales; family Burkholderiaceae_C; genus Aquabacterium. The sequence goes on along the minus strand of SCTQ01000364.1, from coordinate 3,915 downwards.
CTTCCAGCTTGCCGAAGCGGGCGGCCTGGTCATCGACGCGGCCGGCGTGTCCGCCGATTCGCAGCAGAGCCTGACGCCGCGTCGCATGCTGAGCTTCGACGCCGCGCAGGCCACCGTCGATACCGGCGACGACACCATCACCCTGGCCCATGCCCATGGCTGGGCCGACGGCCAGCGCGTGGACTACCTGGCAGCGTCCCAAGGCGACGCCATCGGTGGCCTGGTCAGTGGCGCCAGCTATGAGATCGAGAGGGTCGGCGATACCGGGTTCAAGCTGAAGGACAGCACGGGCACCGTCGTGCACCTCACGTCCGGGGGCAGCGGCGCGCAGGCATTCGGCTACAACGTCCAGGCCGGCAGGGTCAGCTTCAACGCGGGTGCGGCGGGCGTGGTCTCGGCGGCCGATCGCACCATCACCTTCACCAACGCGCATGGCCTGGCGACCGGCGACGCGGTCGTCTACCAGGTGGACGACATGGTGGCCCACACCGGCACCATCAAGCGCGGTGCATCGTTCTTCACCCGCCCGCAGGTGGTCGAGTTCGACCCCGGCGCGACGATGGACGGCCAGGCCACGCTGGACCTGGGCAGCAACACCATCGTGCTTCCGTCCGCCGGCATGCCCTTCGTGACCGGCCAGCGCGTGACCTACTCCAGCGGGGCCCTGGGCGCCATCGGCGGCCTCGCGAGCCAGACCGACTACTTCGTGATCGTCACCGGTGACCAGACCATCCAGCTGTCCACCAGCCGTGCCCTGGCCTTGGCCGGACAGGGCGTTGTGGACCTCACGTCCGTCGGTGCCGCCGGCCTGCATCGCCTGACCGCCCAGGGGGTGGATGCGGCGGACAACATCGTCGCTGCGCCCGGGCACGGCCTGGAGACCGGGCAGCAGATCACCTACCGCGCCGGCGGCACCGCCCATGCCATCGCCGGCCTGACCGACGGTGGCACGCTGTACGCGATTGCCCGTTCGGGTGACCTGCTGCAGCTGGCCGGCTCGCGCGCCAACGCGCTGGCCGGCATCGCCCTCGACATCGGCGCAGCCGGCGGCGGCACGACCCAGAGCTTCGAGAGCACGACCATCGTGCAGAAGATCGACGCCACGCGGCAGGTGCCGGTGGTGGACCTGTCGGCCGACACCATCGAGATCGCCGCGCATGGCTTCATGCCGAACCAGGAGGTGGTCTACCGCACCAGCGGCGGCGCGCCCATCGGCGGGCTGCAGGACGGCACGCACTACTTCGTCATCACCGGCGGCCTGGACGCCAACCACGTCAAGCTGGCGGCCACGGCGCACAACGCCCAGCAGGGCATCGCCATCAACCTGGCCGCGGGCGCCACCTTGGGTGCCGCCGGCCACGCGCTGGAGCCGCTCACCGATGCCGACCCCGTGCGCCTGTTCGATGCCACCGCGCTGAAGGTCATCGACGAGGGTGGTGACCGCATCTACCAATACGGGCACGGCTACAAGACGGGCGATCGCGTCACCTACCTGAACACCGGCGGTGCCGCCATCGGCGGCCTCGTGGCAGGGCAGGACTACTTCGTCGTACGGGTCGACGACAACCGCTTCTCGCTGGCCACCAGAGAAGCCGACGCCAAGGCGGCCACCCCCGTGCTGGTCAACCTGGGAGCCGGCGCCACCGGCAGCGGCCATGGGTTCGAGCGCGCCTCGCTGGCCACCGTGGGCGATGCGCCGATCCGCGGCCTGGACGACGGCGGGATCTACTTCGTCACCGTCGTCGACGATCACACCATCCGCCTGGCCGCGTCCGAGAGCGAAGCGCGCGCAGCCCTTGCCAAGGACCTCGACACGGCCACGGCCACCGGCACCGCCCACGTGCTCAAGGGCGTGGACAGCCGCAGCGGCGTCAACGTGAGCGCCGAGCTGAAGTCGAAGAACTTCGTCGGCTCGCAATCGTCGGTGGGCAGCGCGCCCACCATCAAGGACATCCTGACCAAGCCCGAGCTGGCGTCCTCCCTGTTCGCGGGCACCGGCCGTTCGACGCTGCTGTCGATCATCAATCCCTTCGGCAATACCAAGGACATCCTGAAAGGCACTTTCCAGTCGGGCAGCGGCAGCAGCCCGATCACGGTGGCCGCCGGCGTGGCCTACAACCAGGTCAACCACGCGGTGGCGGCCACGCTCGGCGCCACGGCCCATGTCACCTCCGGCCAGGACGTGAAGGTGGCCACCAGCCTGAAGGAGCTGGCCCAGGTCTTCGCGCAAGGCAATGCCAGCCCGGACCGTGGCAAGAAGGGCTTCGTGGGCGGCCTGGCCGTGGCCGTGGCGAACTACACCAACACGTCGGACGCGCTCATCGCCGGCGGCGCGGTGGTGGACGCCAGGCGCAACGTCACGGTCGATGCCCAGCTGCACTACCCCTCGCTGCTGTCCGAGTACGAGTACAACGCCCGCGGCATCGTGGAGTTCCTTAGCGGCCGCGCCGGGCTGGACAAGTTCTCCAACATCATGGCGCTGAGCAAGGCCCAGTACGGCACGACCAAGATTGCCGCTGCCGGCTCGGTGGCGGTGGCCACGTACCAGAACCGCGCGCATGCCGAGATCGGCGACGGCGCCATGGTCAACCAGGGCCTCGGTGCCGCAGCGGACCCGGCCGCCTCGGTGACCGTGCACGCCCGGACCGACATGGACATGGTCAACGCCGCGGGCGTGCTCAGCCTGAAGCTCGACGAGTCCGGGCTGCGCAAGGACCTGTTCAGCGACAGCAAGTTCAAGCCCGCCCCGCGCGGCGGCTTCTTCTCCTCCTTCGGCACCGAAGCCGAATACGGCACGCTGGGGGGCTCCTTCGTCAGCCAGTCGCTGGACAACGAGACCACCGCGCTGGTGAGCGGCGGCGCCAAGGTGCACACCGCCAACGGCGGCAAGCTCTCGGTCAGGGCCGACGAGGTCCTGAACTCGCTGGAGATCGCGCATGCCGGCGGCCGCGCCGGCGTGGTCGGCGCCAGCGGCGCGGTGCCCTGGCTGAACCACGACTCCCGCACGCTGGCGCAGGTCGGGTCGGGTGTGGACCTGACGGTGGGCGGCCTCGACGTCGCTGCCGACAGCGACGCCCATCACACGATGTATGCCGGTGCCGTGCAGATGGCCGGCGTGCTGGGGCTGGGTGTCTCGGCAGGCATCGCCAACGTCAACCGCGACGTGCAGGCCCTGATCGGCGAGCGCCAGCGGGTCGTCCGGCCTGCCGACGTGAACGCCGCCACGATCACGCTGGACCGGCACGGCTTCAACACCGGCGACGAGGTGATCTATCGCAGCCCGTCGATGGCCGACCGCGCGATGTCCAGCGCCACGGCCGCGTCGCCCGCCATCGGCGGCCTGACCGATGGCCAGCGCTACTTCGTCATCAAGGTCGATGGCCAGCACGTCCGCCTGGCCAGCTCGGCGGCCAATGCGCAGGGCGGCACGGCGATCACGCTGACGGCCCCGCCGGCAGGCAGCTTCCACACGCTGGAGCGCGCCGGCAGCCTGCCGCAGACGGAGGTCTCGACGGTTTCCACCGCCAGCCTGCATGCCCAGGCCACCGGCGAGATCCTCAACCTGGCCCTGGCCGGCGCCTTGCCCTCGCCGGTCAAGCCGCCGCAGTCGGTGGAACAGGTCATCGACGCCCTTCAACTCAACCAGGTGGTGTTGGCGGGCAGTGCAGCGGTCAACCACCTCGCCGACGCCGCCCGCGCCTACGTCAACACGACGCCGGCCAGCCGATTGCGGACCGGCGGTGCGTTCGGCATCGAGGCGGTCAACGACACATCGGTGCGCGCCGGCACCGGCGCAGCTGCCGCCACCATCGACGTGACGGCCTTGAACCAGGTGGCCCTGGCCGGTGCCGTCAGCATCAACCGCGTTGACACGCTGACCGACGCCTTCGTGGCCGGCGGCACGATCAACGCCGG
>SCTQ01000034.1 GCA_004322345.1 Aquabacterium sp. | reverse complement strand
TGAAGTACACCGAGTTGGCCGCCATGGAGCTGGCGGCCACCGAGTACGTGCGCCCCGCGAAGTCCACCGAAGCGGTCATGCCGAGCGCCGTGGTCTTGGGCACCAGCATCGCCCACACCTTGCCGGCCTCCAGGGCACCGAGGTTCTTGTAGTCGGCGCTGCCGTGGTTGACGGCTGCCCCGCCGAGCACGCTGCCCAGGTCGCCCGCGCCCGACGCTGCATAGACCTGCAAGGCCCTGGGGTCCGGCGTCAAGCCGTTGGCCGCCACACCGAGCTGCGGGTTGCCCAGCGCCATCGTGTCGCTGAGGTTGACGAACACCAGCAGGTCATAGCCGTCGTAGGCGTCCGTCGCCAGGCGCAGCGAGTCCGCCGGCACGCGGATCACCGCCGCCAGCGCGTTCTTGTTGGCATCGGGGATCGTGGCCGACCCGGTGACGCCGCTGGCGGCCACCGCGGCAAACGACAGGTTCGACTTGCCGACGCCGTCCAGCAGCCCGAAGCTGTCGGCGCGCCCCTGCACGTCGGCCAGGTAGGGCGTGGACAGGCTGCCGCCGCTTTGCTTGACATACGGGTTGACCGTCGAGCGCTCGTCGCTGCCGTCGCGCACCTCCAGCGCACCCGTCGTGGCGGCGCCGGAGCCGGTGGGCTCGTTGGTCGTCTGGATGACGCGGCCGCCGCCGCCGCTGGGGGCGCCGCTTGCATCCTTGCCGCCGCCGACGTTGATGGACACGCCGGTCAGGTCCAGCACCGAGCCCGCCAGCTTGATGGTGCCGCCGGCCCCCCCGCCGCCGCTGCCGCCGTTGCCGCCGCGCCCGCCGGCTCCGCCATGGCCGCCGTTCGCGCCCGCGCCTCCGGTGCCGCCCGCGCCGCCGATGCCGCTGGAGCCGGGGTTGCCGGCCTGCCAGCCCGAGCCGAAGAGCCCGGTCTTCTGTCCGGGCGCGGACTCGCCCGGGGAGCCGCCGCCGACGCCGGCCGACGATGTCCCCCCGGGCGAGCCGTTGCCGCCCACGGCGGCGAATCCGACGGAGCCGCCCGCCACGATCTGGCCCAGCGCACGCAGCTCCAGCGCGCCACCGCCGCCACCGCCTGCACCGCCACCCGCACCGCTGGTGCCGTTGCCGCCGGCTCCACCCTGGCCGCCGCGGCCGCCGTCGCCGCCGTCGCCGCCCGGGTAGATCGTGGTGCCGGAATAGCCGCTGCCGCCACCACCTCCGCCGCCACCGGCCCCGCCGTAGCCACCGGCTCCACCGCCCCCGCCGCCGCCACCGGCACCGCCAGAGCCGCCGCCGCTGCCGCCCGACAGGGCGTCGAGGTCCGTGCCGGACAGCGAGTTCGACCCGCCGCCGCCCGGATGGCCCGCAGCGCCCGGGCCGCCCGCCTGGCCGGTGTTTCCGACCACGCCGGGCGTGCCGTTGGTGCCCGCCCCGCCATTGCCCTGGTTGAAGAGGCTGCGCCCGGTGCCGCCGCCGCCGCCGGTGCCGTTCGCCCCTGGCGTGCCTGCCGCCCCGCCACCGCCGTTGCCATTGCCCAAGCCGGCAAGGCCCACGGCGGCCGGAACGTTGTTCAGCCCCAGGCCGCCGGCGTTGCCGCCGGTGCCCGCGGTCCCGTTGGTGCCGGGGTTGCTCAGCGGGGCGCCCAGGGACATGCCGTCCTGCGGGGTGCGGCCATCGCCGCCGGCCGAGCCGTTGCTGGAGCCCGAGCCGTTGTCTCCACCTTCGCCGTTGGAGCCGCCGCCGATGATGGTGGTGTTGGCCACCGAGCCGCCGGTGCCCCCGCCGCCCACGACCTGGCCGGTCGTGTTGGCGCCCGCGCCGCCGCCCGGCCCGGCCGTCGCGTTGACGGCCGAGAAGTTGAAGTCGACGAACTGGCCGATGCTGATGTTGTTGGCCACCACGCGCACCGCCGAGCTGCCGAGCGCGCAGACCTGGCGATGGCTGCCCGAGGTGCCGGCGCCGAAGACCAGGTTGCCCAGGAAATCGAACTCCACGACGCCGCCGCTCTCGCGGGCCGTGAAGGGCACGGCCGACGTGACATCGGTGCTGGCCGTATACCGTGGTTCGTTGCCGTCGGCCATGCCATTGCGGTTGCGGTCGATCACCACCGCTGCGGCGCCCGGCGTGCGGGTATCCAGCAGGATGTTGGCGACGCTGCCGAGGTCGTCGCGCCCGTTCAGCCCCAGGGTGATGGTGGCCAGCGCAGCCGGCGCCTGGGCCGTGCCGGCGCCCGACTGGATGGCTTGCGCTGCGACCTTGTCGAGCAGGAAGGCGCCATTGCCGCTGAAGCTGACCGACTGCAGCAGGCCGAAGCCGGGGTCCGCGAAGACCGAGGCCGACGTGGCGTCCTGGAACACCGGCAGCGCATGGGCCGCGCCCTTGGCCGGCAGGACCACCGTGGCCACCACCGTCTTGCCGTTGATGGTGGTGCCGGTGATGGTCACGACCACCGGCGCACCCGCGACGTCCGAGGCCAGGCGCAGGCCGGACAGGGCCAGGCCGCCGCTGGAACTGCTCAGGGTGGCCGTGCGACCCGCGTCGACGCGCGCGGCCGGGCCCAGGCGGTCATCGCGGCTCAGCCCCCCGCTGCCGGCCTGCAGCGTGAAGCCGTCCTCGGCGTAGGTGGTGCTGCCGTTGAGAAGGCCGTCGAAGTCGATCACGCCTTCGGCCGCCGGCAGCCTGGTGAAGCTGCCCGGGACCAGCACCGCGCGCGCCGTGTTCAGCGACACGCTGTTGCCGTCGATCGTGCCGCTGACCGCGCTGCTGGTATTGCTCTCGACCGTCAAGGTGTCGGCCGCGGTGCCGCCCAGGATCACGAAGTTCTGCGCGCCCGCGGCGGCGATCACCGAGGCGCGCGAACCGCCTTCGCCCACCAGCGCGTCGATGCTGTCGCCGTCGCTGACCGTCCAGGCCTGCGCCTGCGTGTTGGCGGTGTTGTCCACCTCCAGCTTCTCCACGCCCAGGCCAAGCTGCCCGAAGGCGCCGGCCACGGGGCGGCCCGCGATGAAGACGGTGACCTGGTCGACGCCGGTCTGGCCGGTCAGCGACGTGAGCCTGCTGCCGATGCGCCGCACGTCGAATTGGTCGGCACCCGCGCCGGCCCGCACCGAGACGGCGGTGTTGCTGAGGGCTTCGTCGATATCCAGCCGGTCGTTGCCCTGCCCCAGGTTCAAGGTCAGTTGCGACAGGTTGTCGAAGCTGATCGCCGCGGCCGTCAATCCCGCCAGCGAGCCACTCAGGCCGCTGCCGCTGAGCGCGCCGCTGTCGCCCGTGGCATGCGCGGAGACGTCGATCACCAGTTCGTCGCCGTCCAGGGCCCCGCCGTGCACGGACAGCGCCTGCTGGGCGGCCCTGACGGTGATGGTGTCGGCACCGCTGCCCAGATCCACGTCCGTCGCGTTCGAGACGGTCTCGACGCCGACCTCGTCGCGTCCCCCGCCGGTGGCCAGGGTGAGCGCAGCCACGGTGTCCCGTACGGCGAGGCGATCGTTGCCGCCGCCCAGGGCGACGGACAGTGCGTCGAAGCCGTCGTAGACGATCGAACCGCTGGCCTGGGCCTGCACGATGCGCCCTTGCGTGGCCGTCAGGCGCTCCAGCGCCAGGTCGGCCGCCGCACCGCTGCCGAGGGCCAGGCCGGCGCCATCCGCGCCCGCATCGAGCACCAGGGCCGCGGCGATGGCCGTGAGGCTGCTGCCCTCGGCCAGGCTGCCGACCTCGATCGCGTCCCGGCCCGCGCCTGCATGCACGGTGGTGCGGGCCGAGGCGGCCACGCCGGTGATCGCCAGATGGTCGGCGGCCGCGCCCAGGCTCAGGTCCACGGACTCGAAGCCCGCGAAGGTCAGGCCTTGGGCACCCAGGCCCAGGCCCGTGAGCCGCGCCTGCGCCAGCACACCGTCGAGCACGGCTTCCTGTCCGTTGTCCGCGTGGGCGGCGGACAGGATCAACGCATCCGCCGCACCCGCATCCTGGGCACCCGCGTCGATGGCCAGCGCGCCTTGCAGCCTCGTCAGGCCCAGGCCCGTCGCGCCGGCCAGGTTGCCCAGGTGCAGCGTGTCGGCGCCGCCGCCCAGATTCAGCGTGACGCCGATGCCGGCGCCGACCTCGGTGACTTGCAGTTCGTCGTTGCCGTCGCCGAGGGCCAGGCCCAGCTCCTCGGCGCCGGCGAAGGCGATGCCGTCGGCCGTGCCCAGGCCGGTGAGCGCGCCTTGTGCGGCTGCGGCCCGCAGGCTGCCCTGGCTGCTGCCCGTGCGCTGGCTGTCGTCGAACGCGACCCGGTCCTGGCCCGCGCCGGCATCGATCGTCAGCGCGGCGCTGACC
>SCTQ01000363.1 GCA_004322345.1 Aquabacterium sp. | reverse complement strand
TGTCGGCCGGGCGCCAGCAGATGAGCGAGGCGGTGCAGGCGCTGTGCTTCCTGGCCGGGGCCAACTCGATGTTCTACGGCGAGAAGCTGCTGACCACCGGCAATCCGGACACCGCGCGCGACGAGGTGCTGCTGGCCAAGCTGGGCATGCGTGGGGAGCGCGTGCAGGGCTGAACGAACGCACGCCATGAGGACGGGGCCGCGCGGCCCCGTTTTTCATGCCTGGTCGAGGTATATCGAGCGCCAGACGAGGTGCACCAGCGCGTCCACCACCTTCGCCACCTGGGCCGGCTTGCTGTCGGCCGGCAGGCGATGGCAGTTGCGCTCCAGCGCCCACACCAGGACGTCGGCCACGTCCGCCGTCACGCCCGGCTGGGCGCGACCGGCCTGCTGCACGCGGCGTATCGCCAGCCTTGTCTGGCCGATCATGAAGTCCATCTTCTCGTGGAACATGCGCGAGACCTCGGCGTCGTAGGCGGCGGTCTCCACCATCGCATGCATCACGGCGCGGTGCTGCTGGTAGGCCGCGACCATGCCGGCCAGCGCGGCGCGCAGATCCTCGCTGGTGGCTTCCACCGGACGCGCCAGCCACACCGCGGCGGCCTGCAGCACCTCGCCCATCAGCCGCTGCATCAGCGACTGCACCAGCTCCCCCTTGTCGCGGAAGTGCAGATAGAAGGTCGAGCGCGCGATGCCCGCCTCGCGCGCCAGCTCGTCGACGCTGACCGCGGTGAAGCTGCGCCCACCGGCCACCAGGCGCTCCATCGCGCCGACCAGCGCCTCCTCGACGGAGGAGGCGGGCAGGACTTCGCGGGGCTTGCTGCGGCGGGTGACGGACGGCATGGGCGGCGGGTTTCCTGTTCCTGGCCTGCACGAAGGCCGTGCGGCGAGATGTTAGCGAGCGCATGAGGCGGCCTACCTAGGTTGAAACGCTCGGACATAGTGTCTAGACACTATGTCCATTTGCATGCGACAGTGCGCCCCGTGTGACCGGAGCCCTTGCATGAACACCCTGACCCTGACGCGCCAGGCTGGCTCGCTGCTCGGCGGCCTGCTGCGTTCCCCGCCGCTGCTGCTGCGCGCGCACCGCCTGCTGCAGGCCATCAATGCGCACGACCTGCCCGCCGCTGCCGCCCTGATCGGCGACGGCACGCTCGCCGATCCGCTGCTGGACGCCCCCGTGCACGGCGAGGCCGCCGTGCTGGCCCATCTGCGTGTGCTGCTGGCCGGCTTCCCGGACCTGCGCATCGACTACGAGCTGCCGGCCGTGGGCCGGCGCACGGTGGCGGCGGCGATCACCCTGCACGGCACCCACCTGGGCCCCATCCCCGGCAAGCTGGGCTTCGACGAGGTGCCCGGCACCGGCCGGCGCATCGCCGTGGCCGCGGTGATGACGCTCAAGCTCGACGACGCCGGCCTGCTGCATGCCCGCCTGCTCTTCGACTCCAAGGATTTCGGCCAGGCCCTGGGCTTCCAGGCCTTCATCCTTCCGCAGCGCCTGGGGCCCTACCGCTTCGGCGCCTGGTATCGCCGCAACGGCCCCAGCCGCAAGCCGCCGATGGCCGCTGGCGTAACCTGGCTGACCAGCGTCGACCCGGCGGAGTACCACAGCGACCTGCCCTCGGTGGTCACCGGCGTGGTCGATTCGCTGTGCGCCACGCCGGGCAACGTCGGCGTGATGGCGGGGCTCAACGAGCCCGACGAGAACGGACACCTGTGGTCCTTCACGCTCAGCCTGTGGGACAGCATCGAGGCCACCGAGGAGGTGCTGGCCAACGCCGCGCACAAGCACGTCGTCGGCATGTTCATGAAGGAGAAACGCGCCTACGCCACGCACTCGCGCGTCTTCAAGCTGGACCGCGAGAAGCCGGTGATGCTGGCCTGCCCGAAATGCGGCAAGAAGAACAACGCGCACAAGGCGGTCCACCAATGCAGTGCCTGCAAGGCCGGGCTGCCGCCGGCACCGGACTGGTGGTGAGGCCATGACGACAACCACCACCGAGAACTGGATCTGCCGCACCTGCGCCTACGTCTACGACGAGGCCGAAGGCGATGCCGCCGGCCTGCCGCCGGGCACGCGCTGGCCCGAGGTGCCCAATGACTGGACCTGCCCCGACTGCGGCGCCCACAAGCACGACTTCGATCGCATGGAGCCGCCGCGATGAATCTGCGCCCGCTGTTCCTCTGGGCCTGCGCACTGGGCATCGCGCCCATCGCGCTGGGCTACGGGCTGGTGCCCGGGCGCAGCATGCCGCTGCTCTTCGAGACCCTTCCCTGCGACCGCAACGTGCTGCACATCCTGCGTGCGGTGATGGGCCTGTACCTGGCGCTGGCGGGCTTCTGGGTGGTGGGCGCCCTGCGGGTGCGCTGGCGCCAGGCCTCGCTGGTCACCGTGCTCTTGCTGTGCGCCGGGCTGGGCGGCGGCCGCGTCCTCAGCCTGCTGGTCGACGGGCCACCGCACTGGCTGCTGTCGGCCTACCTCGTCATCGAGATCGTGGTCGCTTCCGTGGCGGCCTGGATGCTGGGCCTGCCCGATGAAAGCTGACCTGGCCTGCACGCCGCTGGACGAGCACCAGCGCCGCCGCCTCGTCGCCCATGCGCTGGCCGCGATCTTCGCGGGGCTGGCGGGTGGCGCGGTGTACACGGTGCTGCTGTCCGGAAGGCTGGAGCTGTGGCCGCTGCCGCCGCTGCGCTGGACGGTGGCGGGCGACGCCGGCGCGTGGTCGCGCACGCACACCGGGCCGCTGCTCAATGCCTTGCTGGTGCTGGCGCTGGCGGGCGTCTCGCCGCTGCTGCACTGGCGGCGGGGCGAAGCCCGCGCCTTCTGCCTGGCGCTGCTGGTGACGCTGTGGGGGAACACTTGCGGCTACTTCGTCGCCGCCGTCAGCGGCTCACGGGGCCTGAGCGCGGGCCAGGGCCCCGGCAACCACCTGGCCTACCTGCTCTTCCTCATCGCGGCCCTCGGGGTGCTGGCGGCCCTCGCGCTGGCCGCGCTGGGCCTGAGGCGGCGCGCGGCCTGAAGGCTCAGGGCGCAGCAGCCGACATCGTCGCGGCCGTGCCTACCGACTCCTTGATCAGCCGGCCCGCGGTCGACTGGATGGGCCGCGCGTTCATCGGGTAGAGCTTGGCGAAGATGGCGATCTGCTCGGCCGACAACTGCGTCGGCTGCTTCATCACCATCCACAGCACGCCCTCGCTGCACGGCGGCGTGGTCAGCGACCCCATGTAGGTGTAGTAGGCGCGGCTGGCGGGCAGCAGCGCGCCGAGGTCCATCTTCTCCGCCGCGCGCAGTTCCTCGTTCTTCTCCAGCGGCAGGTTGTTCCAGACCTGTTGCACCAGCGGATGGCCCTTGCCCTGCTCGATCAGCACGGCCACCACCGCCAGCTTGCCGTCCAGGTCCTTGTGGACGAGGTGGGCCACCATCTCGTAGCCGCGGCCGTTGATGCGCTCCTCGCTGGGGCGATGGAAGTGGAACTGGACCAGCTCGTAGCGCTTGCCCATCACCGTGATGGCGTTGCCGCGCTCCACGTTGACCTGCACCGTGTGGCCGTTGTCCAGCACGGCGAAGCCGCTGGGGTGGTAGTCGAACTGGATGGCCTGCAGGTCCACGCCGATGCCGTCGCGGATGTCGATGGGACTCTGGCGCTTGCCGCTGGAGCAGGCTGCGTACTCGGGCTTCAGCGAGCCCCAGTCCTTCGGGCCGCCGGCACCGGCGTACTCCCAATGCACCGCTGCATGCGGGTCGGCCGCAGGCGTGGCCGCCACCGCGGCCGGCTTGGCCTTCGCTGCACCGTGGCCGCGCGCCGGACGTGCCCGGCCGCCGTGTGCGGGCTCGCCCTTGGCGGCATAGGCGGCGCGCACCTCGCCGATCTTCTCGCTCAGCTTGGCCTGCAGGCCCTGCATCGTCGTCAGCGGTGCGGATCCCGCCGCAGCGGGCGCCGCTTCCGGCGCCGGGGCGGCGGAAGCGGCCTCGGCCTCGACCTTGCCGCTCTTGCTGGCCTTGGGCGCGGGCTCGGCATGCGCCGCCGCCGCATGGCCATGGCCATGGTCGTCCGCGGCGCGCGCGCTGCCCGACAGGCCCCACCACAGCCCCGCCACCAGCAGCGCGCCCGCGGAAAGCGCCCAGGGTTTGGGACGGCTCAGGCGGCGGGCGGTGGAGCGGGCGGGGTGTGGGGTGCGGGCCATGGCGGATGTCTCTGCTATCCAGCCACCCTCGGCGGCCGGTCGGAAGAGCCTTCGACATTTCCGCCCGCGGCTTGAGGCAGGAGCTGAAAAAAATGGCAGCGCGCGGGCATGGGCCGCAGCCGCGTCGCCCGTGCCTGGATCAGCGGTCGAACAGATGCTCGCCGGTGATGCGCTCGTGCTCGCGGATCGCGAAACGGTCGGTCATGCCGGCGATGTAGTCGGCCACCAGGCGCGCGGTGCCGTCACGCGGTACGGTGCCGGCGAAGTGCGCGGGCACCTCCTGCGGCCGCTCCAGGTAGATCGCGAACAGCTCGGCGACGATGCGCTTGGCCCGCGCCGTGGTGTCCACGACCTGTGGATGGCGGTACAGGTTGCGGAAGAGGAAGCGCTTGAGCGCCGTGCTGTCCTCGCGCATCCGGGCCGAGAAGCGCAGCAGCGGAGGGCATCGGCGCGCCTCGTCGGCGCTGCCGGGCGCGTGCTCGCGCAGTGCCGCGCCGGTGGCCTCGATCACGTCGTAGACCTGCTGCGACAGCATGCGGCGGATGCTGTCGAACAGCAGGCGCTTGCCGCGCGCCTGCGGGTGCTCGGCCAGCGCCTCGTCGCGGAAGCGGCGGAACAGCGCCACCTCGTCGAGCTGCTCCAGCGTCAGCAGCCCGGAGCGCACGCCGTCGTCGATGTCGTGCGCGTTGTAGGCGATCTCGTCGGCGAGGTTGGCCAGCTGGGCCTCCAGGCTGGGCTGGGTGCCCTCGACGAAACGATGGCCGACGCCGCCGGGCTCGGCCGCCTCCAGAAGGCGCGCGTTGGCCGCGGAGCAGTGCTTGAGGATGCCCTCGCGCGTCTCGAAGCTGAGGTTCAGCCCGTCGTAGGCCGGGTAGCGCTCCTCCAGTTCGTCGACCACGCGCAGCGACTGCAGGTTGTGCTCGAAGCCGCCGTGGTCGGCCATGCAGCCGTGCAGCGCATCCTGGCCGGCGTGGCCGAAGGGCGTATGGCCCAGGTCGTGGGCCAGGGCGATGGCCTCCACCAGGTCCTCGTTCAGCCGCAGCGAGCGTGCGATGGCGCGGCCCAGCTGGGCCACCTCCAGCGAATGCGTCAGCCGCGTGCGGAAGAGGTCGCCCTCGTGGTTGACGAAGACCTGGGTCTTGTAGACGAGGCGGCGGAAGGCCGAGCAGTGGATGACGCGGTCGCGGTCGCGCTGGAAGGGGGTGCGCGTGGGCGCCGGTTTCTCGGGATGGCGGCGGCCGCGGCTGAGCGCGGGATCGCAGGCGTAGGGCGCGAGCGGCGTGTTCTGCATGCGGGGGATCGTGTGGACTTCCGTGTGCAGCGCCGCCGGATCAGCCCGCGTGCGCCGCGAGCACCTCGCGCACCACCGAATCGGGTGCCGGCCGCATGCCGGCGCGGCCCAGGCCCTCGATGACGACGAAGCGGATCTCGCCGGCCTCGGACTTCTTGTCCAGGCGCATCAGCTCGATGTAGCGGTCGGCGCCCAATGCAGGGCCGCGCACCGGCAGGCCAGCGCGCTCCACCAGCCGCGTGATGCGGGCCTGGTCGTCCGCGCTGATCAGGCCCAGGCGGCGCGACAGGTCCGCGCCCATCACCATGCCGCAGCCCACGGCCTCGCCGTGCAGCCACTCACCGTAGCCCAGGCCGGCTTCGATCGCGTGGCCGAAGGTGTGGCCGAAGTTGAGGATGGCGCGCAGCCCGGATTCGCGTTCGTCCCTGCCGACCACCGCGGCCTTGATCTCGCAGGAGCGGCGGATGGCGTAGCTCAGCGCTTCGCGGTCGCGTGCGCGCAGCGCGTCGAGGTTGGCCTCCAGCCAGCCGATGAAGCCGGCATCGTAGATGGGGCCGTACTTGATGATCTCGGCGATGCCGGCGCTCAGCTCGCGCCCGGCCAGCGTGTCCAGCACCGCCAGGTCGCAGACGACCACCTGCGGCTGGTAGAACGCGCCGATCATGTTCTTGCCCAGCGGATGGTTGATCGCTGTCTTGCCGCCGACCGACGAGTCCACCTGGGCCAGCAAGGTGGTGGGCACCTGCACGAAAGGAACGCCGCGCATGTAGCAGGCCGCCGCGAAACCGGTCATGTCGCCGACCACCCCGCCGCCCAGCGCATACAGCACCGTCTTGCGGTCGGCCCCGTGGCCCAGCAGCGCGTCGTAGATCAGGTTCAGCGTCGCCGCGTCCTTGTAGGCCTCCCCGTCGGGCAGCACGACGGTGTGCACCTGCCCATGCCTGCCGGCCAATGCGGCCTGCAGGCGCTGCGCGTACAGCGGCGCGACGGTGGTGTTGGTGACGATCAGCGCCGCCGACGACTTCGGCGCGGCGGCATAGCTGGCCGGCGCATCGAGCAGCCCGGAGCCGATGAGGATGTCGTAGCTGCGTTCGCCGAGGTCGATGTGGACGGTGGAGGAGACGGCAGCGGTCATCGGAGCAGGCCAGACGTGTTATCGATCGCGTCCCGCATCCACCGGCAAGCCGATGCGAAGCGAGGCGCAGCGAGCGACTCGCTTACGTGAGATGCCGTAGCAAGCGGGTGGAGATTGCGCCGAGAAGCGCAGCCGTACTCCCGTAC
>SCTQ01000362.1 GCA_004322345.1 Aquabacterium sp. | reverse complement strand
GAGCAAACACGCCGCGGCCTTGTCATAGCGATGCGCCGTGTCTGCTCCTTGCCGGGGCCTCCTCGCCCCTGCACACGAGGGCGGCCCGCTGCATTCCCATGGGCCGGCTTCAGCGCCGGTGCTCAGGCGGCTTGGGGGCGTCGGGGCTGAAGCCCCCTTGAACTGCACCGTCGATGTCGCCGCGCGAGCCGTGGCCACTGGCCCCGAAGCCCCGGCTTCCATAGCTGCCGCCGCTGGTGTCGGTGGGATCCCAGCCGGGCGCGCCACCTTGGCCGAACAGGGCTTTCTGGCGCGGGCGGCGCAGGCCGCGATTGCCCTTGGAGGGGGCGGCGCTGCCGTCGGCAGGGGTGGCGGGACCCGGCGTGGGACCGGGCGAGGAAACGGACGAGGTGGAGGCGGATCGGGGCATGACGAACCTTCTGCTTTCTGTACACGGGCTACACGGGCTGTACGTGATGGGGACAGCGGCGAGGCCGGCATCGGCTCGACGCACGCACGGACGCCATCGGCCACCTCACCGGCGGCATGGCCGGCTCGCAGCAGGACGCCCGGGCAGCCTGCGCGGCGCTGGGATCAGTGCTTCTTGGCAGGGACCTTCGCGCCCTCACGGCGCGCCTCGGACAGGCCGATGGCCACGGCCTGCTTGCGGCTCTTCACCTTCTTGCCCGAGCCGCCGCTCTTCAGCGAGCCCTCCTTGAATTCGTGCAGGACCTTGCCGACCTTCGAGGACGCACGTGCGCTGTACTGAGCCATGGTTTCTCCTTTCAATCGCCCGACGGGGCGTGCCTTGCGATGGCAGCAATCGATATACCTGTGGCCGTGTCGAGACCGCCCCGCTTCGAGGCCCTGTCAGGCGGGAGGCCCATGACGCATATGCAGCAGGCACAGGCAAAACCCCTAGGTAGGCGGGCAGTACACTCGCCCGCTTTGCCGCCGGCCCGGGGCCCAGGCAGGTATCCGGTTCGTGAAGTGGACGAATCGCGCATGCCGCGGAACCGGCCTGCGGCCACGGGCCGCTCGCCTGTCCTTGCCGTGCTGCGCATGCACGGGCGCGAGGTCCGTCACAAACACCCGTCTGAGGCGCCCCCTCAGGCCGGCGGCAACGGCGGCACCCATGGTGTTACCGCCAGTACGCCCTGGTGGGGATGTTTGCCACGATCAAATCGAACAGGGTCGAAACCCGGTAGCACCGTTCGATGAATGGGGAAAGTTTTCTGATGTTCACCCGCAGCACATTTGTTCAGCTGTCCGTCCTCGCCGCCAGCCTCGCCCTGGCCGCGGCACCCGCAAGGGCACAGGGCCTGGTGAGGGCCTGCGTGTACGACATGATCGGCACCAGCGGCATCACCTACAACATCTCCAAGGACTACACGATCCAGATGCAGAAGTTCGGCGGGCTGATCCAGCCCAAGGCGTACACCGACGAGCGTGCCGCCGCCGAGGACTTCCGCACCGGCCAGTGCGACGTGCTGCTGGCCACGGCCTTCCGCACCCGCCAGTTCAACCAGATCTCCGGCACGCTGGACGCACTGGGCGCCACCACCATCCTGCGCGACGGCAAGATCGACATGGATGCCAGCTACGAGGTGATCAACCGCACCGCGCAGATCTTCGCCTCGCCTGCCGCGGCCAAGCTGATGGTGGAAGGCAACTACGAGCTGGGCGGCATCCTCGCGCTGGGCGCCGCCTACCCGATGACGTCCGACCGCCGCATCAACACGGTGGAGGCCCTGGCGGGCAAGAAGATCGCCGCCTTCGACCACGACAAGGCCCAGGCCGCGATGATCCGCCGCATCGGCGCCATCCCCGTCTCCGCCGACATCACCAACTTCGCGGCCAAGTTCAACAACGGCGTGGTCGACATGATCGGCGCGCCGGCCGTGGCCTGGGGCCCGCTGGAACTGCACAAGGGCGTGGGCAAGAACGGCGCGGTCACGCGCTTCCCGCTGCTGATCCTGACCTATCAGGTGATCCTGCGGAAGGACAAGTTCCCGCCGGGCTTCGGCCAGAAGTCGCGCGAGTACTGGCTGCAGCACTACGAAGGCACCAAGACGCTGATCTACAACGCCGAGAAGTCCATCCCCGCCGCACTGTGGATGGACCTGTCGCCCGAGAACTCCCTGCGTTACGCGCTGATGCTGCGCGAGGCGCGCATCGACCTCACCAACCAGGGCCTCTACAACCGGCGCGGCTTGCGCATCCTCAAGAAAGTCCGTTGCAGCATCAACCCACAGGATTCCGAGTGCTCGACTGAGTCCGAGCTGAACTGATCCTCGCTCTATCCTCTCGGGCCGCAGCTTGCGGCCCGTTTTTCGTTTTTCCGCACGGCAAGTTCGATTACCGTGCCGATATTGGGGGCCGGTTTGTCGTCTGGCTCCGCTTTCCGTTCGAGACCCAGCGGTTACGCTTGCGCCTTCGTGCCCCGCATGCGTCACCTGCCCCGCCAAGA
>SCTQ01000361.1 GCA_004322345.1 Aquabacterium sp. | reverse complement strand
TTGTAGGCCCAGTGCGCGGCGACGCCGCTCTCGGCGTGCTCGTGCATCTGCGCCTACAAGGAGGCTGGCGCCAAGGGCTATGCCGGCACCGCGCAGGCCGCGGGCGACTTCGAGTCGCGCGTGGCCGAGGCGCGCAAGACCGTCCTGCGCCAGCTGCTGGCCTGGGAACGCGACGTGGCGCATGCCGATGGCGAGGATCACGTGGCTGCGGGCGCGGGCAAGGGCCTGTTCGACGACCGCATCTACATCTTCACGCCGGCCGGCGCCATCATCGACCTGCCCGCGCGCGCCACGCCGGTGGACTTCGCCTACACGCTGCACACCGACCTGGGCCACCGCTGCCGCGGCGCGCGCGTGGACGGCGCGATGGTGCAGCTCAACACGCCGCTGCAAAGCGGCCAGACGGTGGAGATCGTCACGGCCAAGGATGCGGGAGCAGGGCCTTCGCTGGACTGGCTCAACCCCGAGCTGGGCTACCTGCAGAGCCCGCGCGCACGCGCCAAGGTGCGGGCGTGGTTCAACGCGCTGGCCGTGCAGCAGACGATTGCCCGCGGCCGCGACGCGGTGGAGAAGCTCCTGCAGCGCGAAGGCCGCACGGCGATCAAGCTCGAGGAGCTGGCCGTGCAATCGGGCTTCCGCACCGCCGAGGCGCTGTTCGAGTCGGTGGGCAAGGACGAATACTCGCTGCGCAACATCGAGACCCTGCTGCGCCCGGCCGAGCCGCCGGTGGACGCCGACGAGCTGCTGGCCCAGCGCATCGCCCGCAGCGAGAGCGCCGCTGCGCTGAAGCCGGCCTCGGGCGGCGTGCTCGTGGTGGGCATGGATTCGCTGCTGACCCAGCTGGCACGCTGCTGCAAGCCGGCCCCGCCGGACAACATAGGCGGCTACGTCACGCGCGGCAGCGGCGTGGCCATCCATCGCAACGACTGCTCCAACTTCCGCCAGATGGTGGGGCGCCACCCCGAGCGGCGCATCGCCGTGGCCTGGGGCCAGCAGGCACCGCGCGGCGAGCGGGCCGCGACCTATGCGGTGGACATCGGCGTGGAGGCCAGCGACCGCAGCGGCCTGCTGCGCGACCTGTGCGACGTCTTCGCCAAGGACAAGATGCACGTCAGCGGCATGCAGACCCGCACGCGCGGCGAGGGTGTGTCCATCACGCTGACCGTGCAGACATCGGACACCGCCCAGCTCGCGCAGGTGCTGGCGCGCGCGGCCCAGCTCGAGGGCGTGCACGGCGTGCGCCGCAGATGAAGGTGTGCGGGATGGTGGGGCAATGTCGTTTGACTGTGCTATAGTCTCGCTCTTGCCTCAGGCGCGTAGCTCAGCTGGTTAGAGCACCACCTTGACATGGTGGGGGTCGTTGGTTCGAGTCCAATCGCGCCTACCAGACATCCTGGGAAGTTCCCACGATCCGATGTTCGATAAGCAGGGGATCGTTGGAACTTCATCCAAGGAATCTGGTTCTCCTGTACGCATACCGGATGCCTCAGTCCGGTCCTCCTGGTGACCTGGTCGCCTCCGGCAACGAAGTCGGGGTTCGATTCGCAAAGCAATCCGCATGTCCCAACGAGACGAGAAAACCGAAGTTTCCGATAACGGCCTGCGCTACCGTTCCAAAAAAGCCGGCTCGCCTTTCGGCGAAACCTCCGGCCTGCACTCGGCGCTGTCCTGTTTCTTCTGCGGTACCCACCGCATGCCTTCGATGCGCGTGATGCAGAAGGTGCTGGGCAAGCACCAGCCCGTCTGCGAGCCGCCGTGCGAGCGCAACCCCAAGTCCCGTCGCAAGGCGGCCGAGGCGGAAGCGGCGCAGCAGCAACCCGCAGCCGAGTGAAGCGCGCGCTGACCAGCGCGGCCCGCTGAGCCAGCCACGAGGCCGACGCATCGCGTCGGCCTTTGTCGTTCATGGCGCGCCTTCAGGCGTGCCGCAGCAGGTGCTGCACGTGCAACCAGGTTGCTGCCGCTTCACCAGGGGTGCGTCGGCGCATGGCCCGCAGCCAGCACGGCAGGGTCGGGTAGGGGGTTTCCGGCGGGCATGGACACTGCTCCTCGGCGTCCTTCCTCCTCTCATCGCATGCGGCGCGAGCCCGGCGCAAACACCATGAAATACCGTCCTCTGGGCCGCACCGGCCTGAACGTCAGCGTCATCACGCTCGGCACCATGACCTGGGGCGAGCAGAACACCGAAGCCGACGCCCATGCCCAGCTCGACCTGGCCGTGGAGTCCGGCGTCAACTTCATCGACACGGCCGAGATGTACCCCGTGCCACCGCGTCCCGAGACCCAGGGCCGCACCGAGCAGTACATCGGCAGCTGGCTGAAGAAGACCGGCAAGCGCGGCGAGGTCTACCTCGCCACCAAGGCCGCCGGCCCCTCGCGCACCGCGCAGCGCCCGTCCCACGTGCGCGGCGGGCGGCTGAACTTCACGCGCGAGAACCTGGTCGAGGCCGTCGAGGGCAACCTCAAGCGACTGCAGACCGACTACATCGACCTCTACCAGCTGCACTGGCCCGACCGCAGCACGAACTTCTTCGGCCAGCTCGGCTACAGGCACGTCAAGGACGAGTACACCGTGCCCATCGAGGAGACGCTGCAGGTCCTCGACGACCTGGTGAAGGCGGGCAAGATCCGCCACGTCGGCGTGTCCAACGAGACCCCGTGGGGCCTGAGCCGCTTTCTCTCGCAGTCCGACGTGCGCAAGCTCGTGCGCGTGGCCAGCATTCAGAACCCCTACAGCCTGCTCAACCGCAGCTTCGAGATCGGCCTGGCAGAGATCGCGATCCGCGAGCAGGTCAGCCTGTTGGCCTATTCGCCGCTGGCCTTCGGCGCGCTCAGCGGCAAGTACCTCGCGGGCCAGCGTCCGGCCGGCTCGCGCATCACGCTGTTCGACCGCTTCCAGCGCTACACGAGCGAGACGGCCGAAGCCGCGATCTACCAGTACGTGAAGCTCTTCCGCGAGCACGGGATCGATCCGGCCCAGGGTGCCCTGGCCTTCGTCAACAGCCGCGACTTCGTCGCCGGAAACATCATCGGGGCGACGACGCTGGAGCAACTGCGCAGCAACATCGCCAGCGTGGACCTGGAGCTGCCGCAGGCGGTGATCGACGGCATCGAGGCCATCCACCGCCGCAACTCGAACCCGGCGCCCTGAGCGTGGCGTGCATGGGCGGATAAGGAACTGAGGTTTCGTTCGTTCACGCGCGGCCGGCTGCTTCGTAGCCTGCGGCGCATGCACACGATCCTCTGCATTTCGAAGAAGCCCGCCGTCAGTCGCGCAGCGCACGCCGCGCTGCTGGCGGCGGCGGCACTGCTGGGCAGCTTGCCGATGCGGGGGCTCAACGCGGCCGAACCGCCGACGGTTGATGCCGCACTGAAGGCGTTGGTGGGCGGCGAGCAGCGCACGGAGGACAACCGCGCGCGCGACGTTTGGCGGCATCCCTACGAGACCCTGATCTTCTTCGGCCTGCGTGCCGACCAGCGCGTGGTCGAGATCTGGCCCGGCCCCAAAGGCTGGTGGACGGAGATCCTCGCGCCCTACCTGAAGGAGCACGGCCAGTACATCGCGGCGCTGCCCGAGGTCAGCCGCAACCCTGCGTACTACCAACCCGGCAACGACGCTTTTCGGACCAAGGTGGCGGGGCAGCCGCAGCAATACGCCAGGGTGCAGGTCGTGACCTTCCCATCGTCCGGCGAGTTCGTCCCCGCCGCCTCGGTGGACGCCATCCTGACCTTCCGCAACCTGCACAACTGGATCGCCGACAAGCAGGCCGAGCAGGCCTTCGCCGCCTTCTACAAGGCGCTGAAGCCGGGCGGCGTGCTGGGCATCGAGGACCACCGCGCGAAGGCCGAGGGCTCCGTCGATCCGAACAGCGGCTACGTGCGCGAGCAGGACGCCATCGCCCTGGCCGAGCGCGCCGGCTTCAAGCTGGTGGCGCGCAGCGAGGTCAACGCGAACCCGAAAGACACCAAGGACTATGCCCAGGGCGTGTGGACCCTGCCGCCGACCTACCGGTTGAAGGACCAGGACCGCGACAGGTACGCCGCCATCGGCGAGAGCGATCGCTTCACCCTGAAGTTCGTGAAGCCTTGAGGGTCGGGCGCCGCCGTGGCGGCCGCCGCGCGAATCTCATAAGGAACTGAAGTTTCATTCGTTCCGCGCGCAACGCCGCCTTCCTACCCTTCGGTCTCCTCCTTCCCACTCACAGCACGCGGGCTGGACGCCCCTCCGTCCGGCGACCCGCAGAGGAGCTGCCATGTCCGAACAAGCCACCGCGCTTCATCCCGTTCTCGAGTCCGCCCGTGCCGCGGCGCGATCCTCCCAACTCCCCTACGCCGGCAGCATCCCGCCGAAGGAAGCCTGGGGCCTGGTCCAGGCCGGCGAGGCCGTGCTGGTCGACGTGCGTTCCGCCGAGGAGCGCAAGTTCGTCGGCCTCGTGCCTGACAGCCTGCACGTGGCCTGGGCCACCGGCACCAGCCTCAACCGCAACCCGCGCTTCGTGAAAGAACTGGAGGCCAAGGTTTCCAAGGACGCCGTCGTGCTGCTCCTGTGCCGCAGCGGCAAGCGTTCGGCGCTGGCCGCCGAGGCCGCGACCAAGGCTGGATTCACGGGTGCCTTCAACGTCCTCGAAGGCTTCGAGGGCGAACTGGACGAGCGCCATCAACGCGGACGGCAGGACGGCTGGCGCGTCCACGGCCTGCCGTGGACCCAGGACTGAGTCCATCCCGCCCGAACAGATTCGCACCGGGACGAGAGGCCCATGACCCAAGCAGATGACGCCGCGGCAGCCCGCGGCCCGGCGGCCGCCGGCAACGGCTTCGACCTCGACCGCGTGGTGTCCGAGCTGCGTGCCGCGCGCGAGCGCTGGCGCGATGCGCAGCAACGCTCGCGCGAGCCTGGCGGTCGCGAGCTGCCCTCGCGCGAGGCGCTGGGCGCCGTCGTCGACGGCCTGCGCGGCGCGCTTTTCCCGATGCGCCTGGGCCCGCCCGACCTGCGGCAGGACAGCGAGGACTACTACGTCGGCCATACGCTGGACGCGGTCCTGCAATCGTTGCTGGCGCAGGTACGCCTGGAGCTGCGCTACGGCGCCCGTTACCAGAACGGAGACGGCCACGCAGGCCAGCCGCCCGACGCCGACCAGCGCGCCCACGCGCTGGTGCGCGAGTTCGCCGCCTCGCTGCCGCGCATCCGCACGCTGCTCGACAGCGATGTGCTGGCCGCCTTCCACGGCGACCCGGCCGCGCGCAGCGTCGACGAGGTGCTGCTGTGCTACCCGGGCATCGAGGCGATGATCCATCACCGCATCGCCCACAGCCTCTACCGGCTGGGCGTGCCGCTGCTGGCGCGCATCGTCGCCGAGCTGGCGCACACGCAGACGGGCATCGACATCCATCCCGGCGCCAGCATCGGCGCGGGCTTCTTCATCGACCACGGCACCGGCGTCGTCATCGGCGAGACCTCGGTGATCGGCGAGCGCGTGCGGGTCTACCAGGCCGTCACGCTGGGCGCCAAGCGTTTCCCCACCGAAGGCGACGGCAGTCTGAAGAAGGGCCTGCACCGCCATCCGGTGGTCGAGGACGACGTCGTCATCTACGCCGGGGCGACCATCCTCGGCCGCATCACCATCGGCCGCGGCTCGACCATCGGCGGCAACGTCTGGGTCACGCGCAGCGTTCCCCCGGGCAGCCACGTCACCCAGGCCGATTCACTGAACCAGTCCACCGCCGCCGCGGTGGACGACATCCCCCACGACAACCAAGTGCGCCCATGAAGTCCCTCAACGAACGTTTCGGCCTGGCGGTGCGCCAGCAGCGCGAGTCCCGCGGCTGGTCGCAGGAGCAACTGGCCGAACGCGCCGATCTCAACCGCTCCTACGTGGGCGAAGTCGAGCGCGGCAGCGTGGTGCCCTCGCTGGCCACCATCGCCAAGCTGGCCGTGGCCTTCGACGTGAGCCTGTCCGGCCTGCTGGCCGACTGCGATCCGCTGCTGCGCGCGACGGCCGATCCCGCGCTCTGAACGGAGCACCTGAACGCGAAGCCGCCGAGGTGCTGGCGATAGCCTGTTGAAGGGCAGGCCCCTGCTCGCAAGAATTTCTTATTCGGCTCACAAATAACTTTCCTACCTTTTCCGATAAGGAGTTCTCCATGTCTGACTCGCAGGGCGGCCAGCAAGCGCTGAGCGACAACGCAGCGCGGCAACTAGCCAACGCCACCAAGACCGCGCCCAAGCTATCGACCATCTCCCCCCGCTGGCTCACGCACCTGCTGCAATGGGTCCCGGTGGAGGCGGGCATCTATCGCCTGAACCAGGTCAAGAACCCGCAGGACGTGCGCGTGGCCTGTGCCCAGCGCGACGAGTCCGAGCTGCCCCAGACCTTCGTCGACTACGAGGACCAGCCGCGCGAGTACTTCCTCAACGCGGTCAGCACCGTGCTGGACGTGCACACCCGCGTGTCCGACCTCTACAGCAGCCCGCACGACCAGATCAAGGAACAGCTGCGCTTGACGATCGAGACGATCAAGGAGCGCCAGGAAAGCGAGCTGATCAACAACCCCGACTACGGCCTGCTGGCCAGCGTGGCCGACGAGCAGCGCATCTCCACGCTGACCGGCGCGCCCACGCCCGACGACCTGGACGACCTGCTGACCAAGGTCTGGAAGGAGCCCGCGTTCTTCCTGACCCACCCGCTGGGCATCGCCGCCTTCGGCCGCGAGTGCACCCGCCGCGGCGTGCCGCCGCCGACGACCAACCTCTTCGGCTCGCAGTTCCTGACCTGGCGCGGCATCCCGCTGATCCCGTCGGACAAGGTGCCGGTGGAAGACGGCAAGACCAAGTTCCTGCTGCTGCGCGTGGGCGACAAGCGCCAGGGCGTGGTCGGCCTGTTCCAGCCCGGCCTGGCCGGCGAGCAGAGCCCCGGCCTGTCCGTGCGCTTCATGGGCATCAACCGCAACGCGATCGCGTCCTACCTGATCTCGCTGTACTGCTCGCTGGCCGTGCAGACGCCTGATGCCCTGGCTGTCCTCGATGACGTGGAGATCGGCAAGTACCATGACTACCCCGACACCTACAAGTGACCTGCCCGGCGCTGCCGGCGGGTCATCGGGTGCGGGCTTGGCAGGGCTGCCCGACGTAGCGACGCTGAACGAGCTGGCGGGGCAGTTCTTTGCCCTGCTGCCGGGCCAGACCTCGCTGCCGGCTTCCGCGTCCAACGCGACCTCGCCCTCGACGTACCAGCCGGGCCACGCGCCGCAAGCACCGCAATCCGAGCTGTCGCTGGGCCAACGTGCGCCCGCCCTGGCACCGGTCTCGACGACCACCAGCGGCGTGCCCGATCGTGTCGTGCAGGACGCCCCTGGCGCCGGCCGCGCGGGCGGCCCCGCGCTGGGTGTGCCCGAGGCCTATGCGGCCTCGCTGCCGACGGTCGCGCTGGGGAGTGCCGTGCCGGTCACGTCCGAGGCGCTGCCCGACGCGCCCGTGCCGTCCACGCCGTACTACTTCCTCGGCGAGGCCAGCGGCTATCCGTCCGCCGCACCGGGTGCCGCATCGCTGCCCGGCAGCGACCGCGTCACCGCGCAGTCCTTCGGGCTGCCCGGTGCGGATGACCTGCGCTCGCTGCTGTCCGGCCTCGACAGCGCCGACGGCCACCCTGCCACCGGCGAGCCCGTCGCTTACCGCCAGCAGCCGTCCTCGTCGCCGTCGTTCTACTTCCTCGACCCGGCTTCGGTGCCGCGCGCGGATGCATCCGCACGTCCGCCGTTCGACGTCCACGCCGTGCGGCGCGACTTCCCCATCCTGTCGGAGCGCGTCAACGGCCGGCAACTGGTGTGGTTCGACAATGCGGCGACGACGCACAAGCCGCAATCGGTGATCGACCGCATCGCCTGGTTCTACGCCCACGAGAACTCCAACATCCACCGCGCCGCGCACGAACTGGCCGCGCGCGCGACGGATGCCTACGAGTCCGCGCGC
>SCTQ01000360.1 GCA_004322345.1 Aquabacterium sp. | reverse complement strand
GCACCGGTCCGCCAGTGCCGCCCCCCGCGGGGCGCGCGAAGCGCGTAGGGGGGGTCGTCATATCACCTTCGCGCGCATGAGATCGTTGGTGTTCAGCGCGCCGCAGAGCACGTCCTGCGCATCCACCACCAGCAGCGTATTGATCTTCGAGGTCTCCATCAGCGAGGCGGCCTCGGCCGCCAGCGCCGTGTCGCGCACCGTGCGCGGGCCGCTGCTCATGACCTCGCCGGCCGTCATCGCACGCAGGTCCACGCCGGCCTCGATGCGGCGGCGCAGGTCGCCGTCGGTGAAGATGCCCAGCAGCCGCCCGCGCGCGTCGACGATGGCCGCGGCGCCCAGGCCCTTGGCGCTCATCTCGCGCATCAGGTCGGAGAAGCCGGTGTCGGGCAGCACGCGCGGCACGTCCTCGCCGCTGCGCATCACGTCGCTGACGTGGGTCAGCAGCTTGCGGCCCAGCGCGCCGCCGGGGTGCGAACGCGCGAAGTCCTCCTCGCGGAAGCCGCGCGCATCCAGCAGGGCCACGGCCAGCGCATCGCCCAGCGCCATCTGCGCGGTGGTGCTGGCGGTGGGGGCCAGGTTCAGCGGGCAGGCCTCCTCGGCCACGCCGGAGTCGATGGCGACGTCGGCGTGCGCGGCCAGCGAGGACTCCAGCTTGCCGGTCATGCCGATGACGGGTACGCCCAGGCGCTTGAGCACGGGCAGCACGACCATCAGCTCGTCGCTCTCGCCCGAGTTGGAGATGGCCAGCACGACGTCGGCCACGGTGATCATGCCCAGGTCGCCGTGGCTGGCCTCGGCCGGATGCACGAAGAGCGAGGGCGTGCCGGTGGAGGCCAGCGTGGCGGCGATCTTGCGGCCCACGTGACCGCTCTTGCCCATGCCCATCACCGCCACGCGGCCGCTGCAGGCCAGCACCAGGCGCACCGCGGCGAGGAAGGCCTCGCCCTGGCGGTCGCGCAGCTGCAGCAGGGCCTCGGCCTCGATCTGCAGCGTACGACGGGCCAGCGACAGCACGCGGTCCGGATCGAATGTGGATGGCGACATCGGGGGGCTAGTCTTGAGACGCGTCATGCCGCCTGCGGACACCCTTGGTTAGGATCCGGCGATTGTAGGGATCGTAGGGCTCGCAGCCTCGCCAGGCTCCGCGGCGCGATCCTTGCGACCTTCCCCCCGATGGCCACCACACTAGATCTCGCCCTCCTCTACCTGATCGCCGCCGTCATCGGCGTCGTGGCCTTCCGCAGCCTGAAGCTGCCGCCCATGCTGGGCTATCTGACCGTCGGCGTGCTGATCGGCCCCAATGCGCTGGCCCTGGCGCGCGACTCCGCCGGCATCCAGTACCTGGCCGAGTTCGGCGTGGTCTTCCTGATGTTCGTCATCGGGCTGGAGTTCAGCCTGCCGCGCCTGCGCGCCATGCGCCACCTGGTCTTCGGGCTGGGCAGCCTGCAGGTCGTGCTGACCATGGCCGCGGCCCTGCTGCTCAACGCGCTGCTGGCCTGGGGCTTCGCGCTGCTGGGTCGCCGCTGGGGTATCGGCTGGCAGAGCGCCGTCGCGTTGGGCGGGGCGCTGGCCATGAGCAGCACCGCGATCGTCGTCAAGATGATGAGCGAGCGCCTGGAGACCGAGTCCGAGCACGGCCGCCGCGTGCTGGGCGTGCTGCTCTTCCAGGATCTGGCCGTGGTGCCGCTGCTGGTGCTGATCCCCGCCCTGGGCGACTCGGCCGACGGCCAGTCCACCACCGCGATGCTCAAGACCCTGGGCCTGGTCGCGCTGAAGGCCGGCTTCCTGCTCACGCTGCTGCTGACCATCGGCCCGCGCCTGATGCCGCGCTGGCTGAACCTCGTCGCGCGGCGCAAGAGCGAAGAGCTCTTCATGCTCAACCTGCTGCTGACCACGCTGGGCCTGGCCTGGCTGACCGAGCACTTCGGGCTGTCGCTGGCGCTGGGCGCCTTCCTGGCCGGCATGTTGATCGCCGAGACCGACTACAAGCACCAGGTGGAGGTGGACATCCGCCCCTTCCAGGACGTGCTGCTGGGCCTGTTCTTCATCACCATCGGCATGAAGCTGGATTGGCGCGAGGTGGTCGACAACTGGGCCGCCGTGCTGCTGCTGGTCACGCTGCCGGTGTTCTTCAAGGCTGCGCTGGTGACCGCGCTGTCCAAGCTGCTGGGTGCGCCCACCGGCGTGTCGCTGCGCACCGGCCTCTACCTGGCACAGGCCGGCGAGTTCGGCTTCGTGCTGCTGAACCTGGCCGAGGACGCCCACCTGCTGTCCCAGCGCCAGCTCAGCCCGGTGCTGGCCTCGATGATCCTGTCGATGCTGGCCACGCCGCTGATCATCATGTACAGCAACCGCATCGTGATGAAGCTGTCCTCGTCGGACTGGCTGCTGCAATCGGTGGCGATGACCTCCATCGCCAGGCGCTCCATCAACGCCGAGCGTCACGTGATCATCTGCGGCTTCGGCCGCTGCGGGCAGAACCTGGCACGGCTGCTGGAGCAGGAGCACATCAGCTACATCGCACTGGACCTCGACCCCGACCGCGTGGCCCAGGCCACGGCCGCCGGCCAATCGGTCGTCTTCGGCGACGCGGCCCGGCTTCAGGCCCTCGTCTCGGCGGGCCTCAGCCGTGCGGCGGCGGTGGTGATCAGCTACCACGACACGCCCTCGGCGCTGAAGATCCTGCAGCTCGTGCGCCAGCAGGCGCCCACGCTGCCGGTCATCGTGCGCACGGTGGACGACACCGACCTCGACCGCCTGCAGGCCGCCGGCGCCACCGAAGTCGTGCCCGAGGTCATCGAAGGCTCGCTGATGCTGGCCTCGCACGCACTGGCCCTGCTGGGCGTGCCGGTCAAGCGCGTGGTGCGCATCGTGCGCGACCAGCGCGAGGCCCGCTACGGGTTGTTGCGCGGGTATTTCCACGGGGCCACCGACGACGACACTGCGGAGGATCTGCAACAGGTACGGCTCCATACATTGACCTTGCCCGATCGGGCCTCGTGTCTGGGCAAACCTGTCGATACACTGCCGTGGGGCACCTGGAAAGTCAGCCTGGTGTCCGTGCGGCGCGCCAACGGCGCAGTGGTGACGCCCGCAGGGGAGCTGACCTTGGGTCC
>SCTQ01000359.1 GCA_004322345.1 Aquabacterium sp. | reverse complement strand
CCGCCGCCGGACAGCGGGTTCATGATCATCATCTGCGCCGTCTCCGGGTGCGCCTCGGCCGTCTGCAGCGGGATGCCGCGGGCGCGGCGGTGGATCTTCTCCAGCGCCGAGGCCAGCGCGGCCGGATCGCCGGAGATCTCGGCGCCGCCGCGGTCGGCCTCGAACTCGCGGGCGCGGCTGATGGCCATCTGGATCAGGCCGGCGGCCATCGGGGCCAGCAGCGCCACCGCGATCGAGGCGATCGGATTGGCCGGCCGGCCTTCGCTGTCGCGGCCGCCGAAGAACATCGCGAAGTTGGCCAGCATCGAGATCGCACCGGCCATCGTGGCCGAGATGGTGGAGATCAGGATGTCGCGGTGCTTCACATGCGCCAGCTCGTGCGCCATCACGCCGCGCAGCTCGCGCTCGGACAGCAGGTCCAGGATGCCGGTAGTCGCGGCCACGGCCGCGTTCTGCGGGTTGCGGCCGGTGGCGAAGGCATTGGGCGCGTCCTCGCGGATCAGGTAGACGCGCGGCATCGGCAGCTCGGCGCGCTGCGCCAGCTCGCGGACCATGCGGTAGAAGCCGGGAGCCGTGGTCTCGTCGACCTCCTGCGCGTTGTACATGCGCAGGACCAGCTTGTCGGAGAACCAGTAGCTGAAGAAGTTCATGCCCAGGGCGAGCACGAGCGCGACCATCATCCCCTGCTGCCCGCCGATGACGGAACCCAGGGCCATGAACAGCGCGGTGATCGCGGCCATCAGGATGGCCGTCTTCATCAGGTTGAACATGGTGCGAACCTCGTCTTTCCTAACAACGTGCGCAAGCGCGCACACGAGGCTTCAGATGCGGCCTGGCCGCTGAAGTTCAAGCCGCGGCGCCGACTCAGGCCGGATTCAGCCGGGTGCCCACGGGCAGCGCGAGATTGCGCAACACCTCGGCGGCCGGCAGGCGGCGTGCACCGGGACGCTGCAGCTCCAGCAGCGACAGCGCCTGCTGTCCACAGGCGACGACCAGCTGGCGGCCGTCGGACAGCAGTACCTCGCCGGGCGTGCCGCTGCCCTCCACGACGGCGGCGCGCCAGAGCTTGAGCGTCTCGCCGCCGGCATCGAAAACGGCGCCGGGGAAGGGGTCGAAGGCGCGCACGCGGCGCTCGATCGCGGCGGCGCCCTGGTGCCAGTCGATGCGGGCCTCGGCCTTCTCGATCTTGTGCGCGTAGTTCACGCCGGCTTCGGGCTGGGGCACGGCCTTCAGGCCCCCGCAGGCGGCCAGTTCCAGGGCCTCCACGATCAGCCGCCCGCCCAATACGGCCAGGCGGTCGTGCAAGGTGGCGGTGCTGTCGTCGGCGCGGATGGGTTCGCGTTCGACCAGCAGCATGTCGCCGGTGTCCAGGCCGGCGTCCATCTGCATGATGGTGATGCCGGTCTCGGTGTCGCCGGCCTCGATCGCGCGGTGGATGGGCGCGGCGCCGCGCCAGCGCGGCAGCAGCGAGCCGTGGATGTTCAGGCAGCCCAGGCGCGGCAGGTCCAGCACCCACTGCGGCAGGATCAGGCCATAGGCGGCTACCACCAGCACGTCGGGCGCCGCGTCCAGCAGGGCCTGGCGTGCGGCCTGCGCGTCCTCGGGGTACTTGCCATCCAGGCGCAGGCTGCGCGGCTGGCTGACGGCGATGCCGTGCTCCAGCGCGAACTGTTTCACCGGCGAGGCCTGCAGCTTCATGCCGCGGCCGGCCGGGCGGTCGGGCTGGGAGAGCACCAGCGGGACGCTGAAGCCTGCGGCGTGCAAGCGCTCCAGGGCGACGCGGGCGAACTCGGGCGTGCCGGCGAAGGCGACTTTCATCGTCATCGCGTGATCAGGCGCGCTGGTCCTCGCGCTCGCGCTTGAGCATGCGGGTCTTGATGCGGTTGCGCTTGAGCGGCGACAGGTATTCGACGAAGACCTTGCCCAGCAGGTGATCCATCTCGTGCTGCACGCAGACGGACAGCAGGCCCTCGGCCTCG
>SCTQ01000358.1 GCA_004322345.1 Aquabacterium sp. | reverse complement strand
GCGCTGGGCCAGGCTGTCGGCATCCAGGCGCGTGGCGCCGATCTGCAGGCCCTGCGCGTCGCGGAGGTCGTCGGCTGGAGCGATGCGCTCAAGCCCGGCGCCGACCTGCTGCTCTATGGCTGCGACCTCGCATCCAGCGAGGCCGGGCGTGCGGTGGTCGACGGCCTGGCCACGCTGACCGGCGCCGACGTGGCCGCCAGCAGCGACGCCACCGGCGGCGCATTGCTGGGCGGCGACTGGGACCTCGAGTACGCCGACGGCAGCATCCAGGCCCGCACGCTGGCACCCGCGGACTGGAACCACGTGCTGGCCACGGCGACCTTCCAGCAAGGGTCAAGCTCCTACGCGGGCGCCGAGGACACCTTCCTGGAGCTCCTGGGGCCAGGCAACGACAACAGCGCGGATACCGTGCTCTATGCCGGGCGGTCGGGCACCTACGACCCCTTCCAGATGCTGTTGAAGTTCAACGACATCATCGGCAGCGGCGCGGGCCAGATTCCGCAGGGGTCCGTCATCACGGCCGTGACGCTGAAGGTCTACATCTCCGCCCAGTCCACCTTCACCAACCCGACCTTCAGCCTCTACCGCATGCTGGCTGCCTGGGACGACACGTCCACCTACAACAGCATGGGCAGCGGCGTGGACGGCAGCGAGGCACGCAGCAGCGCCGACCAGACGATCACCGAGTCAGGCAACGGCGCCTACACCTTCGCCAGCAACGCCGCGATGATCGCCAGCGTGCAGGCGTGGGCGAACAACCCCAGCAGCAATCAGGGCTGGTACATCTTCTGCGACGACTACGGCTCCAAGGTCGGCTTCTCCTCCGCCGAGGTGGCGACGGTGGCGAACCGGCCGCTGCTCAGCGTGACCTTCACGCCGCCCACCCCGCCCACGCTGGACCTGGACGCCAGCGGGGCGGGTACCGGCTACAGCGGGGCCTACACCGAGAACGTCGGCGCGGCCGTGGTGGACACGGCCGACGCGACCATCACAGCGGGCAGCAGCAGCACGTTCAGCAGCATGACGGTGACGCTGACGAACAAGCCGGACGGCGTACTGGAGTCACTGAGCGCCGTCACCACCAGCACGCCGATAGCGGCCAGCTACGACAGCGGCACCGGCGTGCTGACCCTGTCCGGCAGCGCGACGGCAGCGCAGTACCAGCAGGTGCTGCGCACGGTGACCTACAACAACACCTCGGACAACCCGAGCACGACGGCGCGCACCA
This sequence comes from Aquabacterium sp., assembly GCA_004322345.1. Lineage (GTDB taxonomy): Bacteria > Pseudomonadota > Gammaproteobacteria > Burkholderiales > Burkholderiaceae_C > Aquabacterium. The sequence continues at coordinate 2,732 of SCTQ01000358.1, read as the reverse complement.
TCAATGTCGTCGTCACCGACAGCTACGGCCAGACGGCCACGGCCACCACCACGCTCAGCGTGACGCGGGTCAACGACGCGCCGGCGATCACCAGCAACGGCGGCGGCAGCACGGCCTCGATCAACGTCGCCGAGACGCTGACGGCGGTGACCACCGTGGTCGCCAGCGATCCGGACAGCACCGTCAGCTACAGCATCGTCGGCGGTGCGGACTCGGCCAAGTTCAGCATCAACACCACTACCGGCGTGCTGACCTTCAGCGCCGCGCCCGACTACGAGAGCCCTACCGACGTGGGCGGCAACAACGTCTACGACGTCATCGTGCAGGCCAGCGACGGCACGCTCACCGATACCCAGGCCATCGCGGTGACGGTGACCGATGTCTCCAGCGCCCTGGTGGTGACGACCACGGCCGACACCAACGACAGCGGCCTGGGCACCAGCTTCACCGGCGAGCAGCTCAACGCGATCTCCGGCGGCACGGACAGCCGCGTCTCGCTGCGCGAGGCGCTGATCGCGGCCAACACCGCGGCCGGCACCGACACCATCACCTTCAACATCCTGACCGGCAGCGCCGACGCCTACGGCGCCTACGTCATCACCACCACCAGCGCATTGCCGACGATCACCGGCACCGTGGTCATCAACGCGGCGAGCCAGCCGGGTACCACCGCGGCGGGCCATCCGCTGATCGTGCTGGACGGCAACGGCGCGGCCGCCTACGGGCTGCAGCTGAGCTCCACCTCGGACGGCAGCACCATCCGTGGCCTGGTGATCCGCGACTTCACGACCTACGGCCTCTACCTGCCGGCCGGCTCGGACAGCCAGACCATCGTCGGCAACTACATCGGCGCCTTCAACGCGGACGGCACCTATGCGGGATCCGCCGACGCGAACGACAGCGCCGGCATCTACAGCCTGGGGGCCAACCTCGTGCTGGGCGGCACCACGGTGGCCGACCGCAACGTGATCTCGGGCAACGGTGCCACCTACAACGTCTACATCGGGCCCGGCTCCAACAACGCGGTCATCCAGGGCAACTACATCGGCACCACCGCAGCCGGCACCGCGGTGCTGGCCAACAACGGCAGCTACGGGCTGATGATCGAAAGCGCGGCCACCAACGTGACCATAGGCGGCACGGCTGCCGGCGCGGGCAACGTGATCTCCGGCTTCAGCTCGCGCGGCGCGTGGATCACGACCACCGGCACGGTCTACGTCTACGGCAACTACATCGGCACCAACGCCGCCGGCACCGCGGCGCTGGCCAACGCGGTGGGCCTGTACATCGACGACGGCGGCGACGTGGTGGTGGGCGGCAGCACGTCCGGCGCGCGCAACGTGATCGCCGGCAACACCAGCCACGGCATCCACGTGACCGGCGGCGGCACCATCACCATCCAGGGCAACTACATCGGCGTGGGGGCCAACGGCAGCACGGTGATCGCCAACGGCGGCGCAGGCGTCTACATCGCGGCCAGCAACGTGACGGTGGGAGGCAAGAACGCCGGCGAAGGCAACGTGATCCAGGGCAACACCGGCGCGGGCATCGCGGTGGCCTCGGGCAACGGCAACTTCTTCTATCGCAACAGCATCTACAACAACGGCGGTCTGGGCATCGACCTAGAGAACGACGGCGTCACCCTCAACGACTACAACGACGGCGACGGCGGGGCCAACTACCGCAACAACTACCCGGTGATCAGCTCGGTGGTCACCAGCGGCACGACGACCTTCATCACCGGCTCCATCGAGTGGAGCAACCAGTCGCAGCCGATCTACATCGAGTTCTACGCCAGCCCGGGCAAGGACGCCTCCGGCTACGGCGAGGGCCGCACCTACCTGGGTGCGGTGCAGGTGACGACGAATGCCGACGGCGATGCGACCTTCTCGCTGACGGTGACCGGCGCCAGCGTCGGCGACTGGATCACCGCGGTGGCCAACGTGGAAGGCGGCCCGACGGGCGCCTCCGAGTTCGCCCAGGCCGTGCAGGCCGTGTCGCTGGCCAACGCGCCCAAGGGCAAGGCCATCTGGGCGGTCAACGACCGCTTCTTCCAGTACACGGCCGACTGGAACGGGACCGGCTTCAACCCCACCGGCGTCACCGGGGTCGCGCTGACCGACGACATCCTGATGATGGGCGCCGCCGAGGCGCCCACGCGCAACGAGATCATCCTGATCGGCGCGGCCGACGCGTCCGGCAAGATCATGGCCATCATCTGGAACGGCAGCAGCTGGTCTTCGGTGCTGACCATCCCGATCGCCACGCCCGCTGCGGCGGCCAGCCAGTACGACAGCTTCGCTATCGCCTACGAGAGCCAGAGCGGCGACGCCGTCCTGGTCTGGGACAACGGCAACACGACGGGCAGCGGCCTGTCGTATGCCGTGTGGAACGGCAGCAGCTGGTCGTCCATCAACACCATCGCGCTGCCCGTCACCGGCGAGCCGCTGCACATGAAGATGGTGTCCAACCCGGCCGCCGACGGCATGGTGCTGGTGGGCGAGACCAGCGCTGCCAGCAACAACCAGTTCGCGCTGGTGTGGAACGGATCCAGCTGGGGCAACGGTGTCGACCTGGGCACCAACAGCTCGCAGCAGTACTTCGAGGCCAACGTCGCCTACGAGTCGCTCACCGGCCGCGCGATGGTGGTCTACGACTCGTCGGCCTCCAACTCGTCCAGCCTGCAGTACCGCGTGTGGAGCGGCAGCGCCTGGGGCAGCGAGGTGACGCTG
>SCTQ01000357.1 GCA_004322345.1 Aquabacterium sp. | reverse complement strand
AGGACCCGCGCGTGCTGCGCTTCGACCCCGCCGCGCGCCCCATCTACACCCTGGCCCTGGTCTCGCCCGACGGCTCGCGCAGCCAGATGGAGCTGACGACCTTCGCCGACCAGGTGGTGAAGAAGCGCCTGGAGAACGTGCGCGGCGTGGGCTCGGTGACGCTGGTGGGCGCGGTCAAGCGGGAGGTCGGCATCCAGCTGCGGCCCAAGGACATGGAAGCCCTGGGCGTCACGGTCGAGCAGGTCAAGGCCGCCGTCGGCCGCGAGAACCAGGACCGCCCGGCCGGCGCCCTGCGCGCCGCCGACAGTGAGCGCGTGGTGCAGATCGACGCCCGCTTCCACAGCCCTGGCGACTTCCGCAAGCTGATCGTCGCCTGGCGCGGCGGCAGCGCGGGAGCGGGCTCGCCGGTCCGCCTGGAACAGGTGGCCGACGTGGTGGACGGCCCGCAGGAGGTCGAGAGCCTGGCGCTGTTCAACGGCAAGCGCACCCTGGTGATGGATGTGCTGAAGTCCCAGGGCGAGAACACCGTGGACGTGGTGCGCGGCCTGGAGCAGACCGCCGCCGACCTGCGCGGCAAGCTGCCGCCGGGCATGGCACTGGAGCTGGTGCGCGACAACTCGCGGCCCATCCAGGTGGCGGTGACCAACGTGCGGCGCACCCTGATCGAGGGCGCGCTGCTGACCGTGGCCATCGTCTTCCTGTTCCTGAACTCCTGGCGCTCCACCGTCATCACGGGCCTCACGCTGCCCATCGCGCTGATCGGCACCTTCTTCTTCATGCAGGCCTTCGGGTTCTCGATCAACATGATCACGCTGATGGCGCTGAGCCTGTGCGTGGGGCTGCTGATAGACGACGCCATCGTCGTGCGCGAGAACATCGTGCGCCATGCCCACATGGGCAAGGACGCGCGCACCGCGGCGCTGGAGGGCACCAGCGAGATCGGCCTGGCTGTCCTGGCGACCACGCTGTCCATCGTGGCCGTCTTCCTGCCCATCGGCTTCATGGGCGGCATCATCGGGCGCTTCTTCCACCAGTTCGGCATCACCATCGTCGTGGCCGTGCTGATCTCGATGTTCGTCAGCTTCACGCTGGACCCGATGCTGTCCTCGGTCTGGCACGACCCGCAGGCGCACGGCGGCGCGAGCGGGCGCGGCTGGTACGACCGGACCTTCGGCCGCGTCACCGGCGCAGTGGACCGCTTCTCGCACCGGCTCGGCGGCGCCTACCAGCGCATGCTGCGCTGGTCGCTGCGGCACAAGCTGGCCACGCTGCTGGTGGCCGTCGGCAGCCTGGTGGCCAGCTTCGCGCTGCTGCCGCTGGTGGGCACCGAGTTCGTGCCGCGAGCGGACTACTCCGAGACCACGGTCACCTTCTACACGCCCATGGGCACCTCGCTGGAAGCCACCGAGGCGAAGGCGCGCCAGGTCGACGCCATCCTGCGCGAGCTGCCGGAGGTGCGCTACGTGGTCGCCACCATCAACACCGGCGCCACGCTGGGCCGCAACTTTGTCGGCATGTACGTGCGCCTGGCCGACCGCCACCAGCGAAAGCGCAGCGCCGACGATCTCTCCGCGCCTTTGCGCGAGCGCCTGAACCGCGTGGCCGGCATCACCGTGACCCACGTCGGCCTGCTGGAGGCCGTGGGGGGCACCAAGCCGATCTCGCTGTCGCTGCAAGGCGGCGACCTGCGCGAGCTGCAGCGCCTGACCAACACCCTGCTGCCCAAGCTCAAGGCCATCCCCGGCCTGGTGGACATCGACACCAGCATGAAGCCCGACAAGCCCACCGTGGCCCTGCGCGTGAAGCGCGACGCCGCGGCCGACGCAGGCCTGAACGTCGGCAACCTCAGCGACACGCTGCGCGCGCTGGTGGCCGGCGACTCCGTGGGCGTGTGGCGCGCCGAGGACGACCAGACCTACGACATCCGCCTGCGCCTGGCTCCGGACGCACGCCGCAGCTCGCGCGACCTGGCCGACATCGGCATCGTCGCCGGGCTGAATGCCGACGGCACGCCGCGCGTCGTGCGCCTGGACCAGATCGCCGACGTGCGCGACGACACCGGTCCCAACCAGATCAACCGCCGCGACCTCAACCGCGAGGTCGAGATCACGGCCAACGTCAGCGGGCGCTCCACCGGCGAGGTCTCCGCCGACATCGCCAAGGTGCTGGCGGCCTCCACCCTGCCCCCCGGCTACGGCGTGCGCTTCGGCGGCTCCACGCGCGACATGCAGGAGGCCTTCGCCTATGCGCTGTCGGCGCTGGCGATGGCGGTGATCTTCATCTACATGATCCTGGCCTCGCAATTCCGCAGCTTCCTGCAGCCGGCGGCACTGATGACCTCGCTGCCGCTGACGCTGATAGGCGTGGTACTCACCCTGCTTTTCTTCGGATCGACGCTGAACATGTTCTCGATCATCGGCGTGATCATGCTGATGGGCCTCGTGACCAAGAACGCGATCCTGCTCATCGACTTCGCCAACCGCGCGCGCGCCGGCGACGTGGCCCACGAGGATGAGGGGGCCGGCATCGAGACAAGCCCCAGCCCGGCCGCGCCGCTGAGCAGGGAAGATGCGCTCCTGCTGGCTGCGCGAGTGCGCCTGCGACCGATCCTGATGACGACCCTGGCAATGATCTTCGGCATGGTGCCGCTGGCCTTCGCGATGTCCGAAGGCTCCGAGCAGCGCGCGCCGCTGGGGCAGGCCGTCATCGGCGGCGTGGTGGCCTCCTCGCTGCTGACCCTGGTCGTCGTGCCCGTGGCGTATGTATACCTGGACCGCTGGGCCGAGGCCTGGCGACGCCGCTTCGCAACAAAGCACGCCCCGGACGCGAACGATCCTCCCCCGGGGTCGGCGGCTACCTAAAATCGCGCCCAGTCAGCTTCCAGGACCGCACCATGAACATCGAACAAGCCCGTTTCAACATGATCGAACAGCAGATCCGCCCGTGGGATGTGCTGGACACCGACGTGCTGGCGCTGCTGGCCGTCGTCAAGCGCGAGGACTTCGTGCCCGCCGGCTACCGCTCCATGGCCTTCATGGACCTGGAGATCCCCCTGCCCGGCGGCCAGACCATGCTGGCGCCGAAGCTGGAAGCCCGCATCGTGCAGGACCTGAACCTGCGCAAGCACGAGAAGGTGCTGGAGATCGGCGCCGGCAGCGGCTACATGGCCGCGCTGATGGCGCACCGCGCGCAGCGCGTGATCTCGCTGGAGATCCGCCCCGACCTGGCGCAGATGGCCACCACCAACCTGCGCATCGCAGGCATCGCCAACGCCGAGGTCAAGCTGGCCGACGGCGCCCAGGGCTGGGCGGCCGAGGCCCCCTTCGACGCCATCGTGCTGTCCGGCTCGGTGGCCAGCGTTCCCGACGTGATCCTGAACCAGCTCAAGCCGGGCGGCCGCCTGATCGCCATCGTCGGCCAGGAACCCATCATGCAGGCCGTGCGCACCGAGCGCCGCGACCAGCACAGCTTCGTCAGCCAGGCCCTCTACGACACCGTGGCCCAGCGCCTGGACGGCTTCCCCGAGCCCGCACGCTTCAGCTTCTGACCCGCACCTGCTCCTTCCCATAACGACGAGGACTGTTCATGACCAAGCGCTCCGTTCCGACCCTGCGACTGCTCGCCCTGGCCTGCATGGGCCTGGTGCCGGCGCTGGCCTCGGCGCAAAGCCTGCTGGAGCTCTACAACGCGGCGCGCCAGTACGACGCGTCCTACCTCGCGTCCGTGGCCGAGGCCAAGTCCGCCGAGTTCAAGGCCAAGCAGGCCGACGCACTGCGCCTGCCGCGCGTGGGGCTGGCGGCCAACGTCACGCGCAGCTACCTGGACACGCCCAAGTCGTCCTCGCCGCTGCTGGCCAGCATCCCGTCCCTGGCCGGCGGCAGCCAGTCCAACACCCAGGCGCAGATCGCGCTGGAAGCGCGCCAGACCCTCTACAACCAGGCCGACTGGGCCACCCTGAGCCAGGCCGAGAAGTCGCTGGCCGTCGCCCAGGCCGACCTGGCCGTGGCCGAGCAGGACCTGATCGTGCGCGTGGCCCAGGCCTACTTCGACGTGCTCAGCGCCCAGGATGCGCTGTCCGCCGCCCAGGCCAACGGCAAGGCCATCACCGAGCAGCTGGCCGCCGCCAAGCGCAACTTCGAGGTCGGCAACGTGACCGTCACCGACGTGCGCGAGGCCCAGGCCCGCTCCGACGCGGCCACGGCGCAGGAGATCGCCGCCAACAACGACCTGCAGACCAAGCGCGCCGCGCTGGACGTGCTGGTCGGCCGCACCGGCGTGGACCCCAAGCCGCTGCAAGGCGGCGCCGTGCTGCCCACGCTGCTGCCCACGGGCGTCAACGACTGGGTCACCATGGCCGACAACTCGCCCAACATCCGCAAGGCCCAGCTGGGCCTGGAGATCGCACGCGACGAGACCCGCAAGGCGCGCGCCGGCCACCTGCCGACGGTGGAGCTGGTGGGCACCGTGGCCCGCACGCACAACAGCGAGACCACCTCCTCGTCCGGCAACCGGGGCAACGTCGACAGCGCCAGCCTGGGCGTGGAAGCCAAGATGTCGCTCTTCGCCGGCTTCTCCACCCAGAACCGCATCAAGGAGACGCTGGCCTTGGAAGAGAAGTCCGAGCGCGACGTGGACGCCGCGCGCCGCGGCGTGCAGCTGGGCACGCGCCAGGCCTACCTGGGCGTGCAGTCCGGCCTGGCCCTGGTCAAGGCCAACGAGGCCGCCGAGGCTTCCTACAAGCTGGCGGTGGAAGCCACCCAGCTGGGCTACCGCGTCGGCGTGCGCGTCAACATCGACGTGCTCAACGCCCAGCGCGACCTCTACAACAGCCAGCGCGACCTGGCCAAGTCGCGGCACGACGTGCTGGTGGCCGGACTGAAGCTGCGCCAGGCGGCAGGCACGCTGGTGGCGTCGGACCTGGAGCCGGTGGACCGCCTCCTCGCCAAGTAAGGCCTCTCGCCCTGCCTCTTGGACGCCCGGCTCGCCGGGCGTTGTCGTTCTTCAGCCAAGCATCCCAGCCAGGACATCGGCCATGCGCGCTGCCGCGCCGCGGTGGCGCGCTCCGAAGCCGCGCGCGGCACCGGCCATGGCCTGCAGCCGGCGCGGATCGGCCAGCAGTTCGCCGGCCCGTGCGACGGCCTGAGGCAGGCCGTCCACGCGCAGCGCGGCGCCGGCTTGCAGGGACAGCTCGGCCGCATCGGCGAAGTTGAAGGTGTGCGGGCCCATCAGCAGCGGGCAGCCGCAGGCCGCGGCCTCGATCAGGTTCTGGCCACCCAGCTTCTCGAAGCTGCCGCCCAGCAGGGCCAGGTCGGCGGCCGCGTAGTAGGCCGGCATCTCGCCCAGGCTGTCGCCCAGCCAGACATCGGCCTGCAGGGCGTCGCCGCCGGGGCCGGCTTCGCCCCAGGCGCTGCGGCGGGACAACGCGTAGCCGGCGCGCCGGATCTCGTCGGCGACCTCGTCGAAGCGCTGGGGATGCCGCGGCACGACGAGCAGCCGCGCACCGGCGACCGCACCGCCTGCGGCCTGCGCCTCGCGCCAGGCGCGCAGCAGCGCGGCCTCCTCGCCTTCGCGCGAGGCCGCCGCCATCACGAGCGGCCGGTGTGCCGCGGCCCGCCAGGCGCTGCCGCGGGCCAGCAGCTCGGGGGCCGGCTGCATGTCGAACTTCAGGTTGCCGCAGACCTGCACCCGCGGGGTGCCCATGCTGCGCAGGCGCTGCGCGTCGTCCTCGGTCTGGGCCAGGCCCGCATGCAGGCTGCGCGCGGCGGGCTCCAGCAGCAGGGACAGCTTCTGGCCCCGGCGCAGGCTCTTCTCGCTCAGGCGGGCGTTGGCCAGAACCACGGGCACGCCCTGCTTTGCCGCGTGATGCAGCAGGTTGGGCCAGACCTCGGTCTCCATCAACACGCCCAGGCGCGGGCGGAAGTGCTTCAGGAAGCGGTGCACGGCACCGGGCGTGTCGAAGGGCAGCCAGGCCTGGCGGTCCCCCCCGCGCAGCAGCGCGGCGCCGGCCTCACGGCCGGTGGCCGTGCCGTGGGTCAGCAGCAAGCGCATGCCGGGGATGCGGGCGCGCAGGGCATCGACCAGCGTCGACGCCGCGCGGGTCTCGCCGAGCGAGACCGCGTGCACCCAGATCCACCCCTGCGAGGCCGCGTCGCCGTAGAAGCCGGCGCGTTCGCCCAGGGCGGCGCGGTAGCCGCTCTCGCGCCGGCCGCGCCACCACAGCCGCGCCAGGTAGAAGGGCCAGCCGGCCCGCAGCGCCTCGGAATAGGCGAGGCGGGCGAGGGATTCGCGCCAGCTCAGTGGGCGGCCCCGCCGACCTGGGCGTCGGGCTTGACCGCCCGCACGGCGTCCAGGAACTGGTGCTGGATGCGCTCCAGCGCCTCGGGCGTGTGGCCCTCGAAGCGCAGCACCAGCACCGGCGTCGTGTTGGACGCGCGGACGAGGCCGAAGCCGTCCGGGTACTCGGCGCGCAGGCCGTCGATGGTGATGACCTCCGTGGCGCCGGGGAAGGTGGCGGTCTGGCGCAGCTTCTCGATCACCGCGTGGTGCTCGCCTTCGGCGCAGGCCACGTTGAGCTCGGGCGTGCTGTGGCTGGTGGGCAGCGCGTTGAGCACGGCGCTGGGGTCGTCGCTCTTGCTGAGGATCTCCAGCAGGCGGCCGGCCGTATAGGTGGCGTCGTCGAAGCCATACCAGCGCTCGGAGAAGAAGATGTGGCCGCTCATCTCGCCGGCCAGCGGCGACTTGGTTTCCTTCAGCTTGGCCTTGACCAGCGAGTGGCCCGTCTTCCACATCAGCGGCTGGCCGCCGGCCTCGCGGATGGCGATGGGCAGGCGCTGGCTGCACTTGACGTCGAAGATGATGGTGCCGCCCTTGACGCGCGTGAGCACGTCGCGCGCGAACAGCGTCAGCTGGCGGTCGGGGAAGATGTTGTTGCCCTCGCGCGTGACCACGCCCAGGCGGTCGCCGTCGCCGTCGAAGGCCAGGCCGATCTCGGCGCCGGTGTCCTTCACGGCCTTGATCAGGTCGGCCAGGTTCTCGGGCTTGGAGGGATCGGGATGGTGGTTGGGGAAGTCGCCGTCCACCTCGGAGTACAGCTCGGTGACCTCGCAGCCCAGCGCACGCAGGATGCCGGGTGCCGAGGCACCGGGGATGCCGTTGCCGGAGTCGACGACGATCTTCATCGGGCGCGCCAGCTTGATGTCGCCGACGATGCGCCTGGTGTATTCGTCCAGCACGTCGAGCCTGGTCGCCTTGCCGGCGCCCTTGGCGTAGTCCTCGGCCTCGATGCGCTTGCGCAGGCCCTGGATGTCCTCGCCGTAGATGGCGCGGCCGGCAAGCACCATCTTGAAGCCGTTGTAGTCCTTCGGATTGTGGCTGCCGGTCACCTGGATGCCGCTGTGGCAGCCTTCGTCGGTGCGCGTGGCGGCCACGTAGTACAGCATCGGCGTGGTCACCGCGCCGAGTTCGATCACGTTGATGCCGGTGGAGGTCAGGCCGCGGATCAGCGCCGCCACCAGGCCGGGGCCGGACAGGCGGCCGTCACGGCCGACGGCCACGGCCTTCTCGCCCAGCTTGAGCGCCTCGGTGCCGAAGGCGCGGCCCAGGTGCTCGGCGAGGTTCTCGTCCAGGGTCTGGCCGACGATGCCCCGGATGTCGTAGGCCTTGAAGATCGAAGCTGCTACTTGCATGAATCATCCTTGAATCTGGAAGTCGGACGGCGGGCCGTGCCACCCGCCGCGAATCCGGACGATTGTAGAGAGCAGGGACGACAGCCCAGAAGGCGTGAATGAATGCGGCGTGTCCGGGCCGGCTGACCGAACGCGCCCGGGCAAGGCGCCAGGCACCGCCATGGCTCGGCCATGGCGAGCATCTGCGACACCGAGTGGGCTTGTTTGGCCAGGCCGAGCGGACCTGGCGGATTCGTTCCCACCTTCCCAGCCTGGCGCCTTAAAGGCGCGTGCCAAGACAGGCTCCATGCCCCTGAATCCCGGGGGACGCACGTGCGCCGGTAAGCTGCGCGGCCTGCGGCCGTCCGGCCCCGAACCAGCGCCCTGCCCCGCCCATGCCCAGGCAACTCGTCGACCTCCTGCTGCTGGCCGCCATCTGGGGCTCGTCCTTCCTCTTCATGCGCCTGGGCGCGGCAGCCTTCGGCCCGCTGCCGCTGGCGGCGCTGCGCGTGGGGCTGGCGGCCGCGGCGCTGTTGCCCTTCGCGCTGGCACAGGGACACGGCGGCTTCATGCGCCGGCACTGGCGCGGGCTGGTGCTGCTGGGCATCTGCAACGCGGGGCTGCCCTTCGCGCTGTTCAGTTATGCGGCGGTCACCCTGCCCTCGGCCCTGCTGGCCATCTTCAACGCCACGGTGCCGCTGTGGGGCGCGCTGATCGCCTGGGCCTGGCTGGGCGAACGCCCCGGCCCGCAGCGCGCATTGGGCCTGACCGTGGGCTTCGCCGGCGTGGTCTGGCTGGTGCTGTCGCGCCATCCCGTGACGAGCGGCCTGCTGCGCCACGAGGACCATTCCATCCTGCTGCCGGCCGCCGCCTGCCTGCTGGCCACCGTGTTCTATGCCGGCTCCACGCTGGCCACCCGGCGCCACTGGCCGGACTCGCCGCCGCTGGCGGTGTCCGCGGCCAGCCTGGGCGGCGCGACGCTGCTGCTGGCCCTGCCCGCCGCACACGCCTGGCCGGCCGCGACGCGCGGCGTGCGCGCCTGGATACCGGCCGTGCTGCTGGCCGTGCTGTGCACGGCGCTGGCCTTCGTGCTCTTCTTCCGGCTGATCGAGCGTGCGGGGCCGGCCTATGCGATGTCGGTGACCTACCTGATCCCCGCCTTCACCGCACTGTGGGCCCACCTGTGGCTGGACGAGGCGCTGACGCCGGAAGTCGCCGCCGGCGGCGGGCTGATCCTGCTGGGCACCGCCTTGAGCAACGGGCTGCTGAAGCTGCCGGGGCGGCGCATCGGCGCCTGAATACACGCCTGCATACGAGCTGTTGCATGGTGGCTGCGGGGCAGGCAGATACTCGCCGCGGCCGTTCAGGAGTCTTCCCATGCAGCGACACATCCCCATCGGATTGCTGGCCTGCCTGCTCGCCAGCCCCGCAGCCCGCGCCGACAGCGTCTCCGCCCGGCTGGAGAACATCAGCTTCGGCTTCGCCGCAGCGGACGGCAGCCCGGTCCCCGGCAGCCCAGGCTCTTCCTACGCGGACGCGCTCGCCCACTTCGACGACGGCAGCAGCTGCGGCACCGATCCCTATCCCTGGCCGTCGGGCTGCAGCGGTGCCGACGTCCACCTGCCCGGCGTGGACCTGGAGGGCAGCTGGAGCACGACGCAGGTCGGTCCACTGCAGGGCACGGCAACGGTGACGCGTCCCGGGACCGCCTACGACTTCCTGCTCTACCAGTACACCTTCGCCACCGTTGACGACTGGCAGGACGCCATCGTGCTGGACCCGGGCACGAGCGTGACGCTGACGGCCGACTTCGGCGCCAGCTTCGACGACGGCGCGACTGCATCCGGCTATGCCCTGGCCGTGGGACTGCTGTCGCTGCGCGATGCCTTGCAGCCCGACGAGCGCATCGACAGCCTCACCTTGGCCCCCGGCGACGCCCCCGGCAGGCTGAGCGTCACCTACACGAACGAAACCGACCACCGCATCGGCGTGTCCTGGGAAGCGCAACTGGAGATCCACGGCATCACGGCCGCCGTGCCGGAGCCTGGCATGGCAGGCCTGCTGGTGCTGGGCGCGGCGCTGCTGGCGGTGCGCCGCGCGCCAGCCTGAAGGCGGCGCCTTCTACGCCGCTTTGCCGGCGATGTTCAGCGGGAGGACCCGATGCGGACATCCATGGTGTGCGCCTGAACGGAGCACGCGGACACTCCACGCGAACCAGACCGAGGAGACCGCCATGACCATCCTGCGCCGTACCTTGCTTCAGCTCGCCGTCCTGCCCTGCGCCCTCGCCGCCGGCCTGTCCTGGTCGCAGGCACCCATCGTCATCAAGTTCAGCCATGTGGTCGCCAAGAACACGCCCAAGGGCGAGGCGGCCGAGAAGTTCGCCCAGCTCGCGGCCGAGAAGACCAAGGGCCGGGTGAAGGTCGAGGTCTACCCGAACAGCGCGCTCTACAAGGACAAGGAGGAACTGGAGGCGCTGCAGATCGGTGCCGTGCAGATGCTGGCGCCGTCGCTGGCCAAGTTCGGACCGCTGGGCGCCAAGGAGTTCGAGGTCTACGACCTGCCCTACCTTTTCGACAACTACGACGAGTTGCACCGCGTGACCCAGGGCCCGATAGGCAAGAGCCTGCTGCAGAAGCTGGAGCCGCGCGGGATCATCGGCCTGGCGTACTGGGACAACGGCTTCAAGGACTTCTCCGCCAACAAGCCGCTGAAGAAGCCCGACGACTTCAAGGGCGTGAAGATGCGCATCCAGTCCTCCAAGGTGCTGGACTCCGAAATGCGCGCCCTGGGTGCCAATCCGCAGGTGATGGCCTTCTCCGAGGTCTACCAGGCGCTGCAGACCGGCGTGGTGGACGGCACCGAGAACCCGCCGTCCAACTTCTACACGCAGAAGATGCACGAGGTGCAGAAGTACCTGACGCACAGCGGCCACGGCTACCTGGGCTACGCCGTCATCGTCAACAAGAAGTTCTGGGAGGGCCTGCCGCCGGACATCCGCAAGTCGCTGGAAGAGGCGATGGCCGAGGCCACCACCTACGCCAACCAGATCGCGAAGAAGGAGAACGACGACGCAATCGAAGCGGTGCGCAAGTCGGGCAAGACGCAGATCCTGGAGCTGACGCCGGCAGAACGCGCCGAGCTGAAGAAGACCCTCACCCGCGTGCACGCCATGCAGGCCGAGCGCATCGGGCCGGAGCTGATCAAGTCCATCTACAAGGAGACCGGCTTCGATCCGGCCAACTGACGCCTTGCGCCCTGCGGCCATGAAATTCCTGGACCACATCGAGGAATGGCTCATCGCGGCGCTGATGGGCGCGGCCACCGTGATCGTCTTCCTCGCGGTGCTGCATCGCTACCTCGCGGGCCACGCGATCCCCGGCCTGCAGGACTGGCTGCTGGGCATGAACGTCAGCTGGGCACAGGAGCTGACCATCATCATGTTCGTCTGGATGGCCAAGTTCGGCGCGGCCTACGGCGTGCGCACCGGCATCCACGTGGGCGTGGACGTGCTGATCAACCGCCTGCCCAGCGGGCCGCGTGGCGTCTTCGTGATGCTGGGCCTGCTGGCCGGTGCGCTGTTCACCGGCACCGTCGCCGTGCTGGGCGCGCGGCTGGTGTGGGAGAACGGCATGCACTGGGCCGTGCTGACCTGGCTGCACCGGCCCACGGGCGACATCCCGGAAGGCCCGACCACGCCCGACCTGGAATGGCGCACCTGGGTGGTCTACGCAGCGATCCCGCTGGGCTCCTCGCTGATGTGCTTCCGCTTCCTGCAGGTCGCACGGGCCTTCCTGCGCACCGGCGACCTGCCGCGCCATGACCACGGCCACGTGGAGGGCCTGGACAGCGAGCTGCCGCTGGTCGGCGAGGCATTGCAGGCCGGTGAGGCCATGGCCCGCGAGGGCAGGCGCGACGAAGGAGAGCCCCGATGAACGCCGCCATCGTTTTCGGCCTGCTGCTGGTACTGATGCTGGTGGGCATGCCCATCAGCATTGCGCTGGGGCTGACGGTGCTGACCTTCCTCTTCACGATGACGCAGGTGCCCATCGAGTCGGTCGCGCTGAAGCTGTTCACCGGCATCGAGAAGTTCGAGATCATGTCGATCCCCTTCTTCATCCTGGCCGGCAACTTCCTCACGCACGGCGGGGTGGCACGCCGGATGATCCGCTTCGCGGTGTCCATGGTGGGCCACTGGCACGGCGGGTTGGGGCTGGCCGGCGTCCTGGCCTGCGCCCTGTTCGCGGCCGTCTCAGGCTCCAGCCCGGCCACGGTCGTCGCCGTCGGCTCCATCCTGTTGCCGGCCATGGTCAAGAGCGGCTTTCCGAAACGCTTCGGCGCCGGCGTGGTCACGACCTCCGGCGCCTTGGGCATCCTGATCCCGCCGTCCATCGTGATGGTGATGTATTCGGTGTCGACCAACACCTCGGTGGGCACGATGTTCATCGCCGGGATCGTGCCCGGAATCGCACTGGCCGCATCGCTCGGGCTGACGACCTGGTACATCGCGCGCAAGAACGGCTACCCACGCCGGCCCACGGCCAGCTGGGGCGAACGCCTGCGCACGCTGAAGGAATCGGGTTGGGGGCTGCTGCTGATCGTCGTGGTGATCGGCGGCATCTACAGCGGCCTGTTTACGCCGACCGAGGCTGCGGCGATGAGCGCGGTCTACGCCTTCTTCATCGCCGTCTTCGTCTATCGCGACCTGCCGCTCAGGGGCGTGCCCAAGGTGCTGCTGGACTCGGCCAACATGAGCGCGATGCTCCTCTACATCATCACGAACGCGGTGCTGTTCTCGTTCATCATGACCAACGAGAACATCCCGCAGGCTCTGGCCGGCTGGATGCTGGACATGGGCCTGGGCCCCGTGGCGTTCCTGCTGGCGGTCAATGTGCTGCTGCTGCTGGCGGGCAACGTGATGGAGCCCACCTCCATCGTGCTGATCCTGGCGCCGATCCTCTTCCCGGTGGCCGTGCAACTGGGCATCGACCCCGTGCACTTCGGGATCGTGATGACGGTCAACATGGAAGTCGGCATGTGCCATCCGCCGGTGGGCTTGAACCTGTACGTCGCCTCCGGCGTCACGAAGATGGGCATCACCGAGCTCACCATCGCCGTATGGCCGTGGCTGCTGACGATGCTGGTCTTCCTGGTGGTGGTGACCTACCTGCCATGGCTGTCGCTGGTCCTGCCCAGGGCATTGGGGATGGTGTCCGCGGGATAGGTGCAGCGAGGCAAAGGAAAACGGGCCAGTCCTTGCGAACTGGCCCGTTTCGGTTTTGTTGGCGGAGTGGACGGGGCTCGAACCCGCGACCCCCGGCGTGACAGGCCGGTATTCTAACCAACTGAACTACCACTCCAGACAGCTTTGCCACCGCTTGCGCGGCAGCCAAGTGCTGCAGAACTTGGCGTCCCCTAGGGGATTCGAACCCCTGTAATCACCGTGAAAGGGTGGTGTCCTAGGCCTCTAGACGAAGGGGACTGATCCTTCACCGACTTGAACAGCGCCACCGCCGATTGTCAAACGACTGCCAAACATTCGTTCAACGCTCAATTGGTGGAGGTAAGCGGGATCGAACCGCTGACCTCTTGCATGCCATGCAAGCGCTCTCCCAGCTGAGCTATACCCCCATCGAAGCTCGGGTCTTGAAGAACATCACCTTGCGGCTTCTGCCTTCATCCCCGAACAACAGTGCTGTTCAAGCGAGACCGCGAGTATAGACTGAATTTCACAGGCTGCGCAATCGCTGCAGCACAGTTGATCGATCAAACAACTCAAGTACCGCGTCCACCGAGGGCGTCTGGGGCCTGCCGCAGACGATCACGCGCACTGGGATGGCCAGCTGAGGCATCTTCAGGCCGAACTCGGCGATGGTGTCCTTGATGGCCTGGTTGATCGCGGCCTTGTCCCATGCCGCCTGCTCCAGCCGCGTGGCCAGGGCGGCCAGCGCGGGCTGGATGGCATCGGTCAGGTGAGCCGAACGATCTGCGTCCGACGGCGCCACGGGACGGAAGAACATCGTCAGCCAGTCGGCCAGTTCCACCGTGGTGGCACAGCGCTCCTTGAAGAGCGCGCACATGCGAGCCAGGCGCTCGTCGGGCTCGACCTGCAGGCGCTGCGCGACGGCGATGGCCAGCTTCTCGTCGTCGGCCATCTTCATGTGTTGCGAGGCCACCCAGCGCAGCTTGGCTTCGTCGAACTGGCCGGCAGAGCGGCCCAGGTGGTCTAGGTTGAACCAGGCAACGAACTGCTCGCGCGAGAAGATCTCGTCGTCGCCGTGGCTCCAGCCCAGGCGCGCCAGGTAGTTCACGATGGCATCGGCGAGGTAGCCTTCGTCGCGGTATTGCGTCACGGCCTTGGCGCCGTGGCGCTTGCTCATCTTCTCGCCGTGCTCGTTGAGCACGGTGGGCAGGTGGGCGTAGACCGGCGGCTCCTTGCCCAGGGCGCGCAGGATGTTGATCTGGCGCGGCGTGTTGTTGACGTGGTCGTCGCCGCGGATGACGTGGGTGATGCCCATGTCCAGGTCGTCGACCACGACGCAGAAGTTGTAGGTCGGCGTGCCCACGAGGCTGCCCTGCCCTGCGGCAGCAGGACGCGCGATCACCAGGTCGTCGAGTTCGTCGTTGCTGATCTCGATGCGGCCCTTGACCTTGTCCTCCCAGACGACGGAGCCGCCGACGGGATTGCGGAAGCGGATCACCGGCCGCACGCCCTCAGGAATCGCGGGCAGCGTCTTGCCGGGCTCGGGGCGCCAGGTGCCGTCGTAGCGCGGCTTCTGCCTGGCGGCCATCTGGCGCTCGCGCAGGGCCTCCAGTTCGGCCTGGGACATGTAGCAGGGATAGGCCAGGCCGTCGTCCAGCATCTGCTGGACCACTTCGCGGTAGCGCTCCATGCGCTGCATCTGGAAGTACGGGCCCTCGTCGTGGTCCAGGCCCAGCCAGTTCATGCCCTCGAGGATCACGTCGACGGCTTCCTGCGAGGAGCGGTCCTCGTCGGTGTCCTCGATGCGCAGGATGAAGACACCCTGGTTGGCGCGGGCGAAGGCCCAGGGATAGAGCGCCGAGCGGATGTTGCCGAGGTGGATGAAGCCGG